>CAMBQF010000032.1 GCA_945869825.1 Chitinophaga pinensis | reverse complement strand
TCAGCATCGCGGTTGCGTACATAGCCTGTATTGCCTAATGCAGCGCCTATAAAGTTGTTAAGGTTACCAACCAGGTGCAAGGCCAGGTTGCCTGCACTGTTGCTTATGCCGGGCGTAACAATCCACATAGCACCTTCGTTTTCGTAAGCAAGTAATTCGGTTTTGAGCTTCTCTAAATCACGCTCAAACAGGTTAAATAAGGTTTGTTGTAGCATAGTGTCAAGTTAAAAACTTAAAGTGAAAAGATAAAAATTGAAAGGCATTATTGTTCAATTAATATTAAAGTCCCCATCACTCCTTTAGGAGAGGAGGATTTAGGGGGTGAGGGATAAAGGGGGCAAACAAAAAGCCCCAAACATTTCTGAATGGGGCTCTCTATTATATTTTAACTTTTAGTTTTCAACTTTCACATTACTGTATAACCAGCTTTTGTGTTTGCATGCCTTTATTACCTGCGGTCTTCACAATGTAAAGACCGGCAGTTAAGTTAGCGGTGTTTACTTTGTGTGTAGTAACATCAGTAGTTATTTTGGTTTCGTAAACCAAACGGCCACTGATATCAATTAACTGTACGGTAGTGTTTTTAAGCGATGTGCCTGCAATTGAAATGTTAAGGTCAGACGTAGCAGGGTTAGGGTAGATGCTAAGCTTACCAACTGTTTTGGTAGCTTCTTCAGTACCCGATAAACCGTTACAAACAACGTCAACCAAAAAGTCGCGAACAACCCAGTATGTGCTATCCATATATGTACCATTGGTAGCATACGGAACGTGGTCTTGCCCATTGAATGTTTTAAGTACATTGGTTACACCTACATTGTTAGCACGCGCGTGTATATCGCGGCTGCCCGATACAGGGATAATAGGAATTCCAAATACGCTAATAGTTGCAGTATTGTAAGGCACAACACCATCTTGTGTGCCATGGACGCTAACAATAGGCTCATCGCCGGTATTTAACCACGATGAGTCGGCTAAGGCACCACAAAGATTAACAACCGCACGAATGTTTGAGTTGTAGCCAGGGTTACCGCTGTTACCTTCCAAACCGTTTACACCGGTAGTATCTACGTAAGACGGAACTTCAGCATTTTGGTCAAGGTAGGCAAGGTGTATGGCTGTTAAACCACCTGCCGAGCTGCCACCACCTATAATATAGTCGGGGTTTATACGGTAAGTGTTTGTGGTGGCCGCATCCTTACGGAAGAAACGTACAGCCGCTTTCATATCGTGCACCGCACGCAAAAGGGCTTGCGCCGCAGTTGCCTGGCTTGGAATACCCATGCCTAAACGGTAGTTGATAGAAGCAGTAACATAACCCAGTTTTGCAAAACGTTTGCAAAGTTCGGTAACATCGCCATCATCTTTAGTGCCGGTAATAAAAGTACCACCATGTACAAAAATTATCAGCGGGCGTTGAGCAAGGTTATCATTGTCGGGCTGAAAAACGTCTAATGTCAACACCTGATTTTGGCCGTTGATATTAATGTTCTGGCCAAACTCAATATTGGTTGTTTCCGTAAATGTCGGAAAGATTGGCGGGTCTACGTAGCGGCCATTGCTACAGTCTAGCTGTGCAAAAGCAGTTGAAGAGACCAATAAT
Organism: Chitinophaga pinensis; assembly: GCA_945869825.1. Lineage (GTDB taxonomy): Bacteria > Bacteroidota > Bacteroidia > CAMBQF01 > CAMBQF01 > CAMBQF01. The sequence goes on along the minus strand of CAMBQF010000032.1, from coordinate 24,851 downwards.
GTAACTATGGCGAGCGAAAACTTTTTAATATTCATAGTTGTATATGGTTAGGTTTTATTCTATTACTAGTTTAGTAGTAACACTGCCACCCTGGCGTGCCACTTCAACAATGTACATGCCTTTTGGCAATGCGCTGTCTATAACGCGTACAAACTTGCCTGTTTGTTTTCCAAGGTCCATGTTCAACACGGTTTGGCCAAGTACGTTGCGTACTATTATAGCGGTATTTTCATTACCGTTTAAGCCCATGGCTACCGTAAACTGGCCGTTGCTTGGGTTAGGATAAATATTCAAATCCGTAACACTGCTTAATACATCGCTTAGGCCATTTTTAACAAAGTTTACGGTATCTGAATAGCTGGCGCAACCTAATAGGTTGTATACAACAAGATAGTAGTAGCCGTTTAGCGTTGGGGTAATGTTAGTATTGGTTTGCCCTGGTACAGGTAAACCACCGGAATTTGGTACTTGAGAGTAGAACCACTGGTAGCTGAATTGCGGGCTTATTGTGGTAGTGTTTATTGTGCCACCGTTGTTAGTGTAAAACAAGCCAACTGTTGGTGGGTAGTTAATAACAACCAATGGTGTGGCATTGCTTTGGTTGTTATTTATGCAGCCGTTGGTATCGTTTATACGTACCCAGTAGTTGCCAGTTTCGGTAACAATCAATGTGTCGTTTTCAGCGCCTGTTATAAGGGTAGTGTCGTTATACCACTGGTAACCGGTAGCTAAAGAGCTAACAAGGATAATAGAATCGCCTGTGCAGATAGAATCTAACGAAGTAGCATTGGTTACTAAAGGAGCAGCAGGTGGGGTGTAAACAAAAATTGTGTCGGTATCAGTAAAGCTTTGTGCTACCTGCGATGAAATAACTACGCTGCCAAAGCCGTGTGGTGTGGTAAAGTTTATAGTGCCGGTACCTGTAACATTAGTGGCAAAAGTACCTAAGTTGTCGTTTTGCGATATATCATCATCATCCCAAAAAGTAAGGGCAAATGTTGGGGTTTGCAATACGCGGTTTAGGTTGTTAAAAGTTGCTGTGGTATTATTACCTACCCAGTTGGTTGTAAAAGCATCTGAACCGTTAGAGTAATCAAAGTAAATATCGGGAGCTCCCTGGCAAACCCCAAAAAACTCAATTTCCTCCACATCGCCGCACCACTGGTTGGTAGTAGCAGTAAATGTTACCGATTGTAAAACGTAATCAAACGTTTTGGTTTCAAGGGTTATAAAGTGTTCGCCCGGTGTGTTAAAACACTGTACAGCAGGGTTTTTTAATGTGCTGGTATTGCCATTGTCAAAAGTCCAGTTCCAAGTGGTAGGTTTAACAGGGTCTTGAATTAATGCTTCAAATGTTACGCAAACAGAGTCGCAGCCACCCGGAGGGTTAAATGAGAAGCTGGCATTGCCACCCGCAGGTGGGTTAATGCGCAATGGTATAGTAAACGATTCTGGCTGGGTTACAGGCCCAAGCGGGGTGCTTACCTGTGCAACAACCGAAACAACTACATTGTATTGGCCCGGAACAACTGGTACACCGCAAATTTTAACACAGCCACGCTCTGTAGCGGGTGGGTTTTGCGATGGGAAATAAATACAGTTTGGTGCGCTACAGGCAAAACTTAAACCCTGGGGTATACCAGTAATGTTAGTTACGGTAATTTGGTTTAGGGTAACATCTATACCCGATGTGCTAAATACCGCTGGCATGTAAAAGGTAGCATCCTGGTCGTAAGCTTCGCCTACGGTGCCATCTGGTAATGCTGCAGGGCACAATTGCGGTGCAGCAGGGCTTATGGTACAGCCGGTGTTAATTGTACACGCGCCACATTGGCTAAACGCGTAATTACCTGTTAAAGCTAACAAGCCTAATAATAAAAATTTCTTCATGGTATAAATTGGACAATTTAAGTTGACTATAGACAAAGATAGAAGATAATAAACGATAAAACAAACACTTAATGCTTAAGAAAAAGTAAGCAATTCCAGTTTTTCGCCATCCCAAACCGCGTAGGTACGGTATTTTAACCAATCGCCAAGGTTTATGTACCTGCTTTGCCCTATTACATGGTCAATCGGCAGGTGGCGATGCCCAAAAATAAAATAGTTGGTATGGACTTTTTGCAGTTGTTCTTTTATGTAGATGATCAGCCACTCTTTATCCTCCCCTTCAAAATGCTCATCGGTAGTGCCAGTGGCTATTCTGCTGCGTCGCGATAGGTATAATGCCAGCCCGGTGCCAAAGTTGGGGTGAAGGCGGGCAAAAAGCCATTTACATAGCGGGTTAGCAAATACTTTCTTCAAAAATTTATACCCGTGGTCGCCGGGGCCTAAGCCATCGCCATGGCCTATCAAAAAGCTTTTACCCAGCAGGTTTACAGCTATGGGTCCGCGGTGCACTATCAGCCCCAGTTCTTTCTCCAGGTAGTCAAATGTCCACATATCGTGGTTGCCGGTAAAAAAGTGGACGGGTATTCCCCTGTCCGTCAGCTGGGCCAGTTTTCCCAACAAGCGGGTAAACCCACGGGGAACTACGGTCTTGTATTCAAACCAAAAGTCAAACACATCGCCAACAAGGTAAATCTCCCCGGCATTGTGTTCTATACTTTCCAGCCAGCGCACAATGGCTTTCTCCCGTTCAAGGCTTTTCTCAAACGTAGGTACCCCCAGGTGAAAGTCGGAAGCAAAGTATATTTTCTTACCTGCTGCCAATTAAAAGTTAATATTCTTAATCAAATCAAACGGCTTAAGCATATTAAAGTTGATGGTAAAACGGATACGTTCGTAATACTTGTCAATACCGTTTAGCGATGCGCCTTCCCTGAAAACCTTAGAGGTAAATGCAGGGAAATAAATTTCTATAAAACGGCCAAACGATAGGTAGGGTCCAAATTCAAAGGCTACGCTTTTGCCGCTGCCATATAGCTTATCATACGTACCCATAGATGCGTATAGCTTGATTGGTAGTTTCTCCAGCACCTTGCCCGGTAGTGGCGATTTTAAGTTTACCGATACTATCCAGCTATTGGTTTGCCCCAGTGCCGACCACATTTTAAAGTTGCCATCGGTTTGGCTAAACTGATTAAACAATGCTCCGTTACCCTCGTTACGGCCCATGAATATATTGTCGTACAAGTAATCCTGGAAGCCTGTTTGGCCGCTTAGCCTGAAGCGGTAGTCAACACCTGGCAGGTCTGCTTTGTAAAGGAAAGCTCCGGCAAACAAACGTACCTCTATGCCTGAACGTTTACGCTCGCTGTAGTTAATAAAGTATTTAGCCTCAACAAATGTTTTTACCATGTCTTTATTGTGCTGCAAATGCACCTCAAAACCAAAAGGTTGTATGGCGCGTTTGTTTTCAAAAGAGTAGGTATAGTCAAACACCCCGTAGTTTCGTTTTTCTTTTACATAACTACTATCACTTGCACTGTAATTCATCACATCTTTAAAAATGTGCACATAGCGCAGGCGCAGGCTTTGCTTAATATTGCTGGTAGCGGGTTTCTTTTTAAAGTCAAATAAAATTTCAGGGGCAAGCTTTATAAAGCGCAGGTTCTCATCAGTACCCAGTGCACCATTTTCATAATGGTAGCTCGATACATAGTTACGCACTGTTATCTGCCGTAAGCCCGATTTTGGCAGTATGTTATAGGCTACAGAACCTTCGCCGTTAAGGCTTTGTGTACCGGTTGCGTACATTGGCATCAAAGTATACTCAAACTTGCGTTGGGGTACTGTATGGTTGTAAAACGCAAGCCCCAGCATGGCGTGGTTATAGTAGTTCCAGCCTACAACCGGGGTAAAGTATAGGTTGGTGGTGCGTGGGTCTTCAATACCACCCAAAAATTTTAATTTCAGCGGTTCTGCTGTTTTAAATGCACCACTGGTTTTAGTAGTGTTATTTTTACGCTGAACCTCAGGCAGGCGTTCTTCTACGTCAATTTTAACTTTGGTTGCACCATCGGTATTCACATTTATTTTTTTTGTGCCTACAAACCCTTCGTGCCAGGTAGTTTCTACCACCTTACCGTCTTTTATAGTGCTTATGGGGAATGGCCCCGCAATCTGTCCGCGGTTGGTTACTTTAACGGTATTGTTTTTGCCCATGCGTATTTTGTAGTCTACGCGCTTGGTGGTATTAATCATATCATCAAAAAGCCAGCTCAGGTTTTTGCCTGTTTCGGTTTCAAATACCTTACGCAAGTCTTCGGGTTGTGGGTGTTTAAATTTCCACTTATCAAAGTAGGTGTGCATGCATTTGTCAAATACCTCATCGCCCAGATATGCTTTCAGATAATCAAACACAGCAGCTGTTTTCATATACATAATAGTGCCATAATTCATCTGTGTAAAATCAGCCGAATGGGTTTGTATAGGCTGGTCTATATTCTGGCGCTTGCTAAACAGGTAGGCTACATAATATTGGTAGCGGTTTTTGCGCCCGCCAAGACCTGCCGCATTTAGTATAGGCTGAGGTAATCCTACGTCTATGCCTTTTTCAGGGTATTTTGTATAGATGTAGCGCATCTCGTTAAACGAGTTTATTCCTTCGTCCATCCAGCCGTTGTCACGCTCGTTGCTGCCCAATATGCCGTAAAACCAGTTGTGGCCTACTTCGTGCATTATTACGGTTTCTAAACCAAAGGCAGAGTTTGTAGCACCAATAACTGTTACGTTAGGGTACTCCATACCACCGCCTGCGCTAAGCGCCCCATCTACAGCCGAGCAATGGTTGTAGGGGTACTCGCCATTCCATTTAGAGTAGTAGAAAACGGCATCATTTAAATACTCGGGGGCTTTGGTCCACAGGCCTTTGTATTTAGGGGTGTAGTAGGCATAGGTTTGTACCTTACGTTTGCTCACAGGCAACTCTACTTCGCTTTTAGATACCAAGTATTTAAAATCGCAAAACCATGCAAAATCATGTACATCTTTTTGTTTAAATGTAATGGTTTTATAGGTTGATGATGATACGGTATCAGGTTTAAAATCTTTGTTCACTGAGTTTTTTACACGCTCTTCCAGCCAGTCTTTTTCGCTTTGTTCCTGTAAGTCGCCGGTTGCGGCTACCACATAGTTGTCAGGCACAGTTATCTTCACCTCAAACGATCCGTATTCAGAGTAAAACTCACCCTGGTTTAGGTAAGGCATCTCGTGCCAGCCTTTGGCATCAAACACTGCCGGCTTTGGATACCACTGGGTTATTTGGTATTGCTTGCCTATATGGCCCAAACGCGAGAATATCCCTATAGGAATTTTCACCTTAAACGGTGTGCTTATGGTTACACTTTCGCCAGGGGCTAATGGCTTAGCTAAAAACACCTTGGCAACATCGCCATATACCGGGTGGTACTCAATTTTTAATGGTGTACCGTTTGTTGTAAAGTTTAGCGAGTCGATATACCCTCTGTCTTTATCATCGGCATAATAAAATTTGGTATCGCCACCTTGCAGCAGCTGTTTAGCCAGCGCGGTGTTGTTATCTTTGTATGCATTGGGCCACAAATGGAACCAGATAAATGTTAGGGTAGTTGTAGAGTTGTTTTTGTACTCCAGTGTTTCAAAAGCCGATAGTTCGTGCTTTTGGTTATCCAGCTTTACGTTAATTTTGTAATCAAGCTCTTGCTGAAAATAAGTTTGGGCCTGTAGGCTTGCAGTAAGCACAATGCTGGTTAGTAACAGTATTTTTTTCAATGTCATGGTTTGTGTCAAAACAAGGTTTTTTTATGCTAAAAAGACCCGCTTACAACGGGCCTTTTCTACTATTATTTCGTAATTAGTGTATCACGTTTTCAGCAGCAATGTAGTTTTCTACTGCCTTTTCTAAATCGGCGCCACGTAGGTTACGGTTAAGTATCTTGCCTTCGCGGTCTATCAGGTAGGTAGTTGGTATGCTGTTAAAATTGTAAATTTGTGTAGCGGCCGATTTCCATCCTGCTAAGTCAGATACATGCATCCAGGCCAAGCCGTCGTCTTTAATGGCTTTTACCCAAGCGTCTTTGTTACTGTCCAGCGACACGCTGAATACCGTAAAGCCTTTGTCTTTGTATTTGTTGTACAGCTTAACCACGTTAGGGTTTTCTTTACGGCAGGGCCCGCACCAAGATGCCCAAAAATCTAATAATATCAATTTGCCTTTTAATGATGATAAGGAAGCCCTTTCGCCTGCAGGTGTTAGCATGGTAATATCAGGGGCAACTACGCCTATAGCTGTTTTTTTAGCTGCAGCTATACGGTTGGCAAAATTATCTACCTGTGCCGATTTTGGGTATGCCTTTTTAAGGTCTGTTGCCAGCTTGTCAAGGATAGTAATATACTCATCGGGGTTTAGCATATTGGCGCCATAAAGGTTGGCATATGCTGTTGGGTTTTTCTCAATAATTGCCTTAATAGTAGTAGCATTTTTACGTCCAAACTCCATATACGATTTGTCCAGCGCCTTGGCTATAGAGTCTACGTCTTTCAATGTAGTATCAGTAGTTTTAAAGTTTTTAAATATTACAGATAGCGAGTCAAACTTCGCATCCATACCCATCTCCAGGTCGTAAAACTTATGCATCAATTCATTCTCGGCAGAGTTAGTAACTTTGTAGTTTAAAATCAAACTATCGGCAACAGCCTCAATGTTTACATGCTCTGTACTATCAAGCACCAATACCAAAAAGTTGGTAGGGCTTATGCCTAATTTGTAAAAGCCTTTTTCCTTTATTTTGCCGTTGTAGGTAAAGCTCTCGTCATTGTTAATTTTTATGGTGCCTATGCGCACGCTTTGCGGCCCGTTTAAATCATCAAGGTACAAGGTTTTGCCACCACCGTTTTGTATTGTGCCCGATATTAGTGCCTGGTTGTTTGCATCGCCACCGCATGCTACTAGCAGTGCAGGCATTGCAATTAAAATAAGTACTTTTAATATTTTCATTCTTTAACTTTTAGATAAAGATTTTTAGTTTTTCATTTTTCGTTACGAGGCTATGCCTCGTCCAGTGCTTTTTTCACCAATTCATTCGCCACTTTAGGGTCGGCTTTGCCTTTGCTCAGCTTCATCACTTCGCCCATAAACAGCCCGATAAGGTTTACTTTACCACCTTTGTATTCAGTAACTTTTTCAGGGTATTTGGCAAGCGCTTCTTGTATAAACGGCAGCAGGCTGTCGCTATTGCTTTCCTGTAGCCAGTTGTTTTCTTCGGCTATTGCCAATGGCGATTTCTCCGGGGTTTGCACCAGCAGCGGAAACACCTTTTGCGATGCTACCGAGTGGCTTATCTTGCTTTCGTCAATCAATTTTAGTAATGATGCTATAGCGGTTGGTGTAACAGGGAACTCATCAATCTCCAGCGCGTTTTCGTTTAGGTACGATTTGATGTTGCCCATCACCCAGTTGGCTGCGCTTTTGTAGTTATCGGTTTGTGCCACAAGTGCTTCAAAATACAGGGCAATGCCTTTGGTATCAGTTAATACCTGGGCATCATATTCAGATAAACCCATGGTAGATGTGTACTTTTTATGCAACGCATCGGGCAGTGCAGGCATTTGTAACTTAATGCTCTCAATATATTCAGGAGTAACAATTACAGGTGGTAAATCAGGCTCGGGAAAGTACCGGTAATCATTCGCCATCTCTTTGGTACGTAAAGAGAAAGTAGTTCCGTTTGATGCATCAAAGCTGCGGGTTTCCTGGTCTACTATACCACCGGCCTCAATAATGTCAATCTGGCGTTTTATTTCGTGTTCAATAGCTGTGCGCACATTACGTACAGAGTTCATGTTTTTAACCTCTGCTTTGCGGCCAAATTCTTTAACCCCTTTCAACCTTACCGATACGTTAGCATCGCAACGCATAGAACCTTCTTCCATGTTACCATCGCAAATATCAAGGTAGCGTACAATTTTGCGCACCTCGGTAATGTATTTATAAGCATCTTCTGCACTGTGTATGACCGGCTCGGTGACAATCTCCAACAGGGGTACACCGGCGCGGTTAAGGTCAATCAGCGAGTCGTACAAATCCTGGTCGTGCATGCTTTTACCGGCATCTTCTTCCATGTGTATGCGGGTAAGGGCAATCTGCTTCTCGGTACCATCGTTCTCTTTTATGGTAACATATCCATTGGTGCAGATAGGGGTTTTATCCTGTGTAATCTGGTAGCCTTTAGGTAAGTCGGCGTAGAAATAGTTTTTACGGGCATACTGGTTCTCCCTACGGATATCGCAATTCAATGCCAAGCCCAGCTTAACAGCATATTCTATCACCTTTTGGTTGGTAACAGGCAATGTGCCGGGGTGGCCCAGGGTAATAACCGAAATGTTATTGTTTGGCGCAGCGCCAAAATCGGTAGGGTCAGAGCTGTACGCCTTGCTTTTGGTAAGCAACTGAACGTGAACCTCTAAACCTATAACGGCTTCGTATTTTGAGTAAATATCAGACATGGTGCGCAAAGATAACATTTTAGGGGCAAGGGGCGAGGGTTTAGGGGCGAGTTTTTTACCCTTGGCAGTTGATATCTGGTAACTACAGCCCACTAACTTAAACAAGCTGATTATTTAACTGAGGTAGTGTTATTTTGCATAAAACAAGTAAGCTATAACTTACTCCTTCACCTCCACAAAACCCGGCACTAAATCAGCATCGGTAATCATCATCATATCGTCAAAACCATCTTCGTGGTACTGGGTTTGGTCCCACCACATGCCGGTTGAAATTAGGTTATTGTCGGCATTAAACTTACAATTTATATAGTCTATTGCCCGCGGAAAATCATCCTCATTAAATGCAAACTGGTTATCGCGGTTGCGCGTCCAGTATACATCTTCATACTTTATATCGTAACCGTCTTCAGTCTCTTTAAAAACGGTTGTAGTGTCTTTATATTCAATTTCTCCTTCGCCTAAATCTACCTCAATAATTTTACGTTCCTGCAATAGTTTTCCTATGGCATCATAGGCTTTTACGTTATTCAAATAGATAGCGGTATATTCACCATAATGGGGTATCAATGCTTCCGATTGCGACATGGCCTTGCCATAAGTGTATTTTATTTTGCTGGTAGTTTTTCCCTCCTTATCAAAGTAGGTTTTTTCTACCAACTCTAACCCGCGCGAATCTTCTGTACCCTGCACTTTCGTCTTATATATTTTGCACAGTTTGTAAACTGTTTTCGATTCTATCTCAGTTCCCCAGCCATATTCTTTGGTAACGGTTAGGGCAGAGTCGCCTTTGTACACATAGGTGCATTTAATTTCAAGCTGGCGGTAGTTGTTGTAGTAGGCCTCTTCTATTTTGCGGCCTTTACTATCATATTTATAGGTAAACTTAAAGTCAGCATCAGTGGTATCGGGCTTTTTATACCAAGGCTTTCCAAAACCTTGGTAGCTAAGTTTAGAAACAGAAAGCAACCTGCCATCGGCATTGTATTGGTACCAGTAGGTATTGTACATACTATTGGGGAATGAGTGGTAGTTGCATACCTCGGCAATCTTTCGGTTACTATCAAATTTCACTGTTTGCCTTTCGATACCCGAATAGGTTTGGGCGCTAAGTTGCAGGCTAAGGCACAATATCAATAAGGTAAAAATGTGTTTCATACTTTAGTGATGCTTTAGCCTGACATATTGCATATAGCTATGCATTTTTTGCAAGCATAATGTGCGCCAAATGGTGTTTGCCATGCCAGGCGTAAGAGCCTATGGTAAACGCAATGCTTTGGGTGCGGTTATGTTCGGGGTGCACAAAGGTGCGTTGCAGCTGTTCGGGTGTTAAGCTCTTTAACAGGATTGCCATGCGCGCATGCATCCCTTCCAATATCAATAACGATGCGTTTATAGGTAACTCCAATGTGTCGGGCAGTTCAGCCCAAATGGTTTCCATATAGGGTTTTATGGTGGGGTTGTCTTCTGTCAACGCCAATTTAAAACGGATAAACGCATTCATATGACTGTCAGCACAATGGTGTACCAGTTGCTGTATAGTCCACCCGCCGGGGCGGTAGGTTTGTTGCAATTCATCGGCCGTTAAGCCTTCTACCTCTGTTTTTATATGCTTTGGTAGCGTTGCAATGTCTTCTATCCAGCCCGCAATAACGTCAGTAGTAAATGCAGCAGGGGCAACATATTTGCCTATAGGGTATCTTAGTTTTTCAATATCAATCATCGCATATCTATAACCGCTAAGGGGTAACCGTAAAATTGATAATCTTATTGGTAAAATTATCATTAATGTCACCAACGTATATTATAAGTTCGTAATGGCCGGTGTCTGGCATAATTTTAAATGTGTCTAAACTGGCTGTTGTACCATTTACATACTTATTAAGAGAGAACACATTTACATTAGAATTTGTATTGGTAATATTAGCCTGGTAGCTAACAAGTTTTGAATCATCAGCATAATCAACCTTTACAAACAGGGTGTCGTTTACTGTAATAACTTCGTTGTCAAAAGGAGCTGTAACAGTAATTGTAGGCTCATTTTGTTCCGGCTCTATCTTATCGCAGGCTACCATTAATGCAATGGCTGCCAGTGTTATCATTTTTGCTGCTTTTATCATAACCTTTTGTTTATTCTTCTTTATTAATGAAAAGCTTAACTTCCTCTATTTTGTTGCCCAATACTTTGCTGATGATGAATTTGAAATCGCCGATAATAATCTCTTCATCAGGCTGGGGAATGTCTTCGTGGTGGTTAAGTATAAAGCCCGCAAGGGTTTCATAGTTTTCACCTTCGCCAATGTTCAGTTTGTACTTATCATTAAGGTAATCAACCTTTACCTGACCAGATAGTAAAAATTCGTTTTCAGATATCTTCCTGTCTGTCAACTCTTCCACATCATGCTCATCGCTAATCTCGCCAAATATCTCCTCCATAACATCTTCAATGGTAATAATACCCGATGTGCCCCCAAACTCATCAACAACTACCGCAAGGCTTTTTCGCTCTTGTATAAAACGGGTAAGCAGGTGGTTGGCAGCCAACGTTTCCGGTATAATTATTATGGGCATTAATACTTTACGTATTGTATCAGGGTTGTTAAACAGGGCAAAAGAGTGGGCATAGCCAATAATATGGTCAATGCTCTCGTGGTAAATCAGAATTTTAGATAGGCCTGTATCAATAAACTTTTTGTGCAGTTCTTCAATAGGTTCGCTTACGTCAATACCCTCTATCTGGGTGCGGGGTACCATACAGTCGCGGGCCTTAACCTCTGAAAATTCCAACGCGTTTTGAAATATCTGTATCTCGTGCTCAATATCTTCTTTGCTATTTATTTTAGAGGTATGCTCACGTACATAGTTATCTAAATCTATACGGCCAAAAACAGGCTTATCTTCTGAAAATTCAATTTTAAAACCCCGCTTAAGCACAAACTCTGCAATGCCCATGGTTACAAATACAATAGGGTATAGCAGGCCGTAAAAAAACGCTACAGGTATGGCAAATAAGCTTAACACCCCATTAGGGTTTATGCGGAATAATGCCTTGGGAATAAACTCTGCAATAACAAGTATTAGCAAGGTTGAGAATACTGTTTGCAGAAAAATAACCAACACATTTATATTGTTATGCCAGTTTAGGTTCTCGGTAAAAAAGCGGTATAACGGAGCTTCAATCAGTTCAGCCATTTGAATACCGTATACTACTAAGGCAATATTACTACCCAAAAGCATAGCTACTATAAAGCGGCCGGGGTGTTTTAAAAAGAAGGATAGGATACGCGACGAAAGGACGCCGTTTTTATTCTCGAGTTCTATACGCAACTTATTAGCCGATACAAAGGCTATTTCTATGCCCGCAAAAAAGCTGCAGGCCACAAGGGTAATCACAATTATCAGCCAACTGTCCACTGTACTGGGTTATAAGGGGTTTTATGGTTGTTCTTTAAAATTTGCAACCGGCTCCTACGGCGAATATAATACATAAGCAGCGATATAGGGACAAAAGCCCAAAAAATGTAGCTGTCGGGCGGTTGGTATTTTATGCAAAAGTATAGCGCTACTGCAATAGAAGCAAGAGTTAAAAGCAGCCAGCCAATTTCTAATATTCGGTACATTGTAGCCATGGCTATTTACCGTCTACCGGGTTGTTTTTAACCTTTATGGTGCCTTTTATTTTATTTATCCGGTATTGGGTAAAGTTTTGGTTGCTCTCAAAACCTTCACCAAAAATTATCTGGTCGGGGGTGGTAATTTTTACAAAAACATCAGAGTAAAGTTTCTCGCTGCGCTCGTCCCACATTAGCTGCTCTGTATTTAGGGTTTCGCCTTTAGCGTTGGTAACCACCACATTGTTACGCGCCTCCATTATTCCGTCATTCTCTTTGCGTATGCCATACTTGGCGGTAAGGGTAGTTTCAGGGCGCTTTATCGAGTCGTAAAAAACAACCTTCATCCCCAGCGGCATTTCTACATACGGGTTGTCGCCCTCGTAGTTGTCACGTTTTGGTGCTTCCAGGCGGGCTTTCACCCTGGCCGAGTCGCTGTAGAGCATAACAAAATCGTAGCTGCTTACCGCGGGCAGCTTATCATAGTCAGATATGCCCTGTATTTCGCTCATCTTGTTTTCGCATGCGGCAAAAACAATGATTAACAAAATACCAATATATACGGGCAATTTCATCATTAGGCTGATAGTATCTTCTCAAACCAGGCCTCTTCAAAAGCAAAAACCTCTTCTTTGCCAAGGTCGTTTTGGGTTTCGTGGTAGCGGCCGGGCCAACCTTTAAAAGTGGCCTTACCGTTGCTTGCATCTACAAACGCTTCCGATCCGCTATAGGCTATCAGTTTATCACCATCGCCATGCACCACAAGGGTTGGCACAGCCAGTTGGGCTGCATTGGTAATGGCATATTCGCCGGCTGCGCTTATGTTTACAAAAAAGGCGGCACTCATTTTATCGTGTACCAAAGGGTCGTTTTTGTACTTCTCTACCTCTTTGGTATCGCGCGATATGGTTGATGCATCTAAGCCTGTTGGCTGGCTAAGGCTTGGTATTATACCGGCCATAAATTTGCCTAACGATACTTTCCATGCCGGCGGGTTAAATGCCAGTCTAAAGTATGGCGAGCTTAACAGCAGGCCTTTAATGCCATTTGGTTTGCGCCGTATGGCATAATTTGCCGCTACGTTGCCACCCATGCTGTGCCCATACATAATTTTTGGGGTATCAGGAAAAAGGATATTGGCTTCAGCCATAAACTTGTCCATATCATTCATCATGTTATCGTAGCCTGGCATATGGCCCTTTTGCCCGCCGCTTTTGCCATGCCCGCGGTGGTCCAGCGCAAAAACCGCATACCCTTTAGGTACAAAATATTCTACAAAATGGGGGTAACGCCCGCTGTGTTCGCCCATGCCGTGTACTATGCATATCAGGGCTTTTGGGGTTGTTTCGGGTTGCCAGTACTGGCCAAATATAGTAAGTCCGTCGGCCGATTTCCAGCTATGTGTTTTGTGTTGCATATCAATAACAATGTAGTGTTAAAAGCTTTGCTATAAAGCTAAACAATTGCAATGCAAAGAACGGTATTTTTGATTTAAAATTATCTGCCCATGTTTTCTCTGGCTAAATTGATTATAAAGTTGGTGCTGTACGTTACAGGCGCCGCTATATTGGTTTTTGGCGGCCTGTTGGCCTATTCTACCATTACCGATTATAAACCCGAAGCCAGCGAAAAGTTGGGAATAGAGGGCAAAGGCAAGCAAATAGGAGCAGATTCTACCTATAGCTTCCTTATTTGGAACGTAGGTTATTGTGGTTTGGGTAAAGAGATGGATTTTTTTAATGATGGGGGAGAAAGTGTAAGGGCCGATAAAGGGTTGTCTGACAAATACCTTGCGGGTGTTACGGGCTACCTTTCGGGTTGCGATACTATTGATTTTATTATGCTGCAAGAGGTGGATAAAGACTCTAAGCGCAGTTATAATGTAGACCAGGAAGACCGTTTTTCGGCCGCCCTGCCAAATTACACTCACAGCTTTGCGCTAAACTACAACTGCAAGTTTGTCCCTGTGCCGTTTAAGCTAAACTATCAGCCTTATGGTAAAACCTATGGAGGCTTGGTTAGCTATTCTAAATACACCCCGCTAAGCAGCACCCGGTACCAGTACCCTGGTGGTTTCAGCTGGCCTACCAACTTGTATATGCTAGACCGTTGCATGCAGGTGCTTACCTACAAACTACCCAATGGCAAAGAGTTGTTAGTAATAAACACCCACAACACGGCCTACGATGAAACCGGCGAGATTAAGAAAACCGAAATGGAGTTTTTGAAGAAGTTTTTAGAGGGCGAGTCGGCGAAGGGTAATTATGTGGTTATTGGCGGCGACTGGAACCAGGCGCCTCCGGGTATTGATGCCCTTAAATTCAATAAAAATATAGCCCCCGGCTATACCATACAAAGTATTGAGGCTAACCTGATACCTGAAGGCTGGAATGTTGCGTACGACCCTAATAAGCCTACAAACAGGGCTAATAAAACGGCATACATTCCAGGCGAAACTTTTACAACTCTTATAGATTTTTACCTAACATCGGCTAACCTAAAGGTTATTGATGTGCACACGGTAGACCTTGGCTTTGCAAACTCTGACCACCAGCCGGTTTATTTGAAAGTGAAATTGAAATAAGTTAGGAGTTGGAGGTTCGTAGTTGTTAGTTACTGCCACCAACTACGAACCATGAACTACGAACTAACAGAAGCCTATAACGTCTTCTTCGTCTGTTAGGTAATACAGCTCTTGCAAGCGTGCATCAATATTTTTAATGGCGCTTAAATCGTCTGCAGAAAGCTGGTTGGTATCACCAATTTTACTTTCTTTAACTGCGGCAGTGTAGGTTGATTGGGCTACTGCTGCCTTAATAGCTTTTTTGCTGGTATGTACCGATGGGTTTTGTGCCACTGCTACTGCGTTGGGGTTACGTTTCATAATTGGGTATTATTTGGGTTAAACTTTCAATTACTTACTATATAATTATACTATGCTGCCACCAAAAAGGTTTTACGGTGTGCAGCAGGGTCTTTTGCCATGGTAAAATGGAAGGTAGTGCCTTTACCTAATTCAGACTCCAGCCATATTTTGCCACCCATCTCATCTACTATCTTTTTAACAATAGCAAGGCCTACACCTGTAGATTCGAACGTATCTCTGGCGTTTAATGTTTGGAATATCACAAATATCTTCTCGTGGTACTGGGGCTCTATACCCGGGCCGTTATCTTCAACAGAGAATTTCCAAAACTGCCCATCATCCTCGCATTTAACCTTAACAAGTCCTTCACCTTCGGGCTTATCGTTAAATTTAATGGCGTTAGACAGTATATTCATAAACACCTGGTGTATTTTAGATTGGTCGCCTTTTACGGTAGGGAGGTTTTCCTGTATGTCTATTTTAAAGTTTTTAGGTACATCAATCAGGTCCAGGCTTTCCTTCAATTGCTTGTTCAGGTCAACATCTATAAAGACATCATCTTTACGGTCAATTTTAGAGTAGGCAAGTATACCTTCTATAAGGCCTTCCATACGCAATACTCGTCCGCGGATACGCTCAAACATTTCGCGGCCTTCTTCTGGCATATCATCAAGGTAGTCTTCGCTAATCCAATTAGAAAGGTTGAATATGGCACGTAGAGGTGCTTTCAAATCGTGCGATACAACGTAGGCAAACTTATCAAGCTCTTTAAAGGCTTTTTCTAAGTTTTCTGTGTAAAGCCTCATTTTCTCTTCAGCAATTTTCCGCTCGTTAATGTCAGAGTTGATGAATACATAACGGCTTACCTTCCCATCATCAATAATAGGCGTAGCGGTAACACCAATCCAGGTATAGGTTCCGTCTTTATGCTTTTGACGAAACTCACCAGTAAAGCTTTGCCCTTCGGCTATGCTGCTTTTTAGGCGTTCTGTTTCTATAGTGTCGGTTTCAACCCCGTTAAAAATATCCCAGGTTTTTTGGCCTTCAATTTCTTTGTAGTTGTAGCCAATAAGACGGGTCAGGCCATCGTTGCTGTATTCTATACTGCCGTTTTTGTCGGTTATTAATACGCCATTATCGGTTTTGCTGGCAACAATAGATAGTTTTTCCAGCTCAATGTTTTTCGCTGCCAGTATGTCGCGCGATTCGGTAATGCGTTCAATTACTATATTTTTTTTGCTCTCCAGGTAGTTGGCCAATACACCAATAAAAAATAGCGATAGGATACCGGTTACTAAAAAGTCCTGTCTAATTTCAGCAGGTATGCCTTTAACCATGTATAGCTGGTCGGCAACGTTGGGCACAAGTAAGTTTTGGATAATACCATCCGTTGTTTCGCCTAAAATGTAGAAATAAGCAATGCTAAATATAAATAGCAGGGTGGTAATATTGCCCGCCTTACTGCCTAAAAGCATATAACAGCATAAAATGGTGGCACCTAAATAGAACATGTTAGAGCTTATAAGCCCGCCCGAATAATAGGTTAAAATATGAGTGGTGGTAAAGGTTAAAAATATACTAATAGAATAAGCTACTACTGTATTTTTGGTTTTATTCAGCATGTAGTAGTTTATAATGTATGCAACAGACGTAAACACCAAAATAGCGCCTAGTACAGGTACATTAAAGGTGTCAACTGCCTGAGCAGCTACCAGCAGGCTTATTAAAGCCCCTGCCATAGAGAAGAACCGGAACAGGTTGTAACGCTGCTGCGATATAATGTCGTCAGCGGCTATCTCACCAAAGTAAGAGCCTTTTCTGCCGAAAGGGATAAATTTTAATGCTTTTCCGAACATTGTGGTGGTGGTTGGTAATAATGTTAAGCAAATCTAAACAGGCCTTTTACCTTAACAATAAGAGTATCTGGTTTTTTTATTCACATGTAAGTTTTGTCTTAAAATTAAATGCTTTTATTCCGATTGCCCTTTTTAATGAAAAAAGGGGACAATTGTCCCCTTTTCATATTGTGTCTTCTATGTTAGTAAAATATTCACTAGGCTTTTTTAATTTTAAATGCTTTGTAAATGTCGGCCATTGTAAGGCCTGTGTCGGCCAGGGCAAACGGTAGTTGTTCTGCCACAGCGGTTAGTAGTCTTTCAATATCTTCTGTGGTATGGTGCAGCGTAATTGGTATGCGTAAACCGGTACGGTTGTATGATACGCTTGGGAATACCGAAATATTTATAAAGAAACCAAGGTTTAACAAACGCTTAACCATGTTGTAACCAGTACCGGGCTGCCCAACACCTATGAAGAATATTGGTGAGTTGGTCTCGTTAATAATTGGCAAACCTAACTCGCGGCAACGGCGGTTAAAGTAGTTTATCTTGTCTTGCAAAAGGTTTTGCTTAACATAAATTTCATCTGTTAAGTGGATTTTAGCCGACTCTATAGCAGAACCCAATACTGAAGGTTGGATAGGGCCAGAGAAGATAAAGGTGCCACCACAGTTACGCACACGGTCGCGGGTACGCTCATCATTATAAACCATAACCCCACCGCACGCGCCAAATGCTTTGGCTAATGATGTGGTTAGGAATAGTTGTGGGTGGTTTGTAAGGTGGCTGGCAACATAGCCTGCGCCGTTTGGGCCACACCAGCTCATGCCGTGGGCACAATCAATGTAAAGGTTTAGCTGCTCATACTTATTAAGAAGCGCAGTAATATCCTCCATAGGCGCAAAATCGCCGTACATAGAGTAAACACCATCAGCAAAATACCATACTTTTCTGTATTTGCCTATCAACTCTTTTACGCGATCTTCTAAAATGTCAATACGGTTGTGGCGCATAAGGTCTATTTGCACGCCGCGTGCTTTTAGCAATTGCACGGCTGTTTGCACAGAGTCGTGCACCTGGCTGTCTAAAATAACAGCATCATTGTCGCCCACCAAAACAGGGATGTTTGATATATGGCCCAGCGTTGTGCTGTGCGATATATTAACATAGCCATTAAAAATTTTTTCCAGTAAATACTCCAGCTCTGTGTATAAACCGCATGATACATAAGCGCGAGAAGATGAATACTGAGTGCCGTAACGTTTAACGGCATCAATAGAGCCGTTAATTAAACGCTCATCCATTTCAAGGCCAAGGTAGCTGCAAGAACCAAAGTTTACCAGTTGTTTTCCTTTAAGCGTTATTATACGGCCATCGTACGATTCGTCTTCCGTATACTGTTTGGTAATGCCTAAAGCTGATGAGTTGGTTAGTACCCCATCAATAATGTCGAGAATTTGTTCGTGTTTGGTTACTAAGGCTGGTTGGTTTTCAGTAGTAAATGTTTTTTCTCCCATGATAAAGTTTAATACACGCAATTTACGAAATTTTAACGAGATTTCCTATAGTAAGGGTTTAGATTTATAAACATTATTAATAGCCACGGCAATTTTTATTTGTCAGATGGCTTTTTACATTAGCTGCAACTGCTTTATTCTCTCCATAAACGAGTTAAGTTCGGCTTCTAACGTGTTGGTTTCCTGTTGCTTTTTATAAAATACGGGTTGGGCCGCACGTACCTCGCAATCAGTTAATGAACAACGTTCGCACGATTCGTTAACCAGTTTTAAGGATATATTTTTGTCATTCCAAAACTTAACCCGCTTTTTAAACTCTGTATTTATCAAAAAGCCAATGGTTACACTTGAGCTTAAATGGGGCTTGCGGTTAAGCGGCCTTGCCAAGGTAATGCATAGGTATTCATTTTTGCTATCTATATATTGAGAGCGTTGTATGCCAGCCTTGGGGCGCTTATAGTTGCCGGTTTGGCTAAGTGCCTTTACCTGTTGCAGCATGGTAATAGATATCCAGCGGCGGCAGTAATGCTCGTTTACCTGGTTGGCATGGGGGTTATGTTTGCCCGATAGGTGCAGCTCTTTAGTAAGGTAGTATTTGTTGGGTGTTTCGCCATCATTAAAACGAAGGAAAAACAGGCTGTTTAGGCCAAAATATTCTGGAAGTAAATTGGTTAGCCTGTGCAAAAATGTTTCGGGCGAAACGTAATATTTTAACATTAAATCAACCAAAGCTTCGCCATCCCATCTTTCTTTGCTAAAATATTCTTCAAGGTCGGTTAAAAACAACCCCTTGTTTATTAGCAGCGCATTGGCAAAGTATGATGCTTTAAAGTTGTTCAGTACCTGCTCAAAAGTAGTTACCTTAACCCACGATGAGGTGTACGAGCGCTCTTTAATCTTCATATAATTAAAGCCAATTTCTTTGGCCAGAATAAATATGCGTTGGGTAGGGCGCAGGTTGTTGTTAATGTAAAAACGGTTTTCATCGCCGGGCACTAAAATGCTCCTAAAGCCATTCAGCTTAGGGTTTTCAGTAATCTCGTTATAGTCTAAAGTGTAGTTATACTTTTCTTTAAGGATAGTTACCAGCTGGCTGGTATCAAAGCGCGGGGTGAAATCAATGTTAAACTCATTAATAAAGTCTTCTACCTGCTTTTCAATATCCTCAAAATAGTTGTTATGCATCTCTTGGTAAGAGCGCAAAGCGGCAAAGTAAAAGTTTTCCTGCTTTAGGTTATAGTTACGGGCAATTTCGGCCAGAGTATTAATAAAGGCATTAACCTTGATGGGGGCCTCGGCTATCATGCTTAATAGTTTAGAGGCATCTATGCCAAACATATCAAGCGGAAACTCTTTAAATATGGGTGAGTTTATAATCTCTATAGCAGGGGCAAGTGCTTTGTTAACTTTTAGCGATACGAGGTTCTCATAATTGGTGCCAAGTTCTTTGGCCAGCCCGTTAATTTTATCTGGCTTTGGGAATTTTTTGCCCTTCTCAATTTCATTAATATAAGATACAGCCATGCCAACAGCATCAGCCAGCTCTTGCTGCGATAAATTTTTGGTTTGCCGCAATTGCTTGATTTTCAAGCCAAAAATTAATTTTATGCTGTCTTCTTCCGTAAAATTCATAGGGGTACAAACTAAGCAAAATTAGTGTTTTTTAAGACATGGATTACTAAATAGCGAATATTTTAAATTAGCGAATATTTTTTTTCAGCGAATATTCGCTGGTTTTGATTTTTTAATTATATTTGCATTATAAAATTGGATTAATGGAAACGGAAGTAACAAATGGAATTGAAATTAAAGCAGCGGTTAGTGCAACCCATGCCGAAATTTTAACACCCGATGCTTTGGCATTTTTAGGCAAGCTTCACCGCAATTTCAACGCCCGCCGCCTTCAATTATTAGCGAAAAGGATTGAACGTCAGCACGATATAGATAACGGAATTTTACCCGATTTTTTACCCGAGACTACACAAATTCGAGCAACCGATTGGGTAGTAGCTCCTTTACCTGCCGACCTTTTAGACCGCCGTGTGGAAATTACCGGCCCTGTAGACCGTAAAATGGTTATCAATGGACTAAATGCTGGCACTAATGTATACATGGCCGATTTTGAAGACTCAAACTCGCCAACATTTGCCAATTGCCTTGATGGACAGATAAATCTGCGCGATGCTATTGCGGGTACTATTAGCTACAGCAACAATGGCAAAGAGTACAAACTGAATGAAAAGACTGCTGTTTTAAAGGTTCGACCCAGGGGTTGGCATTTAAACGAGAAGCATATATATATTGATGGGGAGATTGCATCTGGTTCGTTAACCGATTTTGCCTTGTTCTTCTTTCATAACGCTAAAGCTCTTATTGCTAAAGGCAGCGGCCCATACTTCTACCTTCCTAAGCTGGAGAGCCATTTAGAGGCCCGCCTGTGGAACGATGTTTTTGTGTTTGCCCAAAACGAGTTAGGCATACCCCAAGGCACTATTAAAGCTACGGTGCTTATTGAAACAATTTTAGCTGCTTTTGAGATGGACGAGATTCTGTATGAACTCCGCCAGCACTCAGCAGGCCTTAACTGTGGCCGTTGGGATTACATCTTCAGCTACATAAAAAAATTCCAAAAACGCCCTGAGTTTACCTTGCCCGAACGCGCACAGGTAACCATGGTGGTGCATTTTATGAGTTCATACTCTCAACTAGTAATTAAAACCTGCCACCGCCGCAATGTGCATGCAATGGGCGGTATGGCTGCACAAATACCAATTAAAAATGATGAGGATGCTAATACTGCGGCTTTGGCTAAAGTACGGGCCGATAAGGAGCGCGAAGCGCAAAACGGCCACGATGGAACATGGGTTGCCCACCCCGGCTTAGTAAGTGTGGCTAAAGAGGTGTTTGATAAATACATGCCTACGCCTAACCAAATTGCCAACAAATGCCTTGATGTTGAGGTTACCGCTACCGACTTATTACAAGTTCCTGCCGGTACCATTACCCTAGAAGGGTTTAAAAACAACATAGACGTATCTATACAATACATAGAGGCTTGGTTACGTGGTAGTGGTTGTGTGCCTATCTATAACCTTATGGAAGATGCAGCAACCGCCGAAATTAGCCGAGCACAGGTATGGCAGTGGCTACACAATAGCGCAAAGTTGCACGATGGAACTGTAATAGACCACACCTTGTTTAATCAAACTGTAGCTGCGGCCGTAGAGCAGATTAAAGCCCTGGTTGGCGAAGATAAATTTGCTGCAGGAAAATATAAAGAGGCTACTGCCATGTTTGTGGAACTGGCTACAGCTGATGAGTTTAGTGAGTTTTTAACTCTGAACGCCTATAATCAAATAGACTAATTTAGAAACATTAACTATTAAAAAAATAAAAGCCCTAAAACAAATGAATAAGCAAGAAAGAATAGACGCCCTTGTAGCCGATTGGTCTACCAACCCACGTTGGAAAGGTATCGAACGTCCGTATACTGCCGAAGAGGTAGTTAACCTTTCAGGTTCATACAAAATTGAATACACTATTGCCCGCCTTGGTGCAGAGCGTTTGTGGAACAAACTTAACAGCCAGGATTGGGTTGCAGGTTTAGGTGCTCTTACCGGTAACCAGGCTATACAAGAGGTTCAGGCAGGCCTTGAAGCTATCTACCTTTCAGGTTGGCAAGTTGCTGCCGATGCTAACCTTAGCGGCGAAATGTACCCTGACCAAAGCCTTTACCCTGCTAATAGCGTACCTTCTGTAGTTAAAAAAATTAACCAGGCCCTTCTTCGTGCCGACCAGATTCAAACCCTTGGCGGTACTGAAAATATCCATTACTTAGTACCTATTGTTGCCGATGCCGAAGCCGGTTTTGGTGGCAATCTAAATGCTTTTGAATTGATGAAGCAAATGATTGAGGCAGGTGCTTCAGGCGTTCACTTCGAAGACCAATTATCATCGGCTAAAAAATGCGGCCACTTAGGTGGTAAAGTATTGGTGCCAACCCAAGAGGCTATTGCCAAACTGGTTGCTGCACGTTTAGCTACCGATGTTATGGGCGTTCCTTCGTTAATCATTGCCCGTACCGATGCTGAAGCTGCTAACCTTATCACTTCAGATATCGACCCGCGCGATGCCGATTTTATCACAGGCGAGCGCACTGGCGAAGGTTTCTACTACGTTCGTAACGGCTTAGAGCAGTGCATTAACCGTGGCTTGGCTTACGCTCCGTATGCCGACCTTATCTGGATGGAAACTGGCAAGCCTGATTTAGCTGAAGCTAAAGCTTTTGCAGCCGGTATCCACGCTAAATTCCCTGGCAAAATGTTGGCTTACAACTGTTCTCCATCATTCAACTGGGCTAGCAAACTAAGCGTTGCCGAGATGGAAACATTCCGCGAAGACCTTGCTGCACTTGGCTTTAAATTCCAGTTCATTACCCTTGCAGGTTTCCATGCCTTAAATACCAGCATGTTCGAACTTGCTTTAAACTACAAAAAACGCGGTATGGCCGGTTACTCTCAACTACAAGAACGTGAGTTTGCCCTACAGGCCGAAGGCTTTAAAGCTGTTAAACACCAAAGCTTTGTAGGTACCGGTTACTTTGATGCTGTTCAAAACACAGTTATGCAAGGTACAGCCTCTACTACCGCCCTTAAAGGTTCTACCGAAGAGGAGCAGTTTAACCACTAAGAATTGCATTAATGCTTCAGGCTGCAATTGTGTAGGTTGGAACACAAGCGTCGACAGCCGAGGGTTGACAACATTAATTAGTATATCCAACCAAATCCATATCCAAATCCACCACTGGCCACCTCACAAGGGTGGCTTTTGGTTTATATATAACTGACCATTATCATATTGCTGTGTGATAATGCTCACAAATAAATTTATGTTGTAACACTAAGTTTGTCTAACATTTAAAAACAAATACTTATGAAAAGTAATGTAGGTAGTACAGACAAAATAATCAGGGTAATACTTGGTTTAGGCATTATAGGTGCCGGTGTATATTTTAAAAACTGGCTGGGCCTTATAGGTTTAGTACCGTTACTAACTGCCTTTATAGGTTTTTGCCCGCTCTACAGCCTATTTGGTATAAATTCATGCAAAGCTCCCTCGGTTAAAAAGTAAATTAGTAGTTTAGTAATAGGTAAATACATACAATGGGCCCTGCTTGCAGGGCCCATTGTATTTTAGCCATGTTGGTTTATTATGGTAATCAATTGGTTGCCTGGTACCACGCCCGATTGTCGCCACTTTACTTCTCCCTTTTTAAATAGTATCAGTGTAGGCACACCCTGTATTTGGTAGTAGGCAGATGCATCGGGGTTGCGGTCCACATCCACCTTTATTATCTTCACCTTTTCGCCCAGTTTTTGGGCAACATCGTGCAGTATTGGCGCCTGCGTTTTGCAAGGGCCACACCAGGTAGCCGTAAAGTCTACAAGCACCGGTGTATCTCCATTTATCAAATCTTGAAAAGCTGACATAGTATTACATTTTATTATACTACAAAATTACCCCGCAAAAGGTTGCAATAGTGTAACGTATGTTACTTTCAGGCAAGGTGCATCAAAATATAACCTGCTCAAAATTAGCTTAGCCCAACATTAAACAGTACCTCTGTAGCTAAACATAAAACAAATACGATGAAATACGCATTAACACTATTAGTAGCCTCCATGCTCTTAACTTTTTCAGTTAATGCACAAACTAAGCAATGGCTAGATGCTGGCTTTAGGCTAATACCCAATGAAAAAGAAGCCACCTATTACCAGATAGTAAATAAAGACGGAGCCTATAAAGTATACTACACCAATGGCAAAGTCCAGCAAGAGGGCAAGTTCGTATCGTACACCGACCAGTACATAAACGGTACCGTTAAGTTTTATGACGAAAAAGGCACCTTTCTCCGCAGCCGCGATTATATCCGTGGTGTAATTAAACCGGTGCCTATGTATACTGGCGATGTCAAAGAACCTTATACCTATATCGGTATGGTTTATCAATACGAGCAGCCTGTGGTAACCGCCAGCGGCAGTTACGATGAAGCTACCCGCCTGGGCATGGAGAACCTGGCCGAAAAATGCCGTGATATGGGCGCCGATGCTATTATCAATATGCACATAGAACTTAGCCAGCTTGATGCTACCCCACGCCTTACCTTATATGGTACTGCGGTAAAAATGAAATAAAGAACGATAAGTTATTAGTAAAAACTAAAAGCTACTCTTACTATGGGTGGCTTTTGTTTTATAAAGTATTCGTCGTGGTCGGTGTTAAAGTGAAACGTCACCGTCCATTAAACCATCTACAAAAAAAGCCGCCCCCTTTCGGGAACGGCCTTTTCTTTAGAGGGGAAAATTTACTATTGTTTGTGTATTTGCTTAGTAGTAATAATGCCTTTCGCATTAGCCACCTGCACCCAGTAAGTGCCTGCGGCAAGCTGGTTAACGTTTACTGCGCTGCTGGTACCGTTAATAGTACCGGTAAGTACAGTGCGGCCTGCAAGGTCTATAATGCGGTAGTTAGTGTTGGTAACACCTTTCTCCAAAGCAATGTTCAATATATCGCTAACAGGGCTTGGGTACATTTT
>CAMBQF010000031.1 GCA_945869825.1 Chitinophaga pinensis | reverse complement strand
AGAGGGAATAAAAAAGCCCAGCTAGCGCAGGGCTTGGTGTATTGTTATGGTGGGTAAAATCCCCCGCCCTTCGGGCACCCCCTTTTTAAAGGGGGACCTTTTTATGCAGTGTGTAGCGCAGGCGCTACGTAGTCATTCATATAATGGTGGCGGACAAGCTCAGGGTGCTTAACGTGCAGCTCAAACTCATCGCGGAAGTGGCGTATAGCTGAGGCTACAGGCCAGGCAGCAGCATCGCCCAGCGGGCAAATGGTGTTGCCTTCTATCTTCTTAGCTATATCAACCAATAAGTCAATATCGCCCTGGTTGCCATGGCCATGCTCTATACGGTGAAGCACTTTTTCCATCCAACCTGTACCTTCGCGGCAAGGGCTGCATTGGCCGCAGCTTTCGTGGTGGTAGAAGCTGGCAAAGTTCCACAGGTTGCGAACGATACACGCATTCTCATCAAACACAATAAAACCACCCGAGCCCAGCATTGAGCCAGTAGCAAAACCACCGTCTGATAGGCTTTCGTAGCTCATATTACGTGGGGTGCCTGCAGCTGTTTTAAGCAACAATTCGCCCGGTAAAATAGGTACCGATGAACCGCCGGGAACGCACGCCTTAAGCTGCTTTCCGCCGGCAATACCACCGCAGTATTCATCAGAGTAAAGGAATTCTTCAACAGGTAAACCCAGTTCAATCTCGTACACGCCGGGCTTATTAATATTGCCACAGGCTGATATTAGCTTGGTGCCGGGCGATTTTTCTGTACCGAGTTTAGCATACTCAGCGCCACCATTGTTTACAATCCACGGCGTTACTGCAATAGATTCTACGTTGTTTACCACCGTAGGGCAGCCGTAAAGGCCTTTAATAGCGGGGAATGGGGGTTTTATCCTTGGGTTGCCGCGTTTGCCTTCCAGGCTCTCTAAAAGGGCGGTTTCTTCGCCACAGATATAAGCGCCACCACCCGACTGTACATACAGGTCAAGGTTGTAGCCGGTGCCTAAAATATTCTTACCTAAAAAGCCATTGGCATAGGCCTCGTCAATAGCTTTTTGCAGGATAGGGAATAACCAGCGGAACTCGCCACGCATGTAGATGTAGGCGGTGTTTGCACCCAGCGCAAAGCTTGATACAATCATGCCCTCTACCAACAGGTGGGGAATGTATTGAATGATGTAACGGTCTTTAAAAGTTCCCGGCTCACTCTCGTCGGCATTGCACACCAGGTAGCGGGTAGGGTTGCTCTTGTCAATAAAGCTCCATTTTAACCCCGTAGGGAAACCCGCACCGCCACGGCCGCGAAGTACCGAAGTTTTCACCTCGTTTACTATCTCGTCGGGGGTCATCGTTTTTACGGCTTTTTCTACCGCACGGTAGCCACCGTTTTGGCGATAAACATCGTAGCCGCGGATGCCCGGCTTATCAATATGCTCTAAAAGTATCTTTGCTCCCATAGGTGTTGCTTAGTTTAAGCCCGCTACGGTAAGCGGATCGGTTTTGTATACTTTACTTGGGTCGGTATTGCGGAAGTAGTCGAATATACGGTCTACCTTCTCTTCAGTCAAACGCTCGTAGTAATGGTCGCCCACCTGCATCATAGGGCCGTAGCCACAGGCAGCCATACACTCAACGGTTTTAAGGGTAAACATACCATCAGCCGTAGTTTCGCCCACTTTAATGCCAAGCTTGGCTTGTATATAGTCTTGTATTTTCTCGGCACCCACTAAGCAGCAAGGGCCGGTTTTACAAAACTCAAGCACATATTTACCAACGGGTTTTAGGTTGTACATGGTGTAGAACGATGCTACCTCGTACACCTCTATAGGCTCTATAGATAGTATAGAAGCTACATAGTCCATTACGGGCACATCCAGCCAGTTGTCAAACTCCTCCTGAGCCAGGTGCAAAATGGGCAGCAATGCCGATTTTTGGCGGCCCTCAGGGTAACGCTTGATAATGGCCTCCACCTGGGCCATTGTTTCGGGTTTAAATTTTATTTCTGACATAATCAATTACGCGTCTAATTCTCCAGCTATCACATTCATGCTACTCATGGTTAAAATAGCGTCAGACAGCATGGCACCTTTAATCATTTCGGGGTAGGCCTGGTAGTATATAAAGCACGGGCGGCGGAAATGCAGGCGGTACGGGGTGCGGCCACCATCGCTTACCAAATAAAAACCAAGCTCGCCGTTGCCACCTTCCACGCAATGGTACACCTCGCCTTTCGGCACATCGGTTTCGCCCATTACTATCTTAAAGTGATAGATTAAGGCTTCCATTTTGGTGTATACATCGTCTTTCGGAGGCAGGTAAAACTCAGGAATATCGGCATGGTAATTACCCTCTGGCAGGTTATTCATTGCCTGGCGGATAATCTTGATGCTCTCCCAAATTTCGGTATTGCGCACCATAAAACGGTCGTAGGTATCGCCGTTGGTGCCTACAGGTATGGTAAAATCAAAATCTTCGTACGATGAGTAGGGCGACATTACGCGCACATCATAATCAACCCCCGCAGCGCGCAGGTTAGGGCCTGTAAATCCATAGCCCAAAGCCTTTTCGGCAGTAATAGGGCCGCAGCCAATGCAACGGTCCATAAATATACGGTTGCGGCTTAGCAGGCGTTCAAACTCAGCCCAACGTTTCTCTATAGAATTCAGGGCATCGTTAATTTTCTCCCAGGTAGTTTTGTTAAAGTCGCGCTCAAAACCCCCTATACGGCCAATGTTGGTGGTAAGGCGGGCGCCGCAAATTTCTTCGTACACCTCGTAAATCTTCTCACGGTCTTGCCATACGTAGGTAAAGCCCGTTAAAGCGCCGGTATCAACCCCAATAACCGAGTTGCAAACAATATGGTCGGCAATACGTGCCAGCTCCATAATAATAATGCGCATGTACTGCGCGCGTTTGGGTATTTCGGCACCAATTAGCTTTTCCATTGTCATGTGCCAGCCCATGTTGTTTATGGGCGATGAACAATAGTTCATCCTATCGGTAAGCGGGGTAATCTGATAGTATGGGCGGTGTTCCGCAATTTTTTCAAAAGCGCGGTGTATGTAGCCTATGGTAGGTTCAGACGATACGATAATCTCGCCGTCCATCTTCAAAACGTTTTGAAAGATGCCGTGCGTGGCCGGGTGCGTAGGCCCCAGGTTAAGCGTATTGTACTCTTTTTCTTCTTCTATATCGGTATACTGCTGCATAGTCTATTTATTTGGCAGTTGGGCCTTTCCGGGGAATTTATCAAAATGCACACCTTTGTTGTCGTCGCGGCCAAAATAGCGGTCGTCTTTGTCGGTGCGGGTATCGTCTTCCAACGGATATTGTTTTAATAATGGGTGGTAGTCCATGTCTTCCACATTAAGAATAATGCGCAAGTCGGGGTGGCCTACGAAGTTGATGCCGTAAAACTCAAAGGTTTCGCGCTCCATCCAGTTGGCGGTAGGCCATAGTACGGTGGCGGTAGGCATATCCACATCGGCAGCGGGGAAGAACACCTCTAACCGCATGCGGAAGTTGTTGGTAAAGCTGTGCAGGTGGTAAATTACCCCCAGCTCTTTACCCTCATTATTGGGGTAGTGTATGCCACATAGCGAGGTTAAGAAGTTCATCTGGATAGTGCTATCCTCCTTCAAAAACCTCAAAATATCAATTATCTGCTCGCGCTTTACAAAGGCGGTAAGCATCCCGTAAGGCTCGTAAGCGTGCTCTATGGCATCGCCAAACTTCTCTTGCAGCGTAGCTAAAACAGATGCGTTGGTTACTTCGGCCATTATTTTATGTTATAGCTGTCTAACAATGCTTTGTATTGGTCGCCATTACGACGGCGCAGGCTCTCGCTGGCAGCAAGTTCCTGTATTTGCATAATGCCTTGTATAATTTGCTCGGGGCGTGGCGGGCAGCCAGGTACGTACACGTCTACCGGAATCACCTTATCAATGCCCTGTAATACGCTGTAGCTATCAAAAACCCCACCGCTGCTGGCGCAGGCGCCTACGGCAATAACCCAGCGTGGCTCGGCCATTTGCTCGTATACGTGGCGAAGGATTGGGCCCATTTTTTTGGCAATGGTGCCCATCACCATCAACAGGTCGGCCTGGCGTGGAGAGAAGCTAAGGCGCTCCATACCAAAACGCGATAGGTCGTAGTTGGGGCCCATGGTGCTCATAAACTCTATACCGCAGCACGATGTAGCGAAAGGTAGCGGCCACAAACTGTTTTTGCGGGCCATACCTACCACAGCGCTTAGGTTGGTAACTAAAAAGCCTTCGCCCTGAAGCCCTACCGGCGGTTCGTTAACTATTTGAACGTTGCTCATGCTAAAAATCTTACTATTTTGGGTTGATGCCTGGGGGTTATTCCCACTTTAGCGCGCCTTTTTTAATGATGTATAAAAAGCCCAGTAAAAGGAAGGCGATAAACACCAGCATCTCTACGAAACCAAACAAACCAAGTTCCTTAAAGTTTACAGCCCAGGGGTAAAGAAAAATTACCTCTACATCAAACAAAACAAAAAGGATGGCCGTAAGGAAATATTTGATTGAAAAAGGCATGCGGGCGTTGCCTTGCGACTCTATACCGCACTCAAAATTCTCCAGTTTTTCGGCGCTTTTGCGCTTAGGCCCCCAAACGTGGGTAAGGGTCATGGCCAGTGTTACAAAGCCGCCTGCTACAAGAAGCTGTAGCACAATGGGGATATAGTTGACTGATTGCATCTGTTGTTTTACACTGAAATTTAAGGCTGCAAATATAGTAAATATTGCAATTGGCGTACAAAGCAAGGTTATTTAGAGTGGGTTTAATTTAGGGGATAGGTTATAGGTGCCAGGTGTTAGGTTTTTGTTGTCATCCTGAACTTGATTCAGGATCTCGAATATCCACCATTCGTAGCTTGATAAGGAAACAATTCTCCCTTTTAAAGGGAGTACCTCGCGTAGCGAGGGGAGGGATTTTTTAGCCCGGAACTAATTATAGTTGCCCCGGCCTTTAGGTCGGGGATTAGATGCCGAGGATAAACTCCCCTCCTTTTTAAGGAGGGGTGCCGTAGGCGGGGTGGTTACTTCATTGCATGCGGCGCTTGTCTGCCGACGGCTTCGTTCATTTCTTTGCTTGTCCAAAGAAACGAACCAAAGAAAAGACACCACGCCCAAAAACTCTAAAATTTGCTACGCGCCGCGCTCCCGCGCTAATCTGGCGCTTGATCCCGATAACTATCGGGAGAGTTCACACAGGGCGTGGACAGGCCAGCGCATGGTATTTTTTTTAATTTATTATAAAATGTTTTCCAACTATGTAGATGTGTTGTATTTTATTAAATTTGCTAATTGGAACTATATTAATGAAAGAACTAGACCTCTGGCTAAATATTATTGCTAATTTTCTTACAGTAATTGCATCGAGCATAGCAATCTATATTTTTTTCTTTAACAGAGAAAAGATTAGCTCGGCCATTAATTTTATTCTCAGTTACTCAAATCAATTAACATTAAGTGAATTGAAGTGGAAAATAGAAAAATTAAATGATTTCACCGTAAATGATAATGTTCAAAAGCTTGAAGTAATAAATATATTACATGAAATCGAAGGTCAAATCATAGGTAATAAAGTATTGAATGAAAAACTATCGGAGCAGCTACAGAAGGTCAAAGGTTTTACATCTAATACAAAATCTTTAACGGAACCTAAAAAGAGAAGTCTTGTTAGTGAATTAAGAGAAAGCATAAGGAATATTGACGCTTCTAATTATGGCAATTTAATTAATAAAGAAAAATAATCATGAAAATTGTTCAGGTAATCAACACAATGATTTCTAATGAAAAGTTAATTTCAAATGTAATCAAGATTGATAGAGAATATTTCTTTCTATATAATCAAAAGTATAAATGGTCTATTGTTAAAGTAGATTCTACAAATACAGAAGATTATTTTATACACTTTTACCCCAATGATGATATGAATATTCAGCAATTAGCTGCCTTTAATGAGTGGGATAGATATTCGTATATCACATATAAAACGTCAGATTTAAAAACTACTGAAGCAATAGAATCTTTTAGAGAATTATACCACATTGTTTCAAATAAGGTTTTTGGAATAGATGAAATTTTTGACGATATTATTAAAGGGTCGTAATAATTTCCTTGACAACCCCCTGCCTAAGGTTGTATCTTTGTACTCTGCTTGCTTAATTGTTTGCCTTGTGGCAAAAGAAATCCCTCGTCTGCCGCTTAGTAGCGGCATCCACTCCCTTTTTAAAGGGAGACCTTAAATAACACACCCCGTCGCAGCATAGCTGCGCCACCCCTCTCAAGAGGGGATATATTACTAGACCAAAAAAACTATTTGCCATGGAAGAAAAGACCGTGTTGCAGCCTGTTGGCTGTGCCCCTAAACAGAGTTTTGTATTAAAACCCTTAGTTGGCTTGCTGCCCAGGGATAAGATTAGTAAAGCCCCGCCCATTTGGCGCAACTATTGGAGCGAGGGCGAACTGTGCATCCTTGCCGGAGATACCGGTGCGGGAAAGTCGCTTTTATCGTTAACCGTTGCTAAAGAAATTGCCAGGGGATATAATGATGTTGCCCCGCAACGGGTGCTTTACATAGGCCATGATTATGACACCCGCGGGTTTGCCGAACGCTATGGCGCTGCAGATGAAACGGCTGCCGAAAACTTCTTCTTCGCCTTGTTTAACCAAGGGGAATATGGGGTGTATAAAAGCTATGATGTATTTAAAGACTGGCTGATAACAGGCCTTGTAAACCTGCTGGACCAGACACAGGCACGGATGCTGATTTTTGACCAACCCGACAGGCTGAACCTTAGCAACGCGCAATGGATTGATTTTTTGAATGTGGTGGAGGGGCTAAGGGGAGAACGGAGCTTATCGGTTTTATTGGTGGTTAGCACCCGCACACGGAATACGGGCCGGTCGGTAGAGCTTTACCATGCTTATAAACACCAGTTTACTACCACGTTTGCCGATAGTGTGGTGGCTGTTTGTCGCAGTCAGCAGCGGCCGCAAGAGCGCTACATTAAGCACCTGAAATGCAAGAACCGCATGCCCCACACGCTTGGGATGGTGGATGTGTTTAGTATTGAAGAAACGGAAGACAATCACCTGGTGGTAGTATGTGAAGAAGCCCAACGTGAGGTAAAACTATTGCCCCGTAGCAAGGAGCAGGTCCGCCTTGATAAGATTATGACAGCGGAAGGGTTACGCCGAGAGGGGGTGAGCATCCAAAAAATAGCTGAGTTGTTTGACCTGCCCGAAAGTACAATGCGTAGCTGGGTAGGTGGCATTAAGGTAGAGGAGAAGCGTGTGGGCGAGCCGCAGCCAAGGAAGGTATTTTCGTGGCAGAAGGTTGATGATGAGGCCCTCACCCCCTGCCCCTCTCCCGAAGGAGAGGGGAGTGTTCATACCTCCCCGTCACTTTGTGACACCCCTCCTACCTTAGGAGGGGAGATTTTTGCTCAGCCTGAGGACACTAATTTAAATGGTAACACACCGCCTGTTGTATCAGAAGGGGATATTGACCCACCCCACCTCAGCTACGCTGAGGCACCCCTCCAAGGAAGGGATAAAGCTGAACCTAAAATTGTGGTGCGGGAGATGATGAGTTTTAAGCCGACAATTGTGCCTGAAAAACCATTGGATGAGCACCCGCAGGATTGCACTGTTTTGCTACTGCCGGAAGAGTTTGAGACGGATAAAATAATTATGAGTTATCGCTCTTACGGAGCTTAATATAAATACGGTTTTCTTTCTATTGATATGTCGTTCCGCTGGGACTAAAAATATAGCTCCGGAGGAGCGGTATGTCAATAGAAAAGAACAGCAAACAGATTTATGAAACATTACTTACTACTACGAACTAAGAACCACGAACTACCAACTCTTCCGATAAACCCTGAAATTTGTATGCTGCCATTAGCGGGAAAACCCTATTTTTGCTAACTATTCTTATTGGTAAGACTGATGAAATTACGAGTTTTGGCACTTGTTGCCTTTTTATTGGGAGTAACTGCTTTTGCAGCAAATGCCCAAACACCAAGTACTACAGGCACTGTACGTGGCTTTATTTACGATAAAAAAACAGGCGAGCCCGCACCTTTTGTTAGTGTGTTTTTAAAAGGCACCACCTTTGGCATATCAAGCGATATTAATGGCTTGTACAGCATTACCAATGTTCCGCCGGGTGCTTATGTGCTGGCTGCAAAGGGCCTTGACTATGATAGTACGTTTGTAAACATAACGGTTAAGGCTAATTCTATTACGGCACAAAACCTGTATGCCGAAAAGAAGAGCGTAACGCTTAAAGGTGTTGATGTTGTTGGCGACAGGCAGTCGGACAAAACGCGCCCTAAAATTTCGGAAATAAGCATCACCCCTAAGGAGATGAACAAAATACCTACCGTAGGTGGTCAGGCCGACCTTGCCCAATACATGCAGGTATTGCCCGGTGTGGTTTCTACCGGCGACCAGGGTGGCCAGCTTTACATACGCGGAGGTTCGCCCGTGCAAAATAAAACTTTGCTTGATGGGATGATTGTATACAACCCGTTCCACTCTATTGGTTTCTTCTCTGTGTTTGATGCCGATATTATTCGTAATGCCGATGTATACACCGGTGGTTTTGGCGCAGAGTTTGGCGGTCGTATATCATCAATAATGAATATTACCACCCGCGATGGCAACAAAAAGCATTTTTCGGGTAAGGTATCTGTCAACCCGTTTACCTCTAAAATACTATTAGAAACGCCTTTAAAGCGCCAAAGCGAAGATGGTGGCGGCAGCTCATCATTTGTTTTCTCAGCAAAATCGGCCTACTTAAACAAAACGGCCCCTATATTTTACACCTATGCCGATAGTGCAGGCCTGCCCTTTAGCTTTAACGACCTTTACGGCAAGTTTTCTATAAACGGCGCCAACGGCAGCAAGGTAAACCTGTTTGGTATGTATTTTACCGATGGTGTAAACTACAAAGGCGGCTCTAACCTTCGCTGGAGCACTGCCGGCGGCGGTAGCAACTTTGTATTGGTACCTAACAACTCGCAAATAATTTTTGAAGGTAACTTTGCTTACTCTCAATACAAAATAAGCCTTACCGAGAAAGACCAAAGGCCACGCAGCAGTGCCATAAACGGCTTTAACCTGGGCTTGGGCTTTAAGCAGTTCTTTAAAAAGAGCGAGATTAAATATGGCCTTGACGTTATTGGCTTTGCTACCAACTTTGATTTTTACAACGCGGTAAACCGCTCTATTAAACAAAACGATAACACAACCGAGATGGCCGGGTATATAAAAACCCGCCTGGTGCTTGGCGACCGTGTAGTACTTGAACCCAGTTTCCGTGCCCATTACTATGCATCAATAGGTGCCCTAAGCCCAGAGCCGCGCCTGTCGGCCAAGGTAAACGTTGCCGATTGGTTCCGTATTAAAATTGCCGGTGGCTTATACTCGCAAAACCTTATGGCGGCCAATTCAGACCGCGATGTGGTTAACTTGTTCTACGGGTTCCTTTCAAGCCCAACCAGCCTGCCCGATGAGTTTGATGGCAAAACGGTTAAAAACGGCCTGCAACGCTCGTCGCACGCCATTATGGGCTTTGAGTTTGATGCCGGTAAAAACATCCGCATAAACGTAGAGGGTTACTATATTAAGTTTAACCAGCTTACCAACATCAACCGTAATAAAATATTTGACGATACCCCAGAGTATGCATCAAAGCCTGATTATTTAAAGAAAGACTTTGTAATAGAAAATGGCTCGTCAAGAGGGTTAGATTTTACCCTTAAATATGAAAAGGGCCGCCTGTATGTATGGCTTGTATACTCATTGATGTATACCGACCGTTTTGATGGCCTGATGAATTACAAGCCTATATTTGACCGCCGCCATAACGTAAATGCTGTAGTATCGTACAACTTTGGCAAGGCCCAGTTATGGCAGGCCGACGTGCGCTGGAACTTTGGATCAGGTTTACCATTTACCCAAACACAGGGCTTTTTTGAAAAACCACCGCTTAACAACGGCATCAACTCTAACTATACCAATGCCAATGGCGATTTGGGTATAATTTACGCACAGTTGAACGGGGGCCGTTTGCCTTATTACCACAGGTTAGATGTATCGCTGCGCCGCAAATTTATGTTTAGCGAGCGTATGACGCTGGATGCTGTTATCAGCTGCACCAACGCCTACAACCGCGAAAACATCTTCTATTTCGACCGTATAAACTACAAACGCATAAACCAGCTGCCTATATTACCAACACTAGGCCTGGCGTTT
This sequence comes from Chitinophaga pinensis, assembly GCA_945869825.1. Classification (GTDB taxonomy): domain Bacteria; phylum Bacteroidota; class Bacteroidia; order CAMBQF01; family CAMBQF01; genus CAMBQF01. The sequence continues at coordinate 16,510 of CAMBQF010000031.1, read as the reverse complement.
TCGTTTTAATTTGTAAGGTTCCCCTTTATAAAGGGGGTGGCACGCTTTAGCGTGACGGGGGATTTTTTAAGTTGTGCCTGCTTGCCGCAGCAATAGTTGCTTAGGCACAACATGCGTTCTTTGGCGTGTTGTAAACTGTCAATACCACTCTGCAATATTAGTATGTTATGGATGGTAGGCTGACCAGCCTAAAACATGGATACTGGTATCTGCACTTGTTACCTTTAGGTTTACCCAGGCGTAATACCAATTATTATTATACTGGGTGCGCAGGCCAATATATCCGGGTTGTTCATCTATCCATTCACCACTAGTTATATAAGGCGGGTTTCCTGCCTGTACATCACGGTACAAATAAACATCGTTATTGCCACTATCGTTTTGCCAGTTAGCAGATGAATCAATAGTATCGTTTAGAGCAAACCGTTTAACAAATGTAGCGCTGTCTGCAACATATTGCATGTCGGAAGGTAGCCATAGCATTGCAGTAAAACTATGCCCGCCGGGGCTATGGATATAAAAGTTTTTTAACGTTGCTGTAGTTGAACCGTCTATGAGTGCCATATCATAATCGTGGTAATACTTTATTGCACTATCCATTGCAGTTGTGCCATTGCTGCATGCATTGCCGTCAGCACTACCCGCAATTGCAAACCCTGGATTTATGCATTGTTCTTGCTCAGTATCGCAACTTGTGTTGCTTATTAAAACCGTTAGGCAAAGTATGGGCAGCAGCTTTTTCATATAGCAAGTTTAAGCAATAACCGTTTAGCAAACAAGCATATTGGCATTTGGGGCATGGCTCATTCTTTAATTCTTTATCTTTTTATCTCTTTAATTGAATTACTTTTGATGCTGACTATGAAACGCATTCTGCTCATACTGCTACTTAGCATGGCTACCATGGCCCAGGCACAGCAGCTTAATATATTCCCTGATAATCAATATGGCGCTTCGTTTGATAAGTACCTAAACCGAAAAAAGGCAGTATTCCATACCTCTATGCGCCCCTATTTGCAGGCCGATGTAGAGAAGGTTATTACAATCGACTCTGCTGTTGGGGTAAAAGATTATGACTGGGCTTTTGCGCACCGCCGCGTGGGTCGTGCCTTATTTTCCGACCATCTGATAAAACTCGACTCGGGCATTTGGCAGCTATATTTAGACCCTGTTATTGATGTTGATTTTGGGCGCGACAGGGCTGCAGGCATTACTACGTATACTTCTACCAAGGGCGCTGCTTTTTCGGGCAACATAGGTAAAAAGTTTTCTTTTTATACCGCTTACTACGAAAATCAGGCGCGCTTTCCGGGTTACTTAGGCACGTGGATTAACAACAACACCGTTATTCCAGGGCAGGGCAGGCCAAAGCCTTTTAAAATAGGCGGTTGGGATTATGGTTATGCCAACGGCTACGTATCGTACACCCCTACGCGCTACCTAAATGTGCAGGCAGGCCATGGCAAAAACTTTATTGGCGATGGGTACCGCTCGCTATTGCTGTCAGACAATGCCTTTAACTACCCGTACCTAAAGCTAACGGCTAACATCTGGCGTATTAAGTACAGCATTATGCTTGCTCAGTTTCAGGATGTTCGCAGCGTAAGCGGCCCCAACCAGGTATATGCTAAAAAGAATTCGGTAATGCACTACTTCGATATTATCCCCCATAAGCGTTTGGCTATTGGCTTGTTCGAGAGTGTAGTGTGGGAAAACAGCGATAGTGCTTCGGGAGCCTACCGTGGGTTCGATGTAAACTACCTCAACCCGCTTATCTTCTTCCGTCCTGTAGAGTTTACCCTTGGCTCGCCCGACAATGTAATTATTGGCATCAACCTAAAATACAACTTTATTAAAAACCAGGTGCTGTATGGCCAGGTGGTGTTAGACGAGTTTTTACTGAAAGAGGTAAAAGCAGGCAACGGCTGGTGGGCCAACAAGCAGGGCTTTCAGCTGGGCTTTAAAAGCTTTGATGTGTTCGGTATAAAAAACCTCAACTTTCAAACAGAATATAACTGGGTGCGCCCTTATACCTATACGCACTTTAAGCAGATACAAAACTACGCCCACTTTAACCAGCCGCTGGCACACCCGCTGGGCGCCAATTTTAGCGAGAGTGTGAGCTTTCTGCGCTACAAAAACAACCGCTGGTGGTTTCAGGCCGAACTTATGTTTGCCACCTTTGGTACAGATAGCATAGGCAGCAATTTTGGTGGCGATATATACAAGCCTTATCAAACTTATAACAGCGAGTATGGCAATAGGGTGGGGCAAGGCATAAAAAACAACCTTACCTATTTTGATTTAACGGCAGCGTACATCATCAACCCAACATATGGCTTACGCTTAGAGGCAGGAATTACCACCCGCCGCCAGAAGATTCAAAACGCAGCCGATGTTAACACAACCTGGATTCACTTTGGCCTAAAAACCTGGATTCCGGCTAAATACTATGACTTTTAAAATACTATTATACCATGCAACCCATTACTGCAGACGTGCTATTAACCAATGCCCTTGTTGTAAACGAGGGCGCAGTTACCAAAGCCCATATTGCTATTCAGGGCGGGCTTATTAAAAAAATAATACCTGTTGAAGATGGCCTGCAGGGTGTTGATGCTAAAGAAACCCTTAACCTCGAAGGGCTTCATATTTTCCCCGGAGTTATTGATGACCAGGTACATTTTCGCGAACCCGGCCTTACCCATAAAGGCGAGTTGTATACCGAAGCACGCGCTGCCGTTGCCGGTGGCACCACCACTTATATGGAAATGCCCAACACCGTGCCAAGTGCAACTACCGTTGATAAGCTTGAACAAAAGTATAGCCGTGCATCAGAGGTTTCATTAGCTAACTATTCGTTTTACATAGGTACCACCAATACTAATATTGATGATGTAACAGCTATAAACCCAGCCAATGTATGTGGCATTAAAATATTTATGGGCTCATCTACAGGCGATATGCTGGTTGACGACCCTGTAGGCCTTGAGAACATATTTAAGTATGGCCAAACTATTATTACCACACATTGCGAGGTTGACCCTATCGTAAAGCAAAGCCTACAGCACTATAAAAGTATTTATGGTGATAATGTGCCGGTATGGTACCACCCATTTATCCGTAGCCGCGAGGCTTGCCTAGCTTCATCTCGCCAGGCCATAGAGCTGGCAAGCAAACACAATAGCAAGCTTCATATTTTGCATATATCTACCGCTGAAGAAACATTGCTATTTGATAACAACAAGCCGTTGGCTGAGAAACGAATTACGGCCGAGGCTTGCATACACCATATGTGGTTTAGCGGTGCCGACTATAAAACAAAAGGCAACTTTATTAAGTGGAACCCTGCAGTAAAAACTGCTTACGACCGCGACGCCATTTTTAATGCCGTGCTTGAAAACCGTATAGATGTTATAGCTACCGACCACGCACCCCATACTTTAGAAGAAAAGCAGCAACCCTATTTAAATGCACCCAGTGGCGGCCCATTGGTGCAGCACTCGCTGGTTGCTATGCTCGATTTTTACCATCAGGGTAAAATTAGCCTGGAACGTATTGCCGAGAAGATGTCGCATAACGTAGCTATCCTTTTCCAGATAAACCGCCGCGGTTTTATTCGCGAGGGTTACTATGCCGATCTTGCCGTTGTTGACCTAAACAGTCCCAATACCGTTGATAAAAGTAACATACTGTATAAGTGTGGCTGGAGCCCGTTTGAGGGGCACACCTTTAAATCTACCGTTAAGCATACTTTTGTAAATGGTAACCACGTTTACAACAATGGGGTTATTAATGAAGATACCCGCGGCATGCGACTAACGTTTAACAGGTAATGAGAATTTACAGGATAAAAACTCTTCCTAATAAAGGGACTATCTCTGACTGTAAGTCAGAGGGGAGGGATTTGTTTCCCCCCGCCAAAATATCCATATTCTTTATCATAAGTGCACTTGCCCTTTTATCTGCCTGTAGCGCTCCGAAATCAAATATGGAGGGAGATCATATGCCATTCGACACAATGGTGCAGGTAATGGCCGATATTCACGTTATAGAAGCTAAAACAAACCTGGGTAAGTCTAAAGGATTAGAAGAAGGCAAGCAAAAGCTGTATAATGATTATGAGCAGGTGTTTTTTAACCACGGCATTACCCAAAAAAAGTTTGAAGACAGCTACAAGTTCTTCTCTTCCGATCCGCCGCTGTTTAACACCCTCTTCGAAAAAACCATAGAAGAACTCAATAAGCGCCAGGCCCTCATCGAAAAATAACCAAGACCATAGAAAACAAAAACCCCAACATTGCTGTCGGGGTTTTTCTATTAAATAAGGTTCTTTCTAAAAGTCCCAAAGGTCGTGTTCTATATTCATAAGGTCACCTTTAATACGGTCGGCCTCAATCAAAGCGTCCATGCCAATTTTGTAATCGGCAATACGGCGGTCAAAAGGGTTGGTCTCTTTAAAAATGTAGCTACCAAAAATACGTTTCCAGAATATATCATCCCAGGTGCGGCGCTCACTATCGTTAAAACGGTTGAATACTTCGTTTTTAGCAAAAGTTTTGCGTGCCTCGGGAAAGTAAATCCAGAACATTTGTTGTTTACCCTTAAACTCGCCCGATGCTTTGTCATAAACATAGCGCACAGGGCACATACCTACAATACGCACATCCATTACAGAACGTTGCTTATCAAAAAACCAAATCTCTTTCAATTGCCATTCCAAAACATCTTTTGGCTCAAGTTCTTGAGGAATAATGGTGTCACGAAGGATAGCAGGATCGTAAAGGTCAGGTATTTGCAATGTATCTACACGGCGACCAATACCCGCTACTTCCTCTTTGGTCATAGGTATGGTAAACTCGTCGTCAATGCTTGAATAAGCCGTAATAGAGCCTTCCTGAACAGCATCTAATACTATCTTCAAAAGGTTAACACGGTTATTTAGCGGCTCTAACGGGTAGTAAAAGTTATGGTTTATCTTCTCGCGTACGTCAATTGTGCGCCAAACCCATTTTTCATACATCAGGTCGGCCTCGCGAAGTTGAGCGTAAGGAACAGGCGCACGGTTAGGTACGTGTTCTTTCTTCAACAAGCCATTGGTTGGCCTGTCAAGAATTTGCGCTTTTAATCCTGTTACTAACAGAACCAAGGCTACAACTGTTATTTTTATCGCTTTCATAATAAACCTCTTTTACTATTTTATTATTTGCAGGTTACAAAAAATGATTGCAACGTACGGCTGGTACCATCAGGGCCTCTGGCCTTAATGTTATCAAAAAACACTTTGTTACCCGTTTTTAAGCGGCCTAAAATGTCTTTAGCTTTACCGCTAAACGCAGGACCCGCACACGATTCCTCCATAAAGTTACCGTTAATGTTAGCGCCAAGTGTAAAGCTGGTAATGTTAAATTTAAGGTCAAAGTCAAAGTTCTCAAGTACGCAGTTAATACCCTGACCTGCCTTTACCTGGTTTAATGGCATAGGGCCACCTTTGCTACCTAAGTACATAGCTACAGGGTCTGGAACACGTTTAACGCGGAACTCCATTTTGCCCATTGCCTTGGTAGTACCGTCAGGCATTTTTGCCGAAACGTTTACCATTGCTTTAGTACCTGGGGCGCCGTTAACTTTTACCACGTAATGGCCGCCGCTGCCGCTGATAGAACCACCTGTTACAGATGGTAATACGTTAGCTGCTGATACGCCTGATACAGTAATGTCTACAGGGTTGTCTACACCAATGTAAAATACGTTCATCTTAGTTGGCGATACAGTTGCCATTGGCGCACCTACAGTATACCTTGTCTCAAACGGGTAAGGTACTTCTGCATTTTTCTCAGGGTCAAATACATAAATCTCACCCTTCATTGTTTGCTCGCCAACAGAGCTGCCGCTAATAGGAATAACAGCTACACCGTCTTTAATTTTATCTTCGCCTACCATGTTGCCGTTAAGCTTAATTTTAAGCTTTTGGCTAGAGTCGTAAGCGCCAAGGCCAATAGTCATTTCGGTAGTGCTACCGGTAAAGATGAAACCATCGTTTACAATAGCCATAGCCTTAAATTTATCAAACGATACCTGGCGGGCAGTTACAGCAGAAAACAAATAGCCAATGGCTTCGCTTTCTACTTTACGTACATCACCTTGTATTTTTGATAAGTGGGCAATAGCAGCCGCCATTGGGGCATGGTGGAAGATTTTGGCTTCCCATGTTTTAATTTCCGGCTCATCTGGGTCAGGTATATCTTCAGTATTAATGTAAACAGATGATTTTAACTTGTCTTTGTCCCTTGGGTCAATATACTTAGTCATAATCGTGTTAACATAATCGCGAAGCTTCTTTTTAAGGTCTGCACCTTTACCTGCGGCACCACCTTCTTCGCCTACCATTACACGGGTAGGGGTATCGTAGTCGTCTTTTTTGCCCAGCTTGGCCAGTACAATTTTGTCGCCTACAACAGACTCTGTTTCAGGGCCATCAGCTTCTTTCAAAAGATCGATTTTCATTTTCTCAATCTCTTTAGTCAAATTGTCAGCCAGTACATGTATCTCTTTAGATTTATCGTAAGCGGCCTTGTACTTAGGTTGTGTTTTAGCCGATTCTTCAAAAATCTTCAATAGATCAGAGTTCTTCTTTTCCAGGTTTAACCTTGTATCGGTCAAACCATCATTCATAATCACAAAGGCATTAAGAATCTCTTTTGATACGTTTAGTGCTAACAGTGCTGTTAGTACCAAATACATCATGTTAATCATCTTCTGCCTAGGCGTTGCTTTACCTGATGCCATTTTCCGTTTCTTTAATTAACGTTGGTTTAAATTAAAATATATAAGGAAAATTAAGCCTTACGGAAGTTCATTGCCGATAGCATGTTACCGTAAACGGTGTTCAATGCTTCAAGGTTAGAACCTAATTGTGCAATCTCGTCTTTGTAACGTTTAGTATCTGCTACAGAGTCGCTTAAGTTTTGCATCAATTGGTTAACTCCGGCAAAGTACTTGGTGGTAGAGTCAACGTAGTCTTTAGAACCTTGTAACTGTAGGTCGTAAATAGAGTTAAGTTCACCCATTTTTTTCGACATAACAGCAAGCTGCTCACCGTACGATTTGCCTTCGTCGTTAGAAACAACAACGCTGGTTAATGATGTAGAAGCTTTTAAGTATGATTCAGCTAATTTCTCAACTGATTGTGAAGCACTTTTTACGTTAGCTACGTAATCGTTAGTTGCAAGTTGCGCATCAGCAATATCAGTCATTTTGTTAGTGCTCTCTGCAAGAGATTTCATGCCTTTTCCAAGGCTTTCTACTAACTCGGGGCCAATTTTGGCATCGCTCAATAATTTATCTAATTCTTGAGATACGGCATCACCACCTTTAGCAATCGATTTATTGTCTTTTGCACGGCCGTCACCGTCAGGAATACCTGCTAATTCTGGGTAAACTAAAGTCCAGTCAATTTCTTCGTGAACTTTTTCAAAAGCTGAGAAAAAGAAAATAATAGCCTCTGTGCCTAAGCCTATGATAAGAAACTCATTTGCTAGTGGCCAGTGTTGAATTTTAAAAAGTGCCCCTACAATTACTACTGCAGCTCCAATACCATAGAGCTTAGCCATAAAATTTTTCCACGCTTTGCTTTGCATTGCTTTTTTGTGTTTTAGTTAGCTTAAAAAATTAGTGTTAATTATAAAATTTAGTTAGAATTTTCAATTTTGAAAACGGTAAAACGAGAGGGACGCACTAATAGTTACCTAAATTATTTAAGGTCGCCGTTTTTAGTACGGGTGTCGTCATTTTTGTCGCGGCCAATGTAGCTGATAACCGTACGGAAACCAACATAAGCCTTGGCAGTGTCTTGATACTCATAGGTACGGCTGCCGGTTTGCAGGTAGTAACCTATATCCTTCCACGATCCGCCGCGGATAACCTTGCGCTTTTTAGTATAGTGCTCGTTATCTTTTGCGTCATAAGTGTAGTCAGTATTCAAGTCGTGGGTAAAGCTGTATGCCGATTCGTCAAAGGCATTGCTTGTCCACTCTGATACGTTACCCGCCATACAGTATAAACCGTAGTTGTTTGGGTTGTATTCGTATGCTTTAACGGTATGGAAACCGCCGTCGTCAATGTAGTTACCGCGCATAGGCTTGTAGTTGCCTAAGAAACAGCCGTTACTGTTACGTATGTAAGGGCCACCCCATGGGTATGGGCTTAAGTCGAAGCCACCACGCGATGCGTATTCCCACTCACTCTCGGTTGGTAAACGGTAGTTTTGCTCAAACGGCTCACCTTTAGATGCAAGGTAATCGTTGCGGAATTGGGTCCTCCAGATACAGAAAGCACTTGCTTGTTTCCAGCTTACGCCAACTACAGGATAGTCGTCGTAGCCCGGGTGCCAAAAGTACATGTTAGTCATAGGTTCGTTGTACGAGTATGAGAAGTCGTGTATCCAGCAAAGAGTATCAGGGTAAACCGGTATCACGTCTTTTTTAATAAGAGATGAACGGTCTTTAATGTATTTAGCGCGTGTTGCTTTGCGGGCGGCCTCTTTAAGGTCAATCCAGTAGTATTCAAACAACAGTTTGCGGGTATCAATTTCTTTACGGCGGTAAAAACGCTCATTTTCAGGCAAAAACATATCAGCTAAAGCCTCACGTTCGTCATCACCATCCCAGCTGATTTTCTTTTTCCAGTTAAGGTTTGGCGGGTCAATATCCTCATCATTATCATCTGTCATAATGAAGTAATCGTCCTCGCTAACGTTTTCACCAAGTATGCGGCGCGCAATAGAATCGCGTACATAAAAAACAAACTGGCGGTATTCGTTGTTTGTTATTTCAGTTTGGTCCATGTAAAAGGCCTGGATAGAAACCGTTTTGCCTTGTTGTGTTTGACTCCATGGAACGTCCTGATCGCTGGCACCCATGTTGTATGAGCCCATCGGGATATAAACCATTCCATAAGGATCTTCCTGGAACCAATTTTGACGGTCTTTAACACCGGTTAGGTAACCGTTGCCTTTATTTCCGCATGAGGCCATAAAGACCACACTTAGAATTAAACCGAAAAAAACGACCTTCTTCATATACGCCGGTTTTGTTTGTCTTTTTGTAATGCGACTTTGCGTAAGCCACTTGGCTGTTTTCAACGTCGCAACTGTTAATAAGTTTCAAAAGTAATAAAAAAATGTTGTAAACACTACATCTCCACAATAAATAATTCTATAATGCCCTATTTATAATGGTTACAAGCAGTATGAAGCTACCTTATCCGCGTACCTGCGGGCTTGTATATGTATGTTTGAAACAGCTTTTCATATAAAAAACTAACCCTGATACTATAATAAATGTACCAGGGTTACGTTTATGTGATATTTTTCTACCTGTCAGACAAGTTCCTGGTATTGTAGAACTTAGTTTTAACGGTTGGTTTTTCAATTTTAAAGCAATAGCCTAAGAATATTTCGGCAGTACCGCTAGAGTACTGGTTAAGCTTAGATGTGGTAATATCGTAAGCCAAGCCCAGGCGTAAATCCCTCCATAGGTTAAGGCCTACGTTAACAGCAACTGCATCTTGCAGGCGGTAGCTAAGGCCCGCCCAAAAACGGTTATTAAATACGGCCGTAGCGTTTACATCAACTTGTGTTGATGCAAAGTCGGTTTTAACCATGAATGATGGCTTAATGGTAATACTTGGAGAAACCTCCCAGTTGTAACCACCTTGTACAAACATGTGCTGTGCGGCAGCAATAGACGTACCACCGTTAAATTTAAAGTCCTGGCCTGTTAAGTGGGTAGCAGATATGCCGAAGTATAACTGTTGGTTGCTGTAAAAAGCACCAAAGCTCATATCAAACGTACCGGCTCTTTGCCCTGCAATGCCATTAACAATAGGGTCATTTGGTGTTAATGGGTTAAAACTTGCATCAATGTTTTTGCCTAAATAGCCAAGGTCTAAACCTAAGCCCAGTTTACCGGTACCTAACGTTAGGCGGTAAGCATATGCCAGTTTTACGTTGGTAGAAGCTATCTGGCCAAGCTTATCCTGGTAAAAAGATAAACCTACACCGCTGCTGATAGCGTTAATAGGCATGTCTACGCTTAATAGCATAGTACGCGGATGGCCATCAAAACCCATCCATTGGTTACGGCCAAGCAAGTTGGCACAAATAGCATCGCTGGCTCCTGCAGCTCCCGGGTTAGTCCATACTTTGTTAAAGTAGTATTGGGTAAATTGCGGGTCTTGCTGGGCAGACAGGCTAATGGTAAAGGCTAATGCGGCAATAGTAAACAGTTTCTTCATAGTAGCAGTATGACTCTTTTGTTCAATAATAGTGTGCTAAAGTATTTAATTTTTGTTTAGCAACAAATTTTTAACAAAAATATATGTTGATAATCTATTTCCAAGCAATGTTACAAATTTTTTCCTTCGTGGTATTTCATTAATAATACGGTTAGGAAAAATTTTAACGTGCTTTATACCGTTTACTTGCCTCTTAGCCCTCAAATATTCAATCAGCACTATACCTATTCCCCATGCCCTAAAGAAGCTTTTGATACGCCTGCCACCAGCGGTCGGGCACCTCATCGTTAACCGATGTCAGGTAGTCGTTGTAGCTGCAAGGTACAAAATGGTGGCGCTCGTACCGGTTTTTCTTACTTACCGAGTAGGGAACATCCATCCACCACTTATTAGTCATGTTGCTTTTGTAAAACACTATAGGCTGCTCGCTGTTTTGCACCGGTACGTTGTACAATGTGTAGTTTGATGAGTTTGCCGTAGGCATTTCTACCTTGCGGCTGTAGTACCCCTCTAAAAAGAACCAGCACATTTGGGCGGCCAGGTGGGTGGTTTGCCCTCCGTCTTCCTCGTCTGTCAGTTCAAAAATGCCTACACAGCTTAGTTTTTCGCTCAGGCCGGCGTAGCGCATAATTTTGCAGGCTTCTTCGGCATAAAAGCCATTGGGCGTTGGTTTGCTTATGGCCCGGGCATCGGCACTGCGTATGCTGCTCATATCAAAGCTTACAATATCGGCATTGCGCAAAACAGGCTCACATTCTTCGGGCTTTGCTCGAATATCGCCCAGGCGGTGCACATCAAAAAACATTTTCTGCATTAGCTCTATCTGCGGCTGCTCTACAAAATAGGTTTGGTAGCCAATATTGCTAAAGTTGAACAGGTGGTTGGGCTGGTGGGTAATAATTTTGCCCAGGTAGGTTTCAGAGTTTAGCTCGTTATCTATCGTGCCAAGGTCAAATGTAGGGTCTATGCCTACAATATTAACCGTTTGCTCCAGTTTTTGGTAGGCAAGGTACTGGGCATACGTCAAATCCTGGCTGCCGCCAATAAAAAACGGTGTTATGGCATGGCGGATGAGCGTAGCTACAATCTCGGCAATGGCGGCATAGGTATCGGTAACGCTATCGCCGTTTTTCAGGTTGCCAAGGTCTAATATTACAGGGTTAAAGTTGCCCCGCTTAAGGTTAAACAGGTGGCGGCGCATATCATCGGCCACGCCCTCAAACTTGGCCCAGGTGGTGGCGTTGCGGTTTTCGGTAACACCTATAAGCGCTATTACCCCTTTGCTTACGTCGCTGTCGGTAAGCTCTTCAAGGGTTTTAACGTAATTGGCTAAATTTTCAGTAGCCTCGTTTTTAACCGGAACCGTTTCGGGCTGGTCAAAATAATGGAGTAGTTCGTCTAAATTCACAATTGGTCAAAATATTCTGCCCTACAAATAAAGGGCTGCTACAGCAAAAAAATAGGGCAGGGGCGGGTTATTAGTTAACAGGCGGGTGTTAAACAATAAATTTGCCTATCAGTTTATATCTGTTTAGCTCGCACTGTTTGCAACCTGCACAGTATACCACTACAGTAGCAATTGCAGCCGTTGGTATTTACAGTATTAAAACAGTATACGGTGGGTGTAAACATATAAGCTAATTACCTACATTTGTTACAGGGCTATATTGCCAAACCAGTATCACATTTTTATGAAAATTAAATTTTACACTTTCCTGTTAGGCTTGTTTATGGTAAACGGCCTGTTTGCCCAAACCACAGTTATAGACAGTATTATACACGATGGTATATACCGCAACTACCGCCTGTATGTGCCCGCTGCTTACAATGGCAGTACTGCCGTGCCACTGGTTTTAAACCTGCATGGATACACATCTAACGCTACAGAGCAGCAATTTTATGGCAACTTTATGCCCCAGGCCGATGCAAATAACTTTTTGCTGGTAATGCCCAATGGCACCCGCGATAACCAAAACCAAACTTTTTGGAATGCCTTTGGTGGTTCGGGCCCTGACGATGTTGGTTTTCTTTCGGCATTAATAGACTCTCTTAATGCTACCTACAATGTAAACTTAAACCGTGTTTACAGCACTGGCATGAGCAACGGTGGGTTTATGAGTTATAAGCTGGCCTGTATGCTAAGCAACCGCATTGCTGCTATAGCGTCGGTTACGGGTACCATGTCAACCATAGAGCTTAATAATTGCACACCAACACGCCCTGTACCGGTTATGGAAATACATGGCACTGCCGATGCTACTGTACCTTATAACGGCGGAACGGGTTTTACCCCTATACCCAATGTGATGAGCTATTGGGTAAACCATAACAACTGCAACCCCGTTGCCGACTCGGCTGATGTGCCCAACACCAATACTACCGATGGTTGTACCGCTAAACATTATGTTTGGTCGGGTGGCGATAATGGTTCTACTGTCGAGCATTATAAAATTATTGGTGGTGGCCACACATGGCCTGGTGCTGCCATTAATATTGGCGTTACCAATCAGGATTTTGATGCAAGTGCCGAGATTTGGCGCTTTTTTAGCCAGTATGCTTTAACAGGTGTTAATGCTGTTAATGAACTGCCCTCAAAATCAGCTTTTACCGTATACCCAAACCCCTCTGCCGAAGATTTTACCCTAAGCTTTGATAATACCTCAGCTAAAACCGTTACGCTTATCAATGCCGTTGGGCAGGTAGTGCAGCGTTTTACTGTTACTGGCAACCAGGTTATAGTTTCGCCATCTGCAGCAGGGCTTTATTTTGTTACAATTTGCCTCGGGGATAATTTATGGAGTAAGAAAATTGTGAAGAATTAATATGTGCATTGCACAATAATTTAAAAACGATTTGATAATATAAGTTGCTTGCTAAAGATATTTTTACCTTACATCTTTGTATCGGTAATAAGACGTCTTTTTATTATAGAAATTATAGGTGGGTAACGAGCCAAGAGAGCGATAGCTCCAACACAGGCAAAATGCCCAATTTGAAAAGGGCAGCATTATTAATGCTGTCCTTTTTTATGCAAAGATACTTTTTCCGTTTCTTTGCTTTATGAACATCATCACCGCCGACCTTTGCGATAAATATTCAGACACCCTTAAAATAGCCGAACCTATTGGCCTGAAAAACTACGGTGGCCACACTGCTTTTATGGGTAAAATAAACACCGTAAAATGCTTTGAAAACAACTACTTTGTGCGGGCTGCTTTAGAGCAAAATGGTGAGGGGAAGGTTTTGGTTGTTGATGGTGGCGGCTCGCTACGCTGCGCCTTATTGGGCGACATGCTGGGCGAACTGGCAGTTAAGAACAAGTGGAATGGCGTAATAATTTACGGTTGCATACGCGATAGTGCCGCTATGGCAAAGCTACCTCTGGGCGTAAAAGCACTAAACACCCACCCGCTAAAAAGTGTAAAAAAGGTAGAGGGTGAAGAGAACGTAACCCTCCACTTTGCAGGTATGGACTTTATTCCAGGTGAATATCTGTATAGCGATGGCGACGGGATTGTAGTGAGTGAGAAAGCATTATAATTAACCTCAGTTTAAACAATTTTACATTTTTTTAGTTTTTTAAATAAACTAAAAAAAATGAAAAAAAACATTATTTACACATTAGTAGCTTTAGCTGCTTTAATTACCCTCGACAGCTGTAAAAAGAAAGAGGACGGCATTGTTGGTACCTGGAAAGTTACAGGTGCAACCTTTTCTCCTTCTGTTACCGTTAGTGGAACAACCTACACCGATGCCTACTTATTTTTATTTGACGAGGTTTGCGAACAAGACGATCTTTTTATTTTTAAAGATGGCAACCAGGTAACTTTCGATGAGGGTGCAACCAAGTGCGACGATGATGATGCACAACAAACTTTTGCTACCTATTCTCTTAACGGAAATACCCTTTTGTTGATTGAAGGTGATGACGACGATGATACTACCACCTTTACCAATGTATCAGTTGATGAAGACAATTTGAAAGGTACCCTTTCAAGCGATATTTCAGGCACACAAGCCAATATTATCATCACCTGGACAAGACAATAATTTTAGTGGGTTATAGAATAATAAAAGGGGGGCGGTGTAAACCGCCCCCCTTTTTTGCTGTTAATTAACCCTTACAGCGGTTATAGTTCCGTTAAACAATTCAGTACGGCGGACATCGCCCCTAATGCGTATTTTAAATGTCCAAGTTTGGTTGGCAGGTATGCTTACAATGCAGGTGTAGCTATTACAAATGTTATTATTATTCGTCAGATAATCTTTCTGAAAAGCCTGGTTGGTAAGCCATGTATTTCCTGTAGTTGCATCGCCGCTATAGTCTACACTCATTACATCGCCACCGACTGTTACACGGTCAGTTCCACACCAGCTAAAGGTTACCATATAATCTCCAGCAGATGCCCCAGGTGTAACTCCGGTTAACGTTAGATAATCGGCCAGAGATGAAATAGTACCACTTGCAGCAGAGGTGGAGGTATAATAACGTACCGTTCCTTTTAAAGCTCCATCTATCTGCGCATTACCATTAACAACTAACTTTTCTCCGGGTGCGGCATTACCAATGCCAACATTGCCATTGCCCTGTATACGCACACGTTCAAGCAAAGCACCATTTACCCCGCCGCCGCCATGTACTTTAAATAATAGTTCGCTACGGCCGTTGCCCGACACCGTTGTTAAAGCTTCTATTTCAGCACCCACATTAGAGCTGTTAGAGGTTGAATTTATAAGCGCAATAGCTGTTCCTGTATTATCAGCCACAAAATTTGAGCGTACCGTCATAACGCGTGTTGATGAGCCCGAAGCACCACCGACAACATCAAACAACGTGTTCATATTAGTTGTGCCAATACCCACCCGCGAGCCATTGTCATATATTATTGAGTTACATAAGTCTGTAGCTGAGGTAAACTTAGTTAAGAAATTTGTTGTAGCGCTTCCACATATAATACCTGGGCCAGTAGGACCAGTAGGACCAGTAGCACCATCGGCACCTGTAGCACCTGTAGCACCTGTAGCACCTGTAGCGCCATCAATTCCATTTTGGCCAGTTGGCCCTGCAATGCCTTGTATACCTTGTGGACCGGCAGGCCCTGTTGCACCATCGGCACCTGTTGCACCTGTAGCACCATCAATTCCGTTTTGGCCCGTAGGCCCTGTAATGCCTTGTATACCTTGTGGTCCGGCAGGTCCTGTTGCACCATCGGCACCTGTTGCGCCAGTAGCGCCATCAATTCCATTTTGGCCAGTTGGCCCTGCAACGCCTTGTATACCTTGTGGCCCGGCAGGTCCTGTTGCACCATCGGCACCTGTTGCGCCGGTAGCGCCATCAATTCCGTTTTGGCCAGTTGCCCCGGCAATGCCCTGTATACCTTGTGGACCGGCAGGTCCTGTTGCGCCATCGGCACCTATTGCGCCAGTAGCGCCATCAATTCCGTTTTGACCAGTTGGTCCTGCAATACCTTGTGGACCAGTAGGTCCATTGCTACCAGTAATACCTTGCGGTCCTTGTATACCTTGCGGTCCTGTAGGGCCGGTAGTACCATTTATTCCATTAGAACCATTAGAGCCTGCCGGTCCTGTAGGTCCTGTTACTCCTGAACCTGTATTGGCCGCGTACAAGGCGTAGGGCACTGACCATAACTGCATAGTACCCATATCAATAAAGCCTGAACCAATGTCGGCTTCAACCTTAATATATTTACTACCCGCACCCCATTGTATAGTGGAGAATGTGCTTGTGATAGGATTACCTTGGCCAATAACCAAAGTAAAAAGCCCAAACTGGTTTGTAAGCAAACCAATGTGTAATTCTTGATATTCCGCCACCCCATTAGGCACTGGGAGTATAGTAAGTCTTACATTTATTGATTGGTTAGCAATAATTTGACCTGCATTATTTCTGGCAACCGCCTGATAATTTATACCCTGCGGGGGGGCTTGTGCAAATAATACATTACCTGAAAATAAAGTAAGCAGAATAACTGATAATGTCCCAATGTTTAGAATCCGTTTCATTACGTTTAATTTAAGTACAAACCTACCCTGCTAAGGTTAATGTAAGTTAAAGGGAATAAAAGCAATGCGTTAATAATGCTATAAAAAGAAGGGGCAGTGTTAACTGCCCCTTCTTTTTAAAATGTATGAGATTGCTTCGTCGCTTACGCTCCTCGCAATGACGTTCTATCGTATAACTACTTCTTCTTAA
>CAMBQF010000030.1 GCA_945869825.1 Chitinophaga pinensis | reverse complement strand
TCTACAGGCAGCCATGGCTTGGTTTTGCTAAAGCCTGCATTGGTAGTATTATCCCATTGCATGGGTGTGCGGCACACATCGCGGTTTAGGGGCACCGGTAGTTTTTTACGCATAAACTGGGGCACGGCCTTCATCATATCTGATATTGGGTCTTGAGCGTCTTTCTTAGGCATCCACACATCGCGCATGCCAATTTCTTCGCCGTAGTAAATAACGGGCACACCCCTTGCAGTAAGCTGAAACATAGCCAGCAAACGTGCCTTTTGCAGGTTGTTTTTTATGCGGTTTATGCTGCGCCTGTTATCGTGGTTGCCAAACACTATGGTGGGCATCAGTGGCTCAGGGCATAGCTGCTCATACAGGTTGATTTTATTGCGGAAAAATTTCGGCTTAAAATCATAAAATATCATGTCGAATAAAAATACCAGATTTAAGCCATCGCCGTATTTACCCACCAGCGGCATATTATCGTTAACGCTGCCAACAGCCTCGCCCACCATAAAGCGTGGTGGGTTGGTAAACTTATCAATGGTGTCGCGCAGCTCCCTTGCAAGGGCAAAATTGTCGGGGTGGTTTATGTTGTTGGTGCGGTTTTGAAACTTGGTTTTTAAGTGCTGTGCCGATGGTACGTAGTTTAGTACCTTTGGGTTATCTCGCAGCAGCGAATCTTCCATAATGCAGTTGAAAATATCCAACCTAATACCATCAACCCCGCTGCTCAACCAATGCTTAACCACGTTAAACATAGCGGCCTTAACATCGGGGTTGCGGTAGTTTAAATCGGGCTGAAAGTTGAGGAACGCCGAGTAGTACCATTGCCCACGGGCCTTGCTATAGGTCCACCCCTTTTGGCTGATAACATTGTACCAGTTATTCGGCGGGCGCTTGCCGTTTTTCCCTTTCCCATCGCGCCATACATACCAATCGGCCTTGGGGTTGGTTTTGCTGCTTGCCGACTCTTTAAACCACGGGTGTTGGTTGCTGGTGTGGTTAAGCACAAGGTCAAACACAATCTTCATTCCCCGCTTATGGGTTTCTGCTATCAGGCTGTCAACCGTAGTAAGGGTTCCATACTCAGGCGCAATAGCGTAATAGTTGCTGATATCGTAGCCAAAATCGGCTTGAGGGCTCTCGTAAAACGGCGACACCCAAATGGTTTCAAAGCCTAAACCGTTTATATAATCAAGTTTGTTGATGATGCCGCGCAAATCGCCAATGCCATCGTTATTACTATCGGCAAAAGAGCGTGGGTAAATCTGGTAAATGGTGGTGTGTTTCCACCACAGGCTGCCACTGTCTGATGGGCCAGGTGAATACTGCGCTTTAGCAGTAAAACAATAAACCATTAGAACCAATAAAACCAAGCGTAGCTTCATAAGGCAATAATAGTAATAAAAAACCTCCCTATCCGCAGACAGAGAGGCTTTTAACTAAACCAACAAAAAAGGATTCATTAAAACTCAAGTCTATAGCTAAGTACAGGTATCAGCGGTGTTTGGTACCAGGTTTTTACTACTCCTTTGCCAATATCAAAATAGGTTCCGCCTATGTTTTGTCGGTTGGTTACGTTTTGAATATCAAGCGCTACGGTGCTGGTTAATTTTTTGTAGTTGCGCTTAAGGCTAAAGCGCACATCAATACGGTAATAGTCTTTGTTTTTTTGAGTGTAGGCCTGGTCTTCATAATATACAGGCTCGCCGCGGTTTACAGACTCTGCAACATTTATTGGGGTATTGCGCATACCGCCGGCATACAGAGCCTTTATGTTGATGCCAATAACACGACCTTTACGTTTTTCAGACAATGTCCATTCTTTGCCAGATGTAAAAGCCACATTGTAGTTGCCATTGTAACGGGTGTTGCGCCAAACATTATCCTGTGTTTTGTAAGTAGAGTTGTATACCGACGTTGATAGTAGGAAGTAGAAGCCTTTGTTTAGAAACTTCTCAAAAGTAACCTCGGCACCCATGTTGCGGCCCTTGCCTTTATTTACAAGGGTATCTATAACAAAACCATATTGGTTATTTATGATTGAAAAGGTGCTGTTGGGGTTTGCGCTAACGGGTATGTTGTATAGGTGCTGGTAGTAGCCTTCTATTTTTATATGCAGGTTTTCGGTAAGCATACGGTCGTAGCCAATAACCAGGTGCTGGGCTTTAGAAAGGCCCAGTTTTTCGTTGGGGCGGTAGCGGGTTCCGTTGGGTAGTTCAAAGTCGGCAAAGTAAACGCCAATAGGCTGTACCTGGCTGTGCAGGCCATAGCCAAACGTTACCGACTGGCGCGGGTCAATAGCGTATTTAAGAGATGCGCGCGGCTCTACCGAGTAGCTGTTGTTTAGCGTAAGCATTAAAAAATGCAGGCCGGTGTTAAGGGTTAGTTTATCGGTAATACGGTAGTTCCACTGCCCAAACGCCTGCAGCGTTTGGGTGTTGCCCTTGCTGTTTAGCTGGGTAACAAACAGGTTGGTGCTATCATCTAAATACTTTTGGTTTAGCCCATAAAACAGTTGGTTTACAATTACGCCGCTGCGTATGCTGTGGTGGGCGTTAAACTTATAGGTAAGTGTAGAGCTTAGGGTGTATTTGGTTTGTCCAAACTTTTCGTTATAGGTTTGGTAGGGGTTAAAATCGCTGCTAAGGGTTTCTTCTTTATAGCCATTGCCCACATTCGACGCAAGTAATACCGTCTTTAAATATGCTTTATCATTTATCGGCAAAGTATGGGTAAGGCCTGCCGCACCAGTGTTGGCATAAAACAGGCTGTTTTTGCGCAGAAAAATATCATCCCAAAGGCTGGAGTCGCGCTTGGCCTCTGTAGTTTGCTTGCTTAGTCCGCCAAAGCCAAAGAGGGTAAAGTTACCCGCTTTTTTGGTGGGGAATGACAGGTTGAACGACAAGTCTTGAAAGGTTGTAACAGCATCGCCAATGTTAACGCCAATTTTAGACAGCACGCCCAAGGTTGAGTAGCGGTAGTTGATAAGGTACGAGCCACCGTAGCCCTTTTTAAACGGGCCTTCAGCTGCGGCATCAATGCCCAATACCCCTATTTGGAATGTGTACTCGTGCCGCTCATTATTGCCTTTGCGCAAGCGTAAATCAAACACGCCTGATAGTACGTTGCCATACTCTGATGCAAAAGCGCCAGTACTAAAGTCGGAATTGGTAAGCAGCTGCGAGCTGAGTATAGACACGCCTCCACCTACAGTTCCAACGTTTGAAAAATGGTTTGGGTTGGGTATTTCCACACCTTCCATGCGGTAAAGCAAGCCGTTGGGACTGTTGCCGCGAATGGAGATTTGGTTGTTGCCATCGTCAGTAGAAAGAATGCCTGTAAAGGATGTTACCATGCGCGAGGGGTCGTTAACTGCGGCGGCATACTTCTGGGTTTCTTCTACCGAGAAGGTGCGCACGCTGACAACAGAGAGGTCGTTGAGGGGCTTGTTTTTATCGGCTTTATCGGTAATAACAACCTCTTTGCCCTGAATTACATTTTCTTCCAGCGTAACTTTTATAACCAGCTCTTTGCCTGAGTTTACGGTTATATTGGGCACTACCATTTCTTTATAGCCCACATAGGTTATTTTGATTGATTGCTTGCCTACTGGTACGTTGGTTAGCTTAAAGTTTCCGTCAATATCGGTAGTGGTGCCAACTAACGGATCAGAGCCTATAAGTATCACTGCCGCACCAGGCAATGGAGTTTCTGATATTTTATCGGTAACTGTGCCGCGCACGGTTTGGGTAAGTGTTTGCGCGTTAAGGTTTGAGCCTATCAATACTACCAACAGCATTAGTATCAGCAGTATTAAATTGATGTTTAATTTTTTAGGATAATACATGGTTTTTTGGATTGATCTGACAATTGACATCTGAAATTTGACAGTTGGTTGATAGTTATAAGAAGCGTATAGCCACCTTGCCGCCTACCCAGCCGCTTATTTTCAGGTCGTTGCTAAAGGTGTGGCTGTATAGTGTATAGGGTGCAAGGGTTTTAAAGTAGCTATCGTAAGAGCCTGCCGCGGTATCAACCAAAAACACATTAAGCACAGGGCCTGCGGCTACTTTTACTTTTTTGGTAATGGCATATTCAGCGCCTATGTATAGTTTAGATAGGATATTTAAATCGTCGAAATAGCGGCCTTTGTTCAGTTGGCTGGCGGTTAGGTCAATGTCCAGGTTAAAGCGTTTAGAGAGGCGTGCCGATGTACCCACACCGTAGCCATAGCTCCATTTTAAACTGTCACTTGGCACAGGCACCATGCCTGCGGTAAGTATGTTATGGAACTGGCGTGTACCTGTGCGGAAGGCAAGGTTTAAATACCCCAGTTCATCGCCTGCTATTTCCAGTTGGTGAACACCCGTGCGGACAAATGATAGGAAGCCAATGGGTATGCCTGTACTAACGGTATCGGCAAAGTTGAACGGGGCCAGTTGAAGGCCTTTTACGTTGTTGCTGTAGTTTAAAAGGCCCGCTATTTGCGTGGTGGCACTACCCTTGTGGTTAAAGTTTATCAAGCCTGCAATTTGTACGGTTCGGGTAATGGTATCGGCATAGTTTACAAGCCCTGCTATTTGTGCGCCGTCTTTTTTATAGCGTGCATAGTTTATAGTACCCGCTGCCATTAGTCCGGTGTGTACTTTGGCCACGTTTATATAACCCGCAACGGTGGCACCTTTGGTGGTATCGCCCAGCACGTTGGCAAAGCCCGCCGCCTGAAAGCCCTGTGTGTTGCCACGGGCCACGTTTACAAAACCCGATGCCATAAAGCCATCGGTAGTGCCGTTGTTTACATTAGTAAAACCGGCAGCCTGAAAGCCTTTTACATTGCCCTTAACCACGTTTACAAACCCGGCCGATTGGAAACCATCGGTTTTGCCAGCTACTATATTGGCAAAGCCCGCAGCCTGGAAACCTTTTACATTGCCGCCTACTACGTTTGCTATACCGGCAGCCTGAAAGCCCCGCATGTTCCCTTTGTTGGTGTTAGTAATGGCACCCACCTCGAACCCATTGGTACCTAGCGAATAGCCCGCCAGCACGTTTATTGAAAAGCGGTTGATGGTTTTGCCCGCATTGGTGCCGTTGGTGCCAAAAAATGGCAAGAATGATATTTGCACATTTTGATAGATGGTATCATTATCTGCTGACTTTTTGGTAGTATCGGCAGGGGTTTGCGCGTTAGCTGTAATGGAGAAGAATAGAATAGCAAGTACTGTAATTGCTTTACTTAGTTGTGTTGTATAGTTGTACATAATATTGTTGTTTTACAGTACTATGACAACTACCTTTGATTGTACCCCTATTTGATGATTAAATTTTTTCTGATAAAGCGCGAAAAAGCTGTTTAATGGAAAGCGATGCCTATGTAATGCCTGTCTACGCAGTTATACTTGCGGCCCCGTATTTACTGCTGTTCGCCAAAAAACTGGACTTAACATTCAGGTTGAAATTATTTTTTGTATCGGTAGTACAACTATTTGTTTTTTTAGTAACTATTATAGCCGCTTTAGCTACAGGTGTTGATGTAATATTAGCCGGCGCTTACCTATATTTTCTGTTTGCGTTTCCCGTTGTTACAATAAATATAATAGTAATTGGAATTAGTTGGCTGGTGAGTAGTGTTAGGGGGTGAGTCTGGAGTTTTTCTTTTATCAATTGCAGGCCTAATGCATTTGTATTTCAGTAAAAGAGTTGCCTAAAAAAACCTAAACGCCAGTTTGCCGCCTATCCACCATTTGATGTTTAGGTTGTTGGTGGTTGTGTAATTAGTAAAAGAGTAGGGGGCTAGGGTGGAAAACAGGGTGGGATAGTCGGGCTGGGCGGCGTCGGCTAAAAACAGGTTGAACGTTGGACCAATTGCTACGCGCACCTTGCGGGTAATGGCAAACTCGGGCCCTATGTATAGCTTGTTTAAAAAGTTTACATTGGTGTTGAACGCGCCCTTGCTTAGGTGGCTGTAAGTTAGGTCGATATCGAGGTTAAAACGCTTACTAAGCTTAAAGCTGGTGCCTGCACCGTAGCCAATGCTCCACAAGGGGCTTTGTGTATCGGTTAGGTATATGCCTGCCGAGAATATGTTGTGAAAATGGCGTGTGCCGGTGCGGAAGGAAATGGTGGTAAAGAGCAACTCATCACCCGCAATTTCCAGCTGGTGCACGCCCCTGCGCACAAAGCTGGCTATACCAATGGGTACACCGCTGCTACAGGTATCGGAGAAGTTGAACGGGGCCAGCTGGATGCCTTTTACATCGGTTGCAAAGTTTAGCAAACCGGCTAACTGTATGCCACCCGAGTGGCGGAAGGCGATGTTCATTAACCCTGCAATTTGCGCGGTGCCTGATAGTCTGTCGGCGTAGTTGAACAAACCGGCTATTTGCGCCCCGCCTTGGTGTATGTGCGAGTAGTTGAACAAGCCCGCTACTGTTGCCCCTGTATAGGTGTGGGATGAAATATTGGCTAAACCTGCAGCGTTGAACCCGCGCGAGGTATCGGCATTGATATTGCATAAGCCCGCGGCTTTAAACCCATCGGCTTTGCCTTTGGTAACGTTTACTAAGCCGGCGGCCTGGAAACCTTTCATGCTGTCGCCTATGTAGTTTATAAGCCCGCCGGCCTGAAAGCCATTGAAGCTGCCATTTACGGTGTTGAATATGCCGCCTGCCTGAAAGCCTTTGGCGGGGCCGCCTACAATGTTAAAAATGCCCGCGGACTGGAAACCTGCCATGCTACGGCGGTTGATGTTGAAGATGCCCCCAACCTCGAACCCTGTATTGCCCAGCGAGTAGCCGCCCAGCACGTTTACAGAGGCACGGTTTATAACGTTGGCTGACAGCAGGTGGTTGGTGCCCATGTAGGGCAAAAACGAGATCTGGAAACGGCGGTTGATGGTATCTTTAATGTTGATGGTATTGATAAAGCCTTTGGCGTTTGTAAAGAACCTATCGGTAGCGGCCTGGAAGTTGTTTTTGCGCAGGGAGTCGATATAGGGCGATACGGGCGGGGCCTGCTCTATATTGATTTCTACCAGCTGGTTTTTGATAGGCGTAAGGGATACGGTGGTATCGCTAAACTCGTTCTTTTTAACGTTGAGCTTAACGGTGGGTTCTTTTCGGGGCACTTCTAACTCGTAATACCCATACTGGTTGGTAACGGCCGATGTCATGCTTTTTTCATCGTATACCGATGTATTGGGCACTTTTTTGCCGGTATTTTTATCGTACACATAGCCGCTTACGGTTACCTTTTTGCCGGGCGTTTCGGCCTTGCTGAGTATGACGTATTTGCCACTGGCTTTGTAGGCTATATTATCATCAAGCACCAAAGCAAGCACCTCTCGCACGCTTTTATTGCTCGCTTTTACGGTTACTATTTTGTTGCTATTTACCAGTGTAGGGCTGTATGAAAATGTAATACCCGACTGTGCCGATATTTTATCGAGCACCACCGATAGCGGCTGGTTTAACAGGGATACTGATATGTTACGCTCTAGCAAGGGCACATTGGTTTGGCCCATTATAGCTAATGAAAAAAGTAAGCAAAAAATAGCAAGTATGTATCTGCCCATTGAAGTAGTGCTGTTAGCAACCATCGCCATACAGTATAATTTTATCCCCTTCCTTTTTTGATTTAAGGTTTAGGGTTTCTGTAATTATATTGATGATGACGTCTAAGTCTTCGTTAGTAAAATCGGTAGTTATAAGGCAGTTTTTAATATTGTCGTTTTCCAGCACAATGTTGCTGCCATATACAGTGTTTAGCTGGGCAACGGCTGTTGCAAGGGTGGTGCGGTTAAAGTTGAATACCTTGGTTTTATACGACAGGGAATTGGGGTTAGCCTCATTCTCTACCTTGCTGAAGGTTTTGGTAATGCCATTGTAAACCCCGGTTTGGCCGGCTTTTAGGGTTATGCCTTTTTGGTCTTTAGTGTAAAAGTAAACCACGCCGGTTTCAACCACAACTGTAACGGTGTTAGCGTCGTCGTCGGTTTTAACATTAAAGCCCGTGCCAACGTCTTTTATAAATACGCTGTTGGCCTCAATTACAAAGGGCTTTTCGGCATTGTGCTTCACCTCGAAAAAGGCTTCGCCTTTTAACTTAACAATCCGCTCGCCCTTGCTGTTTTCAGCATAATTTAGGTTTGAGTTTTTGTTAAGGAATATGGTGCTGCCATCGGGCAGGGTATCAGTAAGTGTAGCGTTTTGGGTAGCAGTGGCAAATTCGTTTACAGGCGTATCTCCACCTGCAAAATAGTTGAAGAAGATGCCCAAGCCAATGAGTAATACCAGCGCGGCTGCGGCGGCCCATGCAATAGCCAACCTGCGGGGCTTGGCAACCATAGGCACCACAGGGGCTTCTTCACCCGCTTCGATACGCTGCTTTAGTTTGGCCCATGCGGCGTTGGTGTCTACTGCTACAAAAGGGATAGCCCCCAGCACCTTTTTGCTTTGGGCAACATAGAGGCGGTTAGCTTCCGATAGGTTTTCCCAGTCGGTAAGCTGCTGCACCTCTTGGGGTTCAGCCTCGCCCATTGCCACTTTGGCAATAAGTATATCAATATGTTCATTGTATTCTTCCAATGTATGCTATTGATTAAATATCAAAAACCAAATTAAAATATGTAGGTAGTCTTTCAACTTATCCCTCATCAACCGCAAAGCTTTGCCCATATGGTTTTCTACTGTTTTTACCGATATGTTAAGCTCATCGGCAATCTCGGCATACTTTAGGTTGCCAAAGCGGCTCATTTTAAACACTACACCGCACTGCTCAGGTAGTTCGGCAATGGCATCGTTAATAATGGCTTCCAGCTCTTTGCCCTGCACAATATCTGTAGTGCTATGGGTGGCAACGTTTGCATGACTTTTATAATCATCGGCATACAGCTGCCTAACCTTGCCCTGTTTAATTTTATTAAGGCTGCTGTTGTGCACGGCCTTAAATAAATACGACTTTAGTGTTGAGTTTACCTCAATGCTTTCGCGCTTGGTCCATAATGAGTAAAATACCTGTTGCACTATTTCTTCGGCTTCATCCATATCACCTAAAAAGGAGTTGGCAAAACTGCACAGGCTTTGGTAGTGTCCTTTGAACATTTGTTCAAAAGCCCATTCATCGCCGCCGCGTATAGCTTGCCAGTCTTGTATGCCGTTAGTGTTCAACGTTTAGTAATAACGGCACAAAGATATACCTTTAAGGCTATTTGGTTATAAGACACCTGAGGAAATAAATACCCCTACTATGGGTTGTAATATTTTTTGGGACTGATTAATTAGCTTGAAAAAATGGGCTTAGCCTGTTCAGGCGTTTTATCTCCATACAGGTTTCAAGGTTCATGGGTTTTTCAAAAAAACCAATTACCTGTGGGTAGTTTGCCGATTTTAGCTTGTCGTGGTTGTCGATAGAGGATGTAACCATAACCACGTAGCGCCTGTTGGCTACTTCGTGGC
Source organism: Chitinophaga pinensis (assembly GCA_945869825.1). Taxonomy (GTDB): domain Bacteria; phylum Bacteroidota; class Bacteroidia; order CAMBQF01; family CAMBQF01; genus CAMBQF01. The sequence goes on along the minus strand of CAMBQF010000030.1, from coordinate 17,369 downwards.
CCTGTATGGCATCTAAAAAGCCCCATCCATCCATTACTGGCATGTTAATATCAAGCAGTATCAGGAAGTTAGCCTGGTTATCTTCATGGTTTAAAACATACTTAATGGCCTGACTACCATCATTTGCAACCACGCAGGTTTTGGCAGGTATGCTATTGTTTAGCAACCGCTTGTGCATAAAGATAACTGTGGGGTCATCATCTACCAATAGTACTTCCAGTTTCACCTACTTGCTGTGTGTTTACACTATCTGTTTTTACTACAATTTCCCTAATAACGCTATCCAGTTCTATTGATGATTTTTTAATCTTCGAGAGGATTTCAACAGTATCTACTGTGTCGTCATTATCATGCAATATATCAATTAACCCTAATATACGTGCTAAGGGAGCCCGTACCATATGCGATTGCATCCAGGCTATTTTTCTCAACTCGTTATTGGTTTCTTCAAGCTCGGCAGCTCTTTTCTGTATTTGCTCGTTTAGCAGCCGAAGGGCATTATTGGCACGTTCGCGCTCTTCCTCCATCATTACAACGGGGGTAACATCGTTTATTTGTACCAGCCTTTGCACCCTGTTGTTTATGGTAACCCTGTTATTGTAAACCTGCACATTTACAATGGTTCCATCATGTTTTTTGTGTATGGTTTGCAGGTGGTAAAAATCAATATCCCTGTGCGATTCTATATTATTTCGTGTGTTTTCCCGATCATATTCAGGGCGCATGGTTATAACATCCATAGCCCTCATTTCTTCTTCGCTAAAGCCATAAAATTCCAGCGCCGCCTTGTTTATCTCAATAAACTCAAAGGTTGTATCGTCATAAGTAAACATAGGTGTTGGGCTTAAGTCAAACAAGGTTCTGTATTTAAGTTCGCTAGACTCCAAAAGGTTTTGGGCTGTTTTTTGCTCAGTAACATCAATAAAATTATTTACCAGGGCATTTACACCATCTACCTTCAAAAGGTTGATTACGGTGCCTTCAATATAAATGTAGCTACCGTCTTTTTTAGTTACTCTAGATAAGTAGCTGTATTTCACCCCCGGGTTTTCTGCAGCCATATTGCTTATGGCAAGGGTTTGAGCCTGAAAATCAGGGTGGGTAAAGTTCAAAGGTCTTTTGCCTAAAATATCCTGCGGACTGTAGCCCAATATTTTAGTAAACGATGGACTTATGTAGCTAACTAACCTATTGGCATCCATCAGCATTATCATATCCTCGCTGTTTTCTATAAGCAAACGGAAACGCTTTTCGCTGGCCAAAAGTAAATTGCTAATCTTTCTTTGTTGAGTTACATCAACTGACGATACAAAAACGCCATATAGCTTCCCATCATTGTCATACGCGGGCTTGTAGCTGTTAAAGTATGTATATACATTGCCTTTAAAGGGAACTGTTATTTCGCTTTCAGCAACTTCGCCAGCCAGCACTTTTTGGTATATTTCTTTAACAATATCAACCCTGCCGGGCTGCACATAGTCCAGGATACTATCGCCTTTGTTTATATCCTTATTAAAAAAATGCTTGTAGCGCAAGGCAAACTGGTGGTTGTACGATATTATTTTAAGGTCTTTACTAATTAAGGAAAAGCTCTCTTCGGTACTTTTAATCAAAATATCTTTTTCCTTCTCTGCTTCTTTCCTGTCAGTAATATCAAGCACAATTGTACTTATACGGCTTTCACCTATATTATTTTTATATACTACTGATGAAAACTCTACTATAAAATGCTCGCCGTTTTTTCTAATTCCAAAAGCTTCGCCCCTAACTTTACCTTCAGCATTCCGTGTGTTCAGGTGCCTAATCAGGTTAGGGTCTGTATGGTCAAATATACCCTGCCTGCCAATGGCTTTAAGTTCGGCCTCGGTATACCCAAACATCTTTTCGGCTACGTTGTTGGCTTCTAAAATTGTACCATCGGGCAACGATGTAAATATTGCATTTATTGAGTTTTGCTTTATCCTTTCAAAACTCTGCGCCTTGTCTTCCAACATATTGTAATAGCCGCTTCTGCTTATGGCTATTTGTATTGCTCTTTCAAGCTGCAAGGCATTAGGTTTACTAAGTTCAATAAAATCGTGCGCACCTGCTTCTATTGCCGTGCTAATTAATAACGTATCGGCACTGTTAACTACAACAACAATAGGTGTAGTATTATATTGAATTTTTAAGGTATTAATATCGCTTATAACATTTTCTGTAGCAGCAAGAAAAATAAACGATGGTTTAAAAGTGAGATCAGGTAAAGAAGAGTGCACAGACTCAACTTTCATAACACTATTATCAGGCAGGTCTAACAATTGCAAGCCCTCAATCAGGTTTGCAATACCATCACTTTTACCTGCTATAATTAAAAAAGATATTCCCCTCATAAATTCCTCCTTTGCCCAAGCTAATTATTTTAAGCTCTTTGGCTTTTATTTATTTAATCACTAATTATAATCTGACTAATTACTAAAGGTACATTTATTTGATAACAAATTAATGGCTATACCCTATTTGTCAGTGCGCAATAGCTTTAATATACTTGTAAATGATTGCTTTGGAAGTATATAAAACCAGTGAAGCTCTTTAGTAAATAGTGTAATATTTACCGTTTATACAAAAGCAATGTTCTTTTTAACAATTATATCTAAGCAACTAATTTCAGTTTATTAATTAATAAAAAGCAGTAATATATATGATAAGAAATCTCAATACCATGTTGTATTAACAAAGCAGAGATTTGCCACTGTGTTCAGATTAAAAAATAAAAGGTTAATTTTGACTAATATTTAGTAAGCTTGAATTATGAACTATCTTGATTTTGAGAAACCCATAGCCGAATTGTACGAACAGCTGGAGGCCGCCAAAAAACTGGGCGAAAAGAGCAAGGTTGACGTTACAAAAACACTGGCCGATATTGAAAAGAAAATAGAAGCCACCCGTGCTAATATATATGATAACCTTACGCCCTGGCAAAGGGTGCAGGTATCGCGCCACCCCGACAGGCCTTATACTCTTGCATATATTGATGCCATTAGCGATGGTACCTTTATGGAGCTGCATGGCGACCGTACCGTGGGCGACGACAAGGCAATGATTGGTGGTTGGGGAAGTATAGATGGGCGCACCGTTATGTTTATTGGCCAGCAAAAGGGCATTAATACTAAAATGCGCCAGTACCGCAACTTTGGTATGCCCAATCCCGAAGGCTACCGCAAGGCCTTGCGCCTAATGAAGATGGCTGAGAAGTTTAACAAGCCAGTGGTTACCTTTATTGACACCCCCGGCGCTTACCCCGGTTTAGAAGCCGAAGAGCGTGGCCAGGGCGAAGCTATAGCCCGCAACCTGTTCGAGATGGTGCAGCTAAAAGTGCCTGTAATATGTATTATTATTGGCGAGGGTGCATCGGGCGGAGCATTGGGTATTGCTATGGGCGATAAGGTGATGATGCTGGAAAATACCTGGTACTCTGTAATTTCGCCAGAGTCGTGCTCGTCTATCCTATGGCGCAGCTGGGATTTTAAAGAGCAGGCCGCTACGGCCCTTAAGCTTACGCCCGAGGATATGTTTAAAAACAAGCTGATAGACGGTATAATACCAGAACCTTTGGGTGGCGCGCACAATAATCAGGAAGAGATGTTTAAGACTGTTAAATCGGAGATTAAGAAGCAACTTACCAAATTATCGGCCCAGGACCCTGAAAAGCGCATTGAAAAACGCATAGACAAGTTCTGCAGCATGGGCGTTGTGGTTGAAGGATAGGTTATACCCACAGCAAATAGCTTATATGAAATAAAAATCCCCGCTACGTTGCCGCAGCGGGGATTTTTTTATTGGGCAATGCCCTTTAGTACTTATCGTACAATCAATTTTTCTGTAACCATACCGTTACCAGTGTTAAGGTTAACAAAGTAAACACCGGCAGCAAGGCCGTTAATGTCTAAGTTTACAGTGTGTGTACCCGGAGCAAAGTTGCCACCGTTGATAGCGGCTACTTTTTGGCCCATAACGTTTACTAACGATGCGCTTATGTTAGCAGCATCTGTTAAAGTAAAGGTTAACTGAGCAAACTCAGTTGCAGGGTTAGGATAAACAGTTACGTTGTTGATATTGATGTTCTCTGTTACAGAAGTAACGTAGAAGTCAGAAGCAATATCAAGGTAAACGATATCGTTTTCAGCGTATATGTGTGGGTTGGCATCAGCCGGAGAAACAGCAATACCAGGCTCACCATCGCGTTGGTAAACTAAATGCACTTTATCGTCTACGTTTTTGCCAATGCAGCCAAAAACGTATTCAGTAAACTCGTCAAAGAAAGTAATCTCTACAGGGTCAGTAAATGTGGCTCCGTTATCAGCGGTAGTCATAGCAAATATGTGGCGGTAGCTACGTGTATCAAGTAATGTATTGTCGGCAATACAATCAAAAGTTACGTAAATGCGGCCGCTTGCATCAATACCTGCACTTGGGTGAGAGATTAAGCCAACCTGATAAACAGGAATGTCAGCACCAATATCAAGGGTGCCATTGCCATTACGGTCAGGCACACCATCAAGGGCAGTAGCAATATTATCAGGGCCTAAGTTCTCATTCCAGTAAAGCAAACCTGCAGTACCTGGGAAATAAGAGTAAGTGCCATCGGTTGTGTCGTCATTCAACATACGCATAGCACCGGTAAATACGTGAACTAAGTCATTGTTGTCAATAACAATAGCCATTGCACCATCGTTAGTTTCAACGGTGTCAACAAGTCCGTCGTTGTTAATGTCTGTTAAGTTATCGTCATAAGCGTCAATCGGGAAATCCATAATGCGGGTCTTAGTCCAGTTGTCGCCGTTGTCGGTCGATTTCATTAAGAACATATCGTTGTTAAAGCCACCTACTACAAAAGCAACAGTATTGCCTTTTACGTCAATAGCATAAGCATCGCCGCTAAAACGTTTAAATAAGGTAGCGTCGATACCAGGAAGAAGAACTTTTTGTTTATCCCAGGTAGTACCACCATTGGTAGAACGTGAGTAAACCAATGCACCATCAATACCTTGGAAAGGAACACCTGCAGGCGTGCCTGTTGTTGGGGTTGTTAAAGCAATAACGTGGATAGTTTTACCATCAGGGCCACCAACTATCATACGGTTCCAAAACGTGCTATCCATTGGGGTAGCAGCATTGCTCCATGTGTTAAGGTCGCCTACGTTGTTGTTTTGGGCAAGTTGCGCTGAACCGTCAAGGTCGTGAGCAACAACAACATCACCTTTACCAGCTACGCGGCTAAGCGATGGAAAACCTGTACGGATGTTCTCTACACGCACAATATTATCAATATCATCGTATCCGGTTTGTATCCAAGAGGTACCGTTGCGGTAGTTGTAACCTGTTCCGCGCTCTGGGAAGCTGGCATCAACTTTACCAAATGTCCAAACTGCACTTACCTGTCCGCCACCGTGGTTAACTACGCGGTTTTGTACAGATGAGTTTGTTTGTAAATCGTATACAGATTTGCCAATTACCACCTCGTCAAACGATGATACCTGGTTTGCACCTACTGTAGGGTTGCCGCTTTTTGCAGGCAAAGCATACATTTCGGTTTGCACAAAATTGTTGTGGCTAATAGTATAAGCCTTGTTTGCAATTTTTGCAGGAACTTTAACAGGCTTTCCGGTTGGGATAGCTTGTTGAGCGCCGGCACTTGCAAAAGTTAATGCACCTAAAGCGAGTAAAATTGTTCTTTTCATTTCTTTATTAGTAAACAGTTTGAATAAAATATACTTTGTAATTTGACAAATATAGCGAAAGATTGGCTTAACATTATACACACCGCACATATTTTGATTTTTTTGATGTAAATAATTGATTGTGTGTCAAATGACATTTTATATGTCTTGTCGGAATGAAAAAACGATAGTGTCGGAAATCTTAACATACTAAACAAGGTAAAACCCTGTTACACATTTGGTAACTTAGCGGCATGAAAACCCTTTTGCTGATATTTTCCCTGGCTCTGTAGCAGGTATATCACACCTATGGAATACGCCGAAAATAAGCCAATAAACCTTAGCCCGCCCGATACTCAATAAAATATACCTTACCCTTAAACCTACCACAGCCATTTGTAATTATTTCTCAAATTAAACAATTAGTAGCAAGTAAGGAACATCTTCTATAGCTAGATAGGCTTCTTTAATTCTTTATCTCTTTATCTGTTCATTCTTTAATTAGTACTGTCCCCTAAAACCTAACCCCTATTACCTGTCCCCTAAAAAAGCCTACCTTTGCGGCATAATGAGCATAAAACAAATTATTTTAAAGCACGGCAAAGAGGAAGCCCTTAAACGCCGCCACCCCTGGATATTTTCGGGTGCTATATTCAAAGCCGAAGGAAACCCAGATAATGGCGAGATTGTACACGTTGTTACAGGTAAAAACGAGCCCCTTGGCACAGGCTTTTACTCGCGCGGCAGCATCGCTATCCGCTTGTTCGAGTTTGATGTGGTAGACCCAACTGCCAAGTATTGGTCGGCCAAAATTGGCAAGGCTATCGATTTCCGCAAAAGCATAGGCTTATACGGTTCAAAGGTTACCAATGTGTTCCGTCTGTTTAATGCAGAGGGCGATGGTATTCCTGGCCTTATTATAGATTTTTACAACGGTGTAGCCGTTATCCAATGCCATACCCACGGCACATACGCTTTGCGCAACGAGTTTGCCGAAGCATTGAAAGATAACCTGGGCAAAGACCTTAAAGCCGTTTACGATAAAAGCGCCGAAAGCCTTGGCGAAGAAGGGGCTGAAAACAGCTACCTATACCAGGCCAAAGGGTTTAACCCTGAGGAGGTACAAACAGTGACCGAAAATGGGTTTCAGTTTGCTATAGATTGGGTTAGCGGCCAAAAAACAGGCTTCTTTATCGATCAGCGCGACAACCGCAAGTTGCTTGGCGAATATTCAAAAGGCAAAAAAGTACTTAATACCTTCTGCTACACGGGTGGGTTCTCGGTATATGCATTAGCCGCCGGCGCTACCTTGGTACATTCGGTTGATAGCTCGCTAAAAGCGGTAGAACTAGCCGACCATAACGTAGAGTTGAACCTAAAGGATGCCAACCACGAATCGTTTAGCGATGATGTGTTCTCCTTCTTTAAAAACTACCCCGAAACGTACGATGTTATCGTACTCGACCCTCCCGCATTTGCCAAACACATGAATGCCCGCCACAGCGCTATTATTGCTTACAAGCGCTTAAATACCGAGGCATTTAAACGTGTAAACAAAGGCGGCATTGTGTTCTCATTCTCATGTTCGGGCGTTGTAACCCGCGAGTTGTTCGAAGGTGCTGTTACCGCCGCTGCTATAGAGGCCGGCCGCAACGTGCGCGTGTTAACCCGCTTAGGCCAGCCCGCCTGCCACCCGGTAAGTATTTTCCATTCAGAAGGGGAATATTTAAAAGGGTTAGTATTGTATGTTGAATAGCACGCCCACCATACCCAAAACCGATTTTGGCTATGCGCATATTTTGCGTGTGGCTATCCCTATTATTTTAGGCTCGGCAGCGCAGGCTATTGTCAACGTGACTGATTCTGTCCTTTTAGGCCACTACACCGCCGACCCTAACGCTTTCCCCGCATCGGCTATTGCGGTACTATTTTTTGTAACGTTTGTGTTTTTAGGCATGGGCTACGGCATAGGGGCGCAAATTATAATTGCCCGTGCTAAAGGCGAGGGCGACCTTGCCCGTATACCCCGCGTATTTTACCAAAGCCTGTATTTTTTGGTACTGTTGGCCTTGGGCCTTATGGCTTTTACTTTATTAGCCGGGCCGTTCATCCTCCGCTCCTTTGTCGATTCTGATATTATTTACAACGAGGCCGTAAACTACTTGCAATGGCGTTCCTTCGGTATATTGTTTGTGTTTGCCGGCATTGCCGTGCGCAGCCTTTGCATAGGCACATCCAACACCAAACCGCTGGCGTTTTACATTGGGGTGCTGGCCGTTACCAATTACTTTTTTAACGATGCGTTGATTTTTGGCAAATACGGCTTTACCGAAATGGGCATGGCCGGTTCTGCCCTGGGCACCAACATTGCCGAGGGTATTTCTATGCTCTTGTTCGTTCTCTACATCCGCTTTAGCAAAATTTATACTGATTATAACATCAACCGCGTAAGCCGTTTCAATAGTGCAGAGCAAAAAGCTATTTTCAAGGTTTCGGCCCCCTCTATGCTGCAAATGTCGGTATCGGTAGGGGCATGGTTTGCCTTTTTTATCATTACTGAGAATATGGGCAAGCAAGCCCTTGCAATATCCAATTTAGTGCGCCAGATATATATGGTGATGATGGTTCCGCTTATCGGTTTCACATCAGCCACATCAGCCATGGTTAGCGAGCTGATTGGCTTGGGTAGAAGCAACGAGATTTTCGCCCTTTTAAAGCGTATCATCATCATGTCGGTAGCCTGCACGGCAATCATCAGCGCGGTAAACGTGCTGTTTCCATACTTCCTGCCGGGCTTGGTAGTCGCCGATACTACTTTAGTACAAGATACCTTACTTTCCAGCTACGTTATCTCAGGTTCTATCTTGTTATTTGCTGTTGCGTACATCATGTTCAGTGGGGTATCGGGTACGGGCAACACAGCTACATCATTACTTATAGAAACCAGTAGCATAGGCATTTATCTTATTGCCGCCTTTGTTTTTGCCCGCGTTTTCATGTGGCCTATCCACTTGGTTTGGGCGTGCGAATATGTGTACTTTGGGGTGATGCTCATTATGTCATTCATTTACCTGCGTTCGGGCAAATGGGAGGGTAAAAAGATCTAACTTTCTTCGTATATTTGTACCAGATTTTTTTGGTTATGAACCGTACAATTAAAATAGCCGTAGTGCTAATAGTTTTGGTGGTGTTTTTTAGTGTTGATGCAGAAGCCCAATGCGCCATGTGCCGCCGTATTGCAGAGAGTAACCTTAGCGATGGCCGTGCTGCCGTGGGTAAAAACCTAAACGGCGCCATTCTTTACCTTATGGCCATTCCCTACGTTATTTTGGCTGGCTTAGCCTATATCTTCTACAAAAATATACGCGCCAAAAGGCTGGAAGAAAAAACTATGCAGGCTTAAACTTGCGGTAAACGTACACATCGTCGCCCAGTTGCACCGTTTGTTTTTCACGGAACAACCCATTCTTCTCCGCCACCCGCTGCGATTTTACATTTCCCACATCTATTACCGATATAATGCTGTCGGTTAAGTTGTTTTCAAAGGCGTAGTTTATAAAAAATTTCGCCGCCTCGGGCGCATACCCTTTGCCCCAGTATTGTGGTAAAATGTGGTAGCCCACTTCCAGCTCCGGTACATCATCAATTACCTGTGACAGCAGGCCGCACATGCCAACCATTACGCCGGTTTTTTTGTCTATCAGGGCCATCATTCCGTAACGGTCTTCAAAATATCGTTTTAAACCAAAGCCCATCCAATACAGCGCCTGGTGTTCCATATCAGGCGGAAAAAACGTGCGCATAAACTCCATAGCCTCATCATTATCAATAAAAGCCTGCCATGTTTTAGCATCTTCGGCCACTATAGGGCGCATGTTTAGCCTTTCGGTTTCTAAATGTGGAGGAGGGTAGTGCATTGCGTAAAGGTATTGAATATCTTCTTTTTAAAGCTGATACTGCTTATCGAAGCGTCAATTGAGGTGGGTAGTGTGCAGCACTAGACAGGTTTTACCGCTACCAACCATTACCCGCAATAACAACATTATACTTTGGGCTGTTGTATTCTGTTATTGTAAAAAATGAAATGCTAAGCCCTTTGAAATTAAACAAGTGTGAGCCAGGGTCGGTGCCGGGTGTTATATCTTCCTTTGCTCCCATATTTTTCATCTCGCTAATTAATCCTTTAAATACGCCTTCTTCCTTGGTGCCATAGCTTATTTGTGCTAAATTTTGAGTGGTACATATGGTATTTTCATACCAATTATAGCTTAAGTAGGTATGTTTATTGCTTACATTTTTTGCTGAAAATGTATACTGTTCATAATCGCAGGTGTTGCGTACTACATTGTATACAAAAGGCTCTCCGGTAAAACCCAGTTCATGGGCATATTTATTTATTGCCAACCTATTGGTATTGGTATACAACTTAATAAGCTTAGCCATAGTGGGTGGCTGCGTTTGGGCGGAAGCTTTAATTGTAAATAAAGCAAAAATTAATAATAGTAAGTATCTCATAGTTTTTAATTACCTGGTTGCCAAAAAATACAATCTAGAATAATAGCATATGTAGGCTTGGTGTTATTAGTGTTTACAAAAGTTGAAATATTTATACGATCATATTCATAGGTATGTACCGGTGAATTTTCTTTTGCATCTTTCTCCTTAGCTCCCAAACCCTTTATTTCAGCAACTAAAATATCAAATTCTGCCGGTGAAGGCGTATAATAAGTGAGTGATACTGATAAAGGCCCTTGGTTCATAGCATAATGATGCCCCGATGAATAGCTAATTACGCTGGTGTCTTTCTTAGCAAAAGAGGTGATAGCAAACTCATACATATTGCCAATTTGCGGAATCTCTATACCTTTTACATATCCAAGCTTACCGGCATAGGCTATAACACTGTCAATGTTATGCATATTAACCAAATCGGCAAGCCTTTTAACAGAAGGTGTTTGGGCTTGTACCGTTAATGTGAATATGGTTAAGATAAATAGTAAGAGGTATTTCATGCAATAGAGATGCTTAAAATAGGGCAATTCCATAATCAGCCAATTTATCCTTAAATTCGCAGCTGGATTTGGAAAAATTATGGAAGTTGTAGCCCCTTATAAATCAAAACATAAAATACGTATAGTTACCGCCGCCGCGCTGTTCGACGGGCATGATGCCGCTATAAACATTATGCGCCGCATATTGCAGAGCACCGGTGCCGAGGTTATCCACCTGGGCCACGACCGTAGCGTTGCCGAGGTGGTGAATTGCGCCATTCAGGAGGATGCTAATGCCATTGCCATTACATCGTACCAGGGCGGCCACGTAGAGTATTTTAAGTACATGTACGATTTGCTGAAAGAGCGCGGATGCAGCCATATCAAGCTGTTCGGCGGAGGTGGCGGGGTTATTTTACCCGACGAAATTGCTGAATTGCAAGCCTACGGCATTACCCGCATCTACAGTCCCGATGATGGGCGCAGCATGGGTTTGCAGGGTATGATTAACGATTTGCTAGAGAAATCGGACTTTGCAACGGGAGATAACTTAAACGGCGAGCTGAAACACTTGTCTGCCAAGGACCACCACAGCATTGCACGCCTTATTTCGGCTGCTGAAAATTTTGAAAACGAGAGCAAAAAAGTAATTGACGAAGTTGATTTACTGGCTGCTAAATCTAAGACCCCCGTACTAGGTATCACCGGCACCGGAGGTGCAGGAAAATCAAGCCTTGTAGACGAAGTGATGCGTAGGTTTTTGATGGATTTTCCGGATAAAAATATTGGCATTGTTTCGGTAGACCCTTCGAAACGCAAGACCGGCGGGGCTTTGCTAGGAGATAGAATCAGGATGAACTCTATCCGCAATGAGCGGGTATACATGCGTTCATTAGCTACACGCCAAAGCAATTTAGCGCTTAGCAAATACGTACAAGAGGCTGTAAATGTGCTTAAAGCAGCCAATTTTGACCTGGTGATTTTAGAGACATCGGGCATTGGGCAGAGTGATACCGAGATACTGGAACACAGTGATATGAGCCTCTATGTGATGACGCCTGAATACGGCGCTGCCACTCAGTTAGAGAAGATTGACATGCTTGATTTTGCGGATGTTATCGCACTAAATAAATTTGACAAACGCGGCGCGCTGGATGCCTTGCGCGACGTGAAAAAGCAGTACAAACGCAACCACCAGTTGTGGGATACCGATGATGAGCAACTGCCTGTGTTTGGTACCATTGCATCGCAGTTTAACGACCCCGGCATGAACCGCCTGTATAAGGCGTTGATGAATGCTTTGGCTGAAAAGACTGGCGCCCCGCTAACATCAGACTACCATGTGTCGGACGAAATGTCGGAGAAAATTTACATTATACCACCCGCCAGAACCCGCTACCTGAGCGAGATTAGCGAGAACAACCGCAAGTACGATGAATGGGTTGTAAGTCAGGGTGAAGTGGCGCAAAAGCTATTCAGTTTACGTAAGTCTATTGAAACATTACAGCAATCGAAAATTGAAGATAAAGACCGTTTAATAAAAGGTTTGGAAGAGGCGTATGCCATGATAGAACTGAGCTTTGACGGCTATAACAAGAAGATTTTAGAAACGTGGGAGCAGCGCAAAAGCAACTACGTTAGCGAGTATTATGTGTACAAAGTACGTGGCAAAGAACTGAAAATTAAGACGCATACCGAGAGCCTTTCGCACTTGCAAATACCAAAGGTTGCCGTGCCTAAATACGAGGCCTGGGGCGAGATTTTGAAGTGGAATTTGCAAGAGAACTTCCCCGGTGAATTCCCTTATACAGCGGGGGTTTTCCCGTTTAAACGCGAGGGTGAAGACCCTACCCGCATGTTTGCCGGCGAGGGCGGGCCGGAGCGCACCAACCGACGCTTTCACTACGTTAGTTTAGGCATGCCTGCTAAGCGCCTTTCTACAGCGTTTGACAGTGTTACGCTATACGGCCACGATCCTGCTATACGCCCTGATATATATGGCAAAATTGGCAACTCGGGTGTGTCTATTTGTTGTTTGGATGATGCCAAAAAATTGTATTCGGGTTTTGATTTGAGCGACCCGAAAACGTCAGTTTCTATGACCATCAACGGGCCTGCTTCCATCATCACTTCATTCTTTATGAATGCGGCTATAGACCAGGCTTGTGAGAAGTATATTATAGCCAATAAACTGGAAAAAGAGGTAGATAAAAAACTGATAGAATTATGGGACGATAAAGGCTTGCAACGCCCCAAATACCAAGGAGAATTACCTAAAGGCAACGATGGTTTAGGCTTGATGTTGCTAGGAATTACAGGCGATAAAGTATTGCCAAAAGACGTTTACGAAAAGATAAAAGCAGAGACGTTAGCCGCCGTGCGTGGCACGGTACAAGCGGATATTCTGAAAGAAGACCAGGCACAAAACACCTGTATTTTCAGTACTGAATTCAGCCTGCGTTTAATGGGCGATGTGCAGCAATATTTCATTGACCATAACGTGCGCAATTTTTATTCGGTGTCTATATCGGGATACCACATGGCCGAAGCGGGCGCCAATCCTATCAGCCAGCTTGCGTTTACGTTGGCCAACGGTTTTACGTATGTTGAGTATTATCTGAGCCGTGGCATGGATATCAATAAGTTTGCACCAAACTTATCGTTCTTTTTCTCAAACGGAATTGACCCTGAATATAGTGTTATAGGCCGCGTGGCGCGACGCATTTGGGCCAAAGCCATGAAGAATAAATATGGTGCCGACGAACGTTCGCAGATGTTGAAATACCATATCCAGACATCGGGCCGCTCGCTACATGCGCAGGAGATTGACTTTAACGATATACGCACTACGCTGCAGGCGTTGTATGCTATTTACGATAACTGCAACAGCCTGCATACCAATGCTTACGACGAGGCTATTACTACGCCAACCGAAGGCTCTGTGCGCCGTGCAATGGCTATACAACTTATCATAAACAAAGAGTTGGGCTTAGCAAAAAATGAAAACCCGTTGCAGGGTTCATTCATTATTGATGAGCTGACCAACTTAGTTGAAGAGGCTGTACTATCAGAATTTGATAGCCTTACAGAGCGTGGCGGTGTTTTAGGCGCAATGGAAACGATGTACCAACGTGGCAAAATACAGGAAGAAAGTTTGTATTACGAAATGCTAAAGCATACCGGGGAATTCCCCATTATAGGGGTAAATACGTTCTTGTCTTCCACTGGCTCGCCAACAATTTTGCCTAAAGAGGTTATCCGTTCTACTGAAGAGGAGAAGGAATTCCAGATACAAATGCTCGAGCGTTTGCACAAAGGCAACGAGGATAAACGCCCTGCTTTTATTAAGGAACTTCAACAGGCTGCAATACACAACCACAACATGTTTGAGAAGTTGATGGAAGCCAGCAAATACTGCTCGTTAGGAGAAATTACCTACGCGCTTTTTGAGGTTGGTGGGCAGTACAGGAGGAATATGTAAGGGCCCCTCCCTAACCCTCCCCGAAGGGGAGGGAACAGTAACGTCATTGCGAGGAGCGTAGCGACGAAGCAATCTCCTATTACGTCATCCTGAACTTGTTTCAGGATCTCATGATAGCACACCATACTCTAAATATCATTCCCACGCTGGCGGGAATAATATTAGCTATTTCTACCAACAAAAAACTACCAAATACCAACTTATATTTTTTTCCTATATTCGCAGTCCTTTTTATAAATGATTATGACTATTAACGAAATAGAAAAACTACTAGGCGACCAGGCAAACTCATTGCTATCGCACACGTGTAACACCATTAAAAAAGAAACGTTGCATGCTACCGGTCCGGATTTTATTGACCGTGTTTTTATGCAAAGCGACCGCAGCCCCCAAGTGTTGCGCAGCCTACAGGCCCTTTACGGCACAGGCCGCCTGGCAAACACGGGCTATGTGTCTATCCTTCCGGTAGACCAAGGCATTGAGCACTCTGCCGGTGCATCATTTGCCCCAAACCCTATCTATTTCGACCCTGAAAATATTATTAAACTGGCTATAGAAGGCGGTTGCAACGCGGTTGCCACCACATTTGGCGGTTTATCAATGCTATCGCGTAAATACGCCCATAAAATCCCGTTTATTGTTAAAATTAACCATAACGAGTTTTTAACCTACCCTAATAAGTTCGACCAGATTATGTTTGGCTCGGTTGAAGAGGCCTGGAACTTAGGTGCTACTGCCGTAGGGGCAACTATTTACTTTGGTTCTGAAGAGAGTGGCCGCCAGATACAAGAAGTATCGGCTGCTTTTGAGCGTGCCCACGAACTGGGCATGGCAACCATCCTTTGGTGCTACATGCGCAACAGCGCGTTTAAAAAAGACGGTGTTGATTACCACACCTCTACCGACTTATCATCGCAAGCCAACCACTTAGGGGTTACTATTAAAGCTGATATTATTAAACAAAAGCTGCCTACCAATAACGGTGGCTATACCGCGCTAAACTACGGCAAAACACACGCTAAAGTTTACAGCGAACTTACTGCCGACCATCCAATTGATTTAACCCGCTACATGGTGCTTAACTGCTACAATGGCCGTATTGGTTTAATCAACTCGGGCGGAGAAAGTAAAGGTGCCAGCGACTTAGCTGAAGCAGTTGCTACAGCGGTAATAAACAAACGTGCAGGTGGCCACGGCTTAATTTCGGGCCGTAAAGCTTTTCAAAAACCGGTTGGCGAGGGTGTTGCCCTTTTAAATGCCATACAGGATGTGTACCTTTCTAACGAGGTAACTATTGCGTAACTTAACACGCTGCTATGAGTTGGTTTAAAAGAGTAAGGAGGGGGGTAACAACTTCTACTAAAGAGAAGAAGGAAACGCCCGAAGGACTTTGGTATAAATGCCCATCGTGTAAAACCATTATACCCGTAATGGACCATGCCGCAAATAAATATGTTTGCACCAGCTGTGGTTACCATGAGCGTATTGGCTCTAAAGAGTATTTTGAAGTTATTTTTGATGATAATGCGTATACCGAAATTAACGAGGGTATGCACGCCAGCGATCCCCTTAACTTTAAAGACACCAAAAAATATACCGACAGGCTGGAAGACTCTATTGCCAAAACCGGCCTTAACGACGCTATTGCTACCGCCCATGGTTTGGTAGATGGAGAGCCTTTAATGATAGCCTGTATGGACTTTTCCTTTATTGGTGGGTCTATGGGTTCGGTGGTTGGTGAGAAGATAGCCCGTGCCATAGATTTTTGCATAGCCAACAACATGCCGTTTATGATTATCTCAAAATCGGGTGGTGCGCGTATGATGGAGGCTGCCTTCTCGCTAATGCAAATGGCCAAAACATCAGCTAAGCTAACGCTACTTTCAAAAGCGAAACTACCTTATTTATCATTGCTTACAGACCCTACTACGGGTGGTGTTACAGCATCGTACGCCATGCTGGGTGATATGAACATTGCCGAACCGGGTTCGCTAATTGGTTTTGCAGGCCCCAGGGTGGTAAAAGAAACTATCGGCAAAGACCTTCCAAAGGGTTTCCAAACAGCAGAATTTGTGTTGGAACATGGCTTTTTGGATAAGATAGTAAAACGCACCGAACTGAAGGCACATTTAGCACAGCTTTTAAAGCTGTTTAAGAATTAATTTTCGCCATTTTTTCAACAAAAAATGCATCCTTCTTAACTTATCAACAATCCTACGTATTGTAGGCCTTTGCTGCAGTTTTTAAGGTATAATTTTGTATCTTTGTAAGATATAGAAATGACACTGAAAATTATGAGCGATATAGTTGAAAAAGTAATGCCTGAATATGGTGCCGATAGCATCCAGGTTTTAGAAGGTTTAGAGGCTGTGCGTAAGCGACCAGCCATGTATATTGGCGATATTGGCGTTAAAGGGTTACATCACCTTGTTTATGAGGTTGTAGACAACTCTATTGACGAGGCGCTAGCCGGCCATGCCAAAAATATTTTTGTAACCATACACGAGAATAACTCTATTACTGTTGTTGATGACGGACGTGGTATTCCTACCGATATGCACGCCAAAGAGCAAAAATCGGCACTGGAGGTTGTAATGACTGTATTGCACGCTGGTGGTAAGTTTGATAAAGACTCCTACAAAGTATCAGGCGGTTTGCACGGTGTAGGTGTGTCGTGTGTTAACGCCCTTTCTACCCATTTACAGGTTAAGGTTTACAACAAAGAGCGCGGTAAAATTTATACGCAGGAATATTCTTGCGGCAAGCCATTATATGATGTTAAAGAAATAGGCACTACCGATAAACGCGGCACCGAGGTTACCTTTTTGCCTGATGCCAGCATTTTTACTGTAACTGAATATAACTACGAAACCTTATCAAGCCGTTTGCGCGAACTTGCCTACCTTAATAAAGGCATCAGCTTAACTATCACAGACGAGCGCGAGAAAAACGAAGACGGTAGCTTTTTAAGCGATAACTTCCTTTCATCAGGTGGTTTGCGCGAATTTGTATCATACCTTGATGCTACCCGCGAACCGCTTATTGAAGAGCCCATTTATATTGATGGTGAGAAAAACGGTATACCTATTGAGATTTCTATGTTGTACAACACATCGTACAGCGAGAATATCCACTCATACGTAAACAACATTAACACACACGAGGGCGGTACACACTTAGCCGGTTTTCGCCGTGCGC
>CAMBQF010000029.1 GCA_945869825.1 Chitinophaga pinensis | reverse complement strand
CTTAAGGTCGGTTACGTCTACGCGGTCCAAATCGGCCAATGTACCAATGGTAGACCAAGAGTACGGATGTCCGAAAGGATAAAGAGCAGATGCTGTTTTTTCGTAAACCAAACCATATGGGCGGTTATCGTAGTTTTGGCCACGCTCGTTCTTTACGGTAGAACGTTGTACTTCAAATTTCTTTTGGGTAACAGCATCAAGCAAAAAGCCCATACGGTCAGATTCTAACCAAAGCATTTTTTCCAACTGGTTGCTTGGTACAGTTTCAAAGTAGTTGGTGCGGTCGCTATTGGTAGTACCGTTCATGGTGCCGCCTGCTGCCGATATTGTTTTAATATGTTGCTCATCAGCTACGTTGTCAGAACCCTGAAACATCATATGCTCAAAAAAGTGGGCAAAGCCGCTGCGGCCTATACTTTCTCTGTTAGAACCTACGTGGTAAGTAACATCCACATGCACAATCGGGTCTGAGTGGTCTTCGTGTATTATTACTGTTAAGCCGTTAGGTAGTACATATTTCTCATATGGTATTACCAGTTTATCGCCGCTTTTGGTAACTTTTTCTACCAGTTTGGCCGTTTGCGCCCCTAGGGTTAAGGGCAAAGCCGCCAGCATTACCAGCGCTTTTACTACATGTTTTTTCATTGTGCTTGTTTTTGCAAGCTGCTAATTTAGCATAAAAAGCAAAAAGCCACACATATTACCTTGCTAATGCATTTGCTTATATTTGCAACCAATGGCAAAAGGCTATCAAATGCAAAACCCGTTTTTCTCAATTATACTTCCAACATACAACAGAGCCCACATGATTGGCAAGGCTATAGAAAGTGTTTTGGCACAAACATATACCAATTGGGAATTGTTGATTGTTGATGATGGTTCTGTTGATAATACCAGACAGGTTGTAGAGGTATACGGCGATAGCCGTATAAACTATATTTACCAGCAGAATGCCGAACGCAGCGCCGCACGCAACAATGGTATTGCCCATGCAAAGGGCCAGTACGTTTGTTTTATAGATAGCGACGATTATTTTCTCTTAAACCATTTGCAGGAGTTTATTAATAATCTGGATAGTAATCCTGGGGTAGATATGCTTTTTGGGTTAAATGTAATAGACCGTAATGGTATTTTAACCAATGAAGATGATAGAAAATCGGTTGCCGATTATAGCAGCATTGAAGAATATTTTATAATGAATCCGGTGAGAGTAGCTGCAGTATGTATTAAAAGGCAGGTATTGTTAGAGAACAAATTTGATTTAAATATCAGGATTGGTGAAGACACTGAGCTATGGGTGAGGATTGCTGCGAAGCATAAAATAATACCAATAAGGGCATTTACTCAAGTGTATTTAATGCACGACGATCAGACTATTTCAAAGGCAAATTATGAAGTATCAATCCAGCATAACGATTGCCTTAGAGTGATTTTTAAATTTGACGATAAAAACAATAAAAAAATAACCACTGAGCTTAGAAAACAAGCATTAGCTTATGGATATTTTAAGTTGGGGCAAGCCTATTTATTTAGCAAAAAATATTTTAAAGGTGTGTTAGCATTGTTAATTTCAGTGTTTTATGAGCCGGGAGATAGGCTTAAAGAGAAAATCTATTTAATGTATTCGTATTCAATTATAGGCCCCAATAAATAATATGAATATCTTATACATATGCACCCCTTACGATGTTCACGACAGAAAGTGGATGACTTATTTTTCAGATAAAGCTGATTGTAATTTATTTGCTACATGGGAGAGTAATTTTGATAATAAGCTTGGGCCTGAAGATTATGAGTTCTTTAAAGAAAAAAAAATTAAGCCCCTGAAGTCAATCAGGCCATTTACTTTTAAAAATCCATTTCAGGTTTGGCAGTCTGTTAGAGATTTAAAGAGGATTATTGCCGAAAATAATATTGATATAGTACATCTTTTATTTGCAACACCGCATGCTATTTGGGGGGCATATATTAAAACCCCATATATTATTACTGCCCGTGGCTCTGATGTTTTAATCGTTATACCTGATCTGTTAAAAAGCTCTGGAATTAAGAAAATTCAAAATATTTACCTCTTTTATATATTTAGAAAAAGTTTTAATAAAGCAGCCCTGATTACAGGTACATCGCTAAGGCAATTAGAGAGTATTAATATCCACCTAAGTCCTTCAGCACCAGTAGAGTTAATTAGGAGCGGTGTTGATTTTGAAACGATAAATAAAATTGAAAATGATGTATTTTTACCAGAAGTATTAAAAGGTAAAAAATATATTTTTTCGCCAAGGTATATCCGCCCTATATATAATGTTGAATTGCAAGTTGAAGCCATTGCCTTATTACCGCAAAGCGTATTATCCGAATACGTATTTGTTTTTATGTATGGCGATGGTGACTACCTGAGTAAAATGAAAACCAGTTTGGATGCTATACAAGGGCTTAATTATTTAATTTTAGATAAGCTATCGCAAATAGAGATGTGGACCATTTATAAATATGCCGCATTAACTTACATGGTGCCTCATAGCGATGGTACGCCAAACAGTGCGTTAGAGGCTATGGCTGCAGAATGTCCGCTGATTTTGAGGGATTTAGCTGCATATGATAAGGATTTGTTTGATGGTACTTGCGTTAAATTAAAAGACGCAACACCGCAGTGTTTTGCTGATGCTATAGTTAGATGTCTTGATAATTATCCTAAGGAACTAAAAGCTGCGGCATTGCAAAAAGTTTCGCAGTATGGCAACAGGACCATTGAAATGGAAAAGTTATATAGCTGGTACAAAAAAATAGCAGGCTAAATTGCCTGCGTAATCTTATCAAGGTCTATATTATTCATGCATTTAAAATGGCCTTTTGGGCATGCATTGTAGCCTAGTTTGGTGCATGGCCTGCAGCTAAGCCCTTTTACTTCAAATATCACCGATTGCTCATTGGGCATATAAGGGTACATACCAAATTCAGGAATAGTGTTTCCCCAAACAGATAATACTTTTTTATTTAATGCCGATGCAATGTGCATCAAGCCCGTATCGGGTGTTACAACACATATAGATTGCTGCACCAGGCTAGCCGACTGGTTTAGGTTGGTGCGCCCGCAGGCATTGTATATTTTATCGCCAATATTCACTGCCAGCAATTCAGCCAGTTGCAATTCGGCTGCACCGCCTAATAGCACTATGGGGTGATTTATCTGGTTGCACAGGTCTATAAGCTTATCGGGCGGCATACGCTTAGTTGCATACGTAGCGGCTACAACAACCGCTACGTACCCCTTTTGGTGCATTTCGGGCAGCGCGCTTAAAGGTACTGTATCGGCTTCTGGAATAAAATAGTCTAACCCATGTCCATCATTCCGTACTTTAAAAAACTTTTTTGCTGCATCAAGGTACCTATCTACAATATGCCCTGCCGGTAATGCATTAATTTTAAAATTAACTAGCAGCAGTTTCCTGAAATTGAGTTTGTGGAATGATGAACTTTTAACCTTTAAAGCTGCAATAAGCCTTTTGGTGCGTAGGTTATGGTGTAGGTCAATTATGCAATCGTAATGCTCTCCTTTTAATTCTGCCAATACCTCGGTTATTTCTTTCTCTATCAGTATAAGTTTATCTACATAAGGGTTGGCTTGCAGTACCCGCGCAAACGATGCCTTGGTTAAATAATGAACTTCAGCCCCCGGCACCTGCTTTTTAATGCAGCGTATTACCGGTGTGGTTAGCACAATATCGCCAATAGAGCTAAAGCGTACTATCAATACCTTCATAAAACCATGGCCCTTGTTTTGTTATCCAGAGCCCCCAAAGTTAATTTATTACCTATTAATTAGGCAAACTGTGGTATTCTTTCTTACTGATAAGTTAAATGCAGTAGTTGTATTAAATAAAAAAGTCCCAATACTCTGTTAAGTAATGGGACTTTAGTTAATTAAGCTAACTGCTTAGTTGGCAGGCTTGTAATGTGTTTCCACATCATCAGCAGGGTCGTTAGTATCGCCCAAATCTTTCACCCAAAGTTCTTTTTCTTTAAGCTTTAAGATTTTTGCAACTGTTGTGTTTGTGATGCCATTGCTGGTTACTTTAACTTCAATGTCTTCATCATCATTTACAAGTTGCCATGTGCCATTTAGTGTAATACTAATACCAAAGCTTGTATAAGTTGCGCTAAAACCACCGTCTTTATCAAAAGTAACAGTGCCTTCGGGGTTAGCAACCTCTACACCACCCTCATAAACTTTTTCAACTTCCCAGGTATTAGCTACCCTTTCTTCACGGCTCCGGAAGCTTAAGCCAGGGCCTTCTTCATACTTTTTACAACCTTCAAATACTGTTACGCCTGCCAGTGCGGCGGCAAATAAAATTACACTTGTCTTTTTCATAGTTTTTGAAATTTATTTCGTGCAAGTCATTACTAAAACTGTGCCAATTGTGCGGGCTTTTTTGGAATATGCTGTTTAATAAGGCAATATAACTACTTTGCAGGAGTTAAATGAGCCTCGTACGTATCGCAGTTTATAACAAAACGTACCCAAACTCATTTTTCATTAGCTTTAAAATCAACCAAACGCTATCTTCAGAATATAGCTGGCTATTTATTACAATGCGTATTTCTTCATCATTGCTTTGCAATGCCCATTGGCCTGTTACAGTGTTTGCTTGGCAATTAAATTCAATACTTCTAGTAACATTGCCATTAGTAGAAAACGTCCAATTAAGCCGAGGGAAATCCTTATTGGTAGAAAGGGTTATATCTTCATCATTCTTAAAAGCCTTATCTACTTTCCAGGTATTGCTAATGCCTTCTTTGCGGCTTTTAGAACTCAGGTAAGGGCCTTCTTCATACTTTTGCATTACCAGCCAAAAGGGGACAAAACAATAAACTAAAAATCACAGCAAACTTTATCATTCGCAGGTCTTTTATCGTCTGCAAATATAGTCAATTGTAAAACTGCTTTTTATTTGGTTATAAGTAGCTTAGCTGTGTATATAGTTTTACCTGTAAGTATGTTTACCATATACATGCCTGCCGGGTTGTTGCTTAAGTCCATGTATAGTAGGTTATCATTTTGCTGACTGTAGTTTTTCTTGTACACATTTTTACCCATTAAGTCTGTTACAACAACCAACTTATCTCCACCATCGGTATTGGGTAATTCCAAGTACACTTGCCCTGCTGATGGGTTTGGGAACATAAGTAACTTACCTGTTGTATGTTCATCAGCTGATAGTACTGTGCCAACGGTAAAGTTGAACAATACCTCAGAACCAAAATCGGCCCCGAATGACTTTAAAATACCACCGCTCATTTTATAAAAACGGATGTAGCCGGCACCATCATTGTTAGCCCACCACGATAAGCCGTCTTCGCCATTATCGAGCAACTTAAACTCATAGCAGCCTGCTGCAAGGTCAATAGTATCTTTATAAATAGTATTGTTATCGCAGTTATTGCGAGATGCTATCACATCACCCGAAAGATTGCGCAGCTCCCATGAGTTTTGAGAGCCAATATTATTGGTCTTCATGCGTATTTCAAACTTACTGTCAGTAAGCGATGGGGTAGGGGCAAAGGTAGATTTTGCCGTGTTGTTATACTGGTACTCATCAACCCCATCATTAGGGCCCGATACTGTTGCGTAAAAGTTGTAATTGCCTACACCAATGCCACCCCAGTTAAAGGTAGGTAACTCTACATGCGTGGTATCTAAAAAGCCAAGGTTGCCGTTCCATTTATAAACCTCGGGTGTGCCGCCAACTACGCCATAGGTAATGGTTACAGTGGTAAGTGGTGTTGTGCCGGTGTTTTTAATAATCACTTCGGGCTTGGCACAAATAGGGTTTGCCCTGCGGTAAATATCTGTTTTGCTTGGGCTAATAATATCTTCTAAAGCAGCATCAAGTGCAAAGTTTGGAGCATTGTAGTTTACCAGTTGCGTTTCTATAGCAAAGTAGGGTACAGAGCCTTGCCCGTCCCAGATATAGGGTTCAATATTGTAGTCGAGGGTAGAGGTTTGACCTGCTGTAACCCAAGGTGTAAGTTCAATATCGTAGGTCCACACTTCGGCACCCGGGCACCAGTTAGTGCGGTTATATACCCATGTACCCCCTTGTGGGTACACAGGGTTTTTAGCGCAATTATCTCTCCATACCACTTTGCTATAACGCTGGGTTCCATCAACAAATATGCTGTGTGCCTTAGGGCAAAACTCAGCACAGTTTTCTGTGCCACCAAAGCCGTGGCCTGTTACACGCATTTTTAAACGGGTATTAGCTGAGTTAGCATCTACACCTACCTGTTTAGGACTTAAGAAGTTTTCAATAGATGTTTGCAGCCCGTAACCAGGGTTACCGTTCCATAGGTTTGTAACCTTATAGGGCTGGCGCGGAGGTGTACCTTCTATAAATAAAATCTTAAGGTCTAAAAGCTCTTGCCAGTTACCTGCTGATATCCTAACGCTATCATGCAACAGGGGTTTATAGTCCGATACATCAAATACCCAGGTAAAGCCCTGGCCAAGGTCTAGGTTAATGCCGTAAGGAGTAATATAGCGCCCTAACTCAAAACGCTCCTGTACTTCAAAAACATTCCAGGCAGTATCAATAGATACCATATTCTGATTATTATCAAACGTAGTGTCTATAGAAGCTACAGTAGAATCGTTTGCGCCTGTGCCTTTGTATAAATAAGTGTAGGTTAGGTAATCCCACTCTCCACAAGCAGGGCTTTGCGCCGGGTTGCATTTTAGCTTATACATCATTAATACCTTATAGGCTGATAAACTGGCCGGGGGGAAAAGCACGGTAGTGTCCTGGGCAGAGCCATAGGTCATAACCTGCACAACGGTAGTATCGCCAGGGCCGGCTTTCAATGTAAAATTTGCAACTATTGCAAACGCAATTACTAATACTGTATTTAACTTTTTCATCTGTGTATTTGAAGACTATAAATATAATTTAACAAAGCTCAGTAATTATTTGGAATGAGTCTAAAAAAGAAGTTTCTTTGCGCCATTATTTATAATTAGTCTAATTAAGCATTGGTATGTTCATTTTAAGAAAATTAATCGTAGTCCTATTTTTATCTTCTTCGTTCAAAGCATTTTCGCAGGTTACTCTTATTAAAGATACCGTAAAACTTAAGGAGGTTTCTATTAGCGACCCACAAGGGGCATTTAAAGGTATAAAACGGATAGATGATGTTGAAGGCGTATACCTTTATGCAGGTAAAAAAACTGAATTGGTAGATATGCAGCACATTGATGCTAATGTTGCAGTAAACAACACCAGGCAATCGTTTGCTAAAGTGCCGGGCCTTATGATATGGGAAAATGATGGAACAGGTATTCAGGTAGGAATTGCCACCCGTGGCCTTAGCCCTAACCGGTCGTGGGAATTTAACAACAGGCAGAACGGGTATGATATAGCCGCCGACCCTTTTGGCTATCCCGAAGCCTATTATACCCCGGCTTTTGAAGCCCTTGAAGGGGTAGAGTTTGTCCGCGGGGCTGCATCACTACAATTTGGCCCCCAGTTTGGCGGGTTGGTAAACTATCGTTTTAAAAAGCCAAACCCTACCCAGCCTATTAGTATTGAGAGTTACCAGACAGCAGGTAGCTATGGAGTGTTTAATTCATACACTGGTATATCGGGTACTAAAGGTAAATGGGGGTATATGGGCTTTTTTAACCACCGCAATGCTGATGGCTGGCGCAAAAACTCACGCTACAACTACAATTCAGGCTATGGCGCTGTATACTACCAGATAAATGAAAAAATGAAACTTAAAGGGGAGTTTACCCAAATGGGTTTCCTTTCTCAACAAGCCGGTGGGCTTAACGATTCGTTATTTGCTATTGATGCCCGCGCATCGTACCGCCCCCGCAACTGGCTGAATATTACATGGAGCATGCCTGCACTTGATTTTGATTATGCTATAAATGATAATTTGAGCCTGAACATAAAAGCGTTTGCAATATTTGGAGACCGTAAGAGCATTGGTTTTACTGGAAATATTGGAAAAGCCAATGGCGACCTTAATGTTGACAATATGGGTGCGCGCCAGGTTGATGCCGATGAGTACAACAATTTTGGCACCGAAGCACGCTTTTTGTACAATTATAAATTGCTTGGGCAAAACCATAACCTGGCCGCAGGCTTACGTTACTACAACGGTAATACCGGGCGTGTCAGGTATATAGGCTCTAATGGCAACGATGCTGATTTTACCAATGCCTTTGCCGACTCTTTACAGCGCGATTTTACTTTTACTACACAAAACATTGCCGCTTTTGCAGAAAATGTGTTCCGCATTGGGACTAAGCTTACTCTAAGCCCGGGTATACGTTTTGAATACCTTGCTAATGCTGTTGATGAGCAAAGTCCATTTGTATACAATACATCTACCGCCCGCACATTTCCATTAATTGGTGTGGGCATCGGTTTAGCAACGGGTAAAAACACCAAGCTGTATGGCAATTTTGCACAGGCATACCGCCCTGTGTTGTATGGCGATATTACCCCGGCCGCAACATCTGATGTTATAGACCCTAACCTGAAAGATGCCAAAGGCTATACTGCCGATTTGGGGTGGCGCGGCTTTATTAAAAACTGGCTTAATTTTGATGTAAGTGCGTTTTACCTGCAATACAATAACCGCGCAGGCCGTATTACTATAACCAACGGTAGCAATAGTTACCAATTGGTTACCAACCTTAACAGCAGCCGAACATTTGGTACTGAGTTTTATGTAGAGTTTAACCTGCTTAAGCTAATAAGGCCTGCTAAATTTGCCGGCTTATCTGTTTACGCATCGGGTACCATACAAAATGCTGAATATACTGATGGGTTGATAAACGGAGGGACCAATACTGAAGTTGAAATGAAAGGTAAAAAAGTAGAGTATGCACCTTCAAAAATAATCCGTGGCGGTATTAACTACTCTTACAAATCGTTTTCAACCTCGTTTCAAATAGCTTATACAGATAAGGTTTTTGCTGACGCCAATAACACAGAAAGCAGCAAAACAGGCAATGCCGGTATTGTACCCGCCTATACCGTTGCCGATTGGAGTGTAGGCATTGTTGTTAAAGGGCACTATGTTTTTAAAGGCGGAGTGAATAATGTATTTAACCAACGCTATTATACCCGCAGGGCCGGTGGTTACCCAGGCCCCGGCATTTTACCCGGCGATGGCCGCAGTTTCTTTGTAACTGTGGGAGTTAAATTTTAAAAGGTTTAGTTGTTTAATATAAAAAATCCCCCGGCTTTCGTCGGGGGATTTTTTTGTGCGTTAACTTATTTGATAACCAGTTTGCCTGCCCCTGCATAACCCGTATTAGGTAGGTAGTATTTAAAGAAATACATGCCTGCTGTTAGCGGGCTTACATCTACCTGGGTTGTACTGGTTACAAGCTGTTGGGTTATAACAACCCTGCCCGTTGCATCATACAATTCAAATTGGGCTTTGCTAACCATATCTGGCAATACTATGTTTAACACATCTGTTGCCGGGTTGGGAAACACCTTAACAACTCCTCCGTTGGTAAGCTCTGTTATAGCCGTTTCAGAATCTATAACAATTACCTGTTGCGTGGTTTGCGATGTACAATTGTAATTGGTAATAGTTAGTGTTACAGTATAGGTTCCAGGCGTTATGTACAAATGCACTGGGTTTTGCTGGGTGCTTGTTTCGCCATCGCCAAAGTTCCAAAGCCAACCTGTAGCAGGCGGGTTAGAATTATCTGTAAATTCAGCATAGCCAAAGCCATCAATATCAATAGTATCATTACTAATACTAAATGCGGCATTTAAGCCTAATGCGTTGCAATCATACAATACATCAATCAGGCAATAAGCTGTATCAGAACATAAGCCGTTTGATGCAATCATAAACACAGGGTGCAGGCCAATATCGTTGTAGGTATGGCTTGTGTTTTGGTTATTGTCTACAGGTGAATTATCGCCAAAATTCCAAACCCATGTTTGCGGGTTGGGGGTGGTACCATCTGTAAAGCTTACCGATTGCCCCAGGATAACTGAAGGAGGGCAGGTTATAGATGCAAATAAGGTTGGGTTAACTGTTAAATCAAAGTCGCCGCTGGCGTTACAACCAAATTGGTTGGTAAGGTTAACAACATATGTTCCCGCACCCGATGTGGTTAGCAATTGTGTATTGCCACCAATGGGGTTGTTGTTTAATGTCCACACATAAGTAGCGCCCGGGCCGTTGCCTGCATCAAGAATAGGGAACTGGTCGTTAGCACAAACGCTTTGGTCTAAACCTAGGTTTACCTGTGGGTCGCTTATAAGTAGTTGTGTAAGATCAGACCCAAAACAGCCTGTAGGGCTGGTTACAAACACTTCATATTCACCCGGCAAGGTGGTTTGTATGGTTTGTGTGTTAGTGCCTATTGGGTTGCCATTTAGTTTCCACTGGTAGGTACTGTTGGGTATGCCTGCGTTTAATATAGGCAATGGTGCGCCAATACAAACCGCTGTAGTATCGGTTCCTAAATCAACAGGTATTGATGTGTTGATGGTAAGCGTGTAACTATCAGTGCCTGTACAGCCTGTGCCATAGCTAACGGTAACATTATACGTGCCGGCCCCTGTAGTTTGTAACGTAGGGGTGTTGCCACCTATAGGTGTGCCGTTTTTAGTCCACACGTAGGTAGCACCCGGGTTGCCTGCGTTAAGTATGGGCAATGGGTCGGTAAAGCAAATGGCGGTATCGTTAGCTAAGGCCACCTGCACATTGTTAAGCACTTTTATTTGAACGGTAGTGTCTGATATGCCACAGCAGCTTTGTGTTTGCAGACGCACATTGTAAGTGCCTGCTGTGTTAAAAGCAACACTGCCCGCATTTTGAGACGATGAACTGGCCGGTGAACCTCCGGGGAATGTCCAGGTGTAGCCCTGCATGGTGGCTGGTGTGTTAAAGTTAACACTACTACCTACACATATGGTTGTTGCAGATGCCTGTATAGCAGGCTGTACATAGGTTTGGTCAACATTTACAAAGTTGGCAAAGTTGTATGGCACACCATCAACAATAACAGTAATAGAGCGCAAGCCTAAACCGGTATAACGGATTGTATCGGAAGCCTGATCAGACAATGGTGGGTTAGCATTAAAGCCAAATTGCCAGTTTACAAGGCCTGTAGCATCGGTAGAAATTATAATGTCAGACTTAGAACAACCAGTGTACGAAACAAAAACGTTAGGAGCAAAAGGGTTGTAGTTGTTTGGGTTTAGCACCTGTATGCCTGTTGGGTCTTGGTACAAACCAACACTAATACCATTAGAGCCTGCGCCACCTGCCCCGCCGTTTCCACCTTTTCCACCATCGCCGCCATTTCCGCCACGGCCGGTGTTGCAACTATTTGTCGGGCCGTTATCACCAAGGTAACCACCTTCGCCACCTTGCCCACCAACGCCGCCAATGCCACCGGCACCGCCTGCGCCACCAGCACCGCCTTGTGCTAATAGGTAATTACAATCTTGTACAGTTCCGTTAATGCCGTTACCGGTTATGTATATTCCAAAAGAGCCACCACCACCGCTGCCGCCACTGCCACCTTGTGCCAGTTGGCCACCTTCGCCGCCACCGCCGCCACCGCCGCCGCTACCCGATGTGTAGTAAACGGTATCACCATCTAAAGGGTTTAGTACCGCAGGCTCGCAACCTTTGGCACCGCCGCCGCCACCACCGCCGCCGCCTGCACCGTTGGTCAATCCGGCCTGGCCTGTCGCCCCTGTACCCGGTACATAATAGCCTCCGGTATGTTGAGCCACACCTTGTAAACCTACAAGGCCTGTAAGCCCGTCTGCACCGTCAGCACCTGTGCCGCCCTGGTTTGGTAAATCGGCTAAGCAATTGGTTTGTGCATAAGTAAGGTTACATAGCTTTTGACCACCACTGCCGCCTTGTCCGCCGCCCTGCCCTGCGCCCGATTGCCCAGGAGGGCCATCGTTAGAATAGTCGCAGCAGGCATAGTATAGTGTTTGTCCTAAAACATTTTGTTCATCAACATCAAAAGCACCGCGGTTAGCGCCCATGCCCCCATTGCCACCAGAATTACTTCCAGGGAACGAGCCTGTACCGCCCGGCCCTGGCATTCGGCAGCAGTTGCCTTCATCCTGGCCCGATTCGCCATTACCACCATTGCTGCCGGCTAAGCCACCAGAACCGGGTAAGCCATTTACTCCAGCTGAACCCTTACCGCAATCAATAATACAACGCGATATAACATAATTAGAACAGTTGCTTACGTAAATGCCATAAGTAGTAACGCCGTTACCAACTGCATCATCAACAATAATAGTAAGGTCTAATAGGTTGAAGTTGGTGCTGTTAATTGCAGAAAGCCCTATTAACCTGTTGGGTGAACTTAATATGTTGGCCGATGTACGGCGTATAATAGTTGGGGTAGAATTGCTTTTTACCCATGTTGAAGCATTGAAGCCCCCTTCTAAGGTAATGTTTGAAGGTATGGTAATAGCGCTTTGTATATCATACGTACCCTGCGCTATGCGCATGATATTGTTAGTGCCATTCAGCAAACTTAGCCCATAGGCAAGGTTTGCAGGGGTAGCCTTGGTGCCTGCGGAACCGCTATTAGCGCCATTTGGGGTTACATATACAAAGCCACACTCTTGGGCAGATAATGCTGATGTGGCAAAGCAAATAAATAACAAACAGGTATATAATCGTTTAAGCATGTACATAGGGCCTATGCTACAAATATAGGAATTTGGTAAGATTATAGAACCTAAAAAACTGCTATTTTTTAGATGGAAATACATAAACAATGTTGTACCATCGGTTGTTGTATATAAAGTTCTTTATAAGTAGTAATTTTTTCATAATTAGGTTTTTTCGTGCCGTGTGGTGGCTTTACCCCATACGGCACGTTTTTTTTATACTTTTGAGCTAAAGTAAACGCAATGAAAATCGCCTTTTTGGCTTCCCGTTTTCCTTACCCGTTAGATAAAGGCGATAAAGTACGTGCTTATCACCAGCTTAAGCATTTAGCTAAAAACAACAGCGTTTACCTTATTTGCCTTAGCGATGGTGAGGTTTCAGCAGAACATATTACCCATTTAAAATTATTTTGTACTGATATTAAAATTTACCCAATAAGCAAACCCGGTATTGGGTTGGGCATCGTTGGCGCGTTGTTTTCGGGCCTGCCTTTTCAGGTTGGGTATTTTTACCGTAGTGCGATTAAAAATTCAATTCATGCTGATTTAGATACTATTAAGCCTGATGCTATTGTTTGCCAGCTTTTGCGCATGGCAGAATATGTAAAAGGCTATAACCATCCCAATAAATTATTGGATTATATGGATGTGTTTTCGGCGGATATGTTGCGCCGTAAGCAGGTATCATCAGGCCCTGAGAAAATAATTTTTGGTGCTGAAAACGAGCGGGTATTGAAGTATGAGCGTGACGTATACCCATACTTTCAAAAACACACTATTATAAGTGTGCAAGACAGGGATTTACTCCCTGTAAAAGATACCAAAAGTATAGAGGTAATACCTAACGGTATTGACTTTGATTACCAGCATACTGCTAAGCTTAATAAACGATACGATGTATTGTTTTTCGGCAATATGGGGTACACATCAAATGTAGAAAGCGCAGTATTTTTAGCCCAAAAAGTAGTACCACTTTTAACTAAGCAAGTCCCTAATTTAAAGGTGCTGATTGCGGGTGCCGAACCCCATAAGCGGGTGCTTGCCCTGCAAAATAACCATGTAGAGGTTAGTGGTTGGATTGATGATAAATGGGCTTGTTATGCATCTGCCCGTATATTTGCCGCCCCAATGCTAATTAGCGTGGGTATGCAAAATAAAATTTTAGAGGCTATGGCTGTTAGCGTACCTTGTGTGGTAACAAGCATGGCCAATAACGCAATAGGCGCTGAAAATGGCACTGAAATTTCAGTGGCAGATACGCCCGAAAGTTTTGCCGCCGCTATTGCTAACTTATTGAATAATGAAAGCTTTGCCTTGCAAATGGCAACCAATGCCCATACGTTTATTACTAAAAACTATGTGTGGGCCAATACGGTAGCTCGTTTGGAAAGCTATATTTTAAAATAGATTATGAGAGCAAAAATAGTTGCCGCCAACTGGAAAATGAACAAAGCCCTGCCACAGGCTATAGAGCTTATGCAGGCTATAACCTTTGGCCTTAGGCAAAACCCTGCAAGCTGTAAAGTGGTTATTGCGCCCCCGTTTGTATACCTTGAACGTTTGGTTACCGAGACCACCGGCCTGGCCGAAGTAGCAGCCCAAAACTGCTGCAGCCGTAATAATGGGGCCTATACCGGCGAAGTTTCAGCAGGTATGATAGAGTCGGTAGGAGCAACGTATTGCATTGTGGGCCACTCTGAGCGTCGCCAGCTGTATGCTGAAACACCTGATGTGTTAGAGGCTAAACTACAGCGTTGCTACGACCATAATTTAACCCCCATATTTTGTATTGGCGAGAACCATTTGGAACGTACAGAAGAACGCCATTTTGAAGTGGTAGCCCAACAGCTGGAATACGTGCTGTTTAATTTTACTGTTGAACACGCTGCAAAAACCGTTATTGCTTATGAGCCTGTTTGGGCCATAGGTACAGGGTTAACAGCGAGCCCCGAGCAGGCGCAGGAGATGCACTCATTTATCCGTAGGCAGATAGCTACAAAATTCGGGCAAGAGCTGGCCGACAATATTACAATATTATATGGCGGAAGCTGCAACGCGCAAAACGCGGCAGGCTTGTTTACCAAAGAAGATATTGATGGCGGACTTATAGGCGGTGCCGCGTTGGTTGCTGATGACTTTTTAAAAATTTGCAATGAACTACGTTGAGGTTGAGCTAACCACTACCGATAGTGTAGTGCGCGATATTGTTACTGCCGAACTGGCCGAGCTGGGTTTTGAAAGCTTTACTGAAAGTGATGAAGGCCTGAAAGCGTATGTGCAGGAAGAGGAGTTTGATGCGCAACGTTTGGAAACAATGTTGCACGCCCTGTTTCCGCATAACAAACCGCCTTATAAAATAACGGTAATAGAGCAGCAGAACTGGAACGAGGAGTGGGAGAAGAATTACGAACCGGTAATGATTGATGATTTTTGCTGCCTGCGTGCATCGTTCCACCCGAAGCCGGAAAATGTGGAGCTGGATATCCTTATTGACCCTAAAATGTCGTTTGGTACGGGGCACCACCCAACTACAGTGTCAGTTATCCGCCTGATGCGCGATTTAGACTTTACCAGTAAAACGGTTTTTGACTACGGTTGCGGTACGGGTGTACTTTCTATTGTTGCCAATAAGCTGGGCGCCAAAAGCATTACGGCTATTGATATTGACGAATGGTCTATTGAAAATTCAGAAGAGAACTTCCGCAAAAACGGGATGGAAAAGTTCGACCTTTCTGCCGCCAAACCATTAGATAGTTTTGCAGGTACTGAATACGATATTATACTGGCAAACATTAATAAGAATATCATCATTCAAAACCTGGGCAACCTGGCTAAAATCAGCAAGCCGGGCACACCTATTTTATTCAGCGGTTTTTTTACGCACGACTTAGCCGATATTGCCGAAGCCGCAGCACCACATGGCTTTACCTACATAAAACATATTAGTAATAACGAATGGGCAGCCGCCCTTTTTACCCGATGAATATACAATTAAGCGATGTATTAGGCCATACGGCAGCATTTTTAACTACGGTATCGTTTGTGCCGCAGGTAGTGCGCGTTATCAAAACCAAATCAACCAAAGATATATCGTTAGGTATGTTTTTGCTAATGGCTGCAGGTGTTATCCTATGGCTTATTTATGGCCTTATGATTATGGCCTGGCCACTTATATTCTGCAACGGAACTACTATTTTACTGGTGATGATTATCCTGTACTATAAGGTGAGGTATAAGTAATTAAATGCAGATGCTACAATAGCAATGTGTATTCAATATTTTTATTGACTTAATGCGATTGTTCTGTTCACTAATTCCGCCATTTAGTTTAATAATTGTAAAGTAAAAACCACACTGATATACTCTCGTATTAGTACCATCTTCTTTTACATATTCTATAATGGATTTTAAGTTTTGCTGATATTCTTTTCTGCATTGTTCCCCGCATATAGTCATTGGTATTACTTCATTTTCATACGACACAATTAACTTCGGTATTTCGTCCGAATATAATCGTGTACTATATAAATATTGACGCATTATCATATCTAAAAATGAAAATGTAGTTCCATATTTAATGTTGAACTTATTCAGCAAAGCATTGAAATCGTTGGCAAATTCCGGAAATTCAGTTGTGTCAAGATTAGGTCGTTGCATGTCCGGTAATTTTACCAAAGTGCTGCAAGTATCATTATAAGCGTATAATACACTATGCTCTCCGCATTGCCAACCTATAGCTCTATGTTCAAATATTAATCCTGAATATTGGTTGTCTATGTACTTACTGTATAATAAGTATTTAGTGTCATTTGATTGAGGTATTATAGCTCCGGGATGCATATTAACATACTCAGCCAACACGCTATCAAACTCCTGTTCGTGTTGGGCTTTAGAGATTGAGTCCCACTCATGCATAGTGTATTTCTTTTCCCCTGTTTTAGGGTTATTACAAGCAAATAGAATAGCTGCAATAGCAAATAGTAAAAGCAGTTGTTTAGGCATTGCTCAAATACGTTAATTAATATCAAATGTTACTCAATAAAAAAGCCCCCACATTAAGTAAGGGCTAATTCATTCGCTTATTATCTAATTAGCTCATTCGCTAATTTCTATAGTTAGTTTTTCACTACTACCTTACGAACCTCACGTCCGTTGGTGCTGTCTATGCTTAGCATATACATACCTGCTGGTAGAGATGCAATGTCGAATGTATAAAGGGCTTTGCCTGTGCCTTGTTCAGCATTTTGGGTAGCTACTACACGGCCTGTCATATCTACTATCGATAGTTTCATTGCAGCGTTGTTTTTAGCGTTGATGCTTACGAATAACTGTCCGTTTACCGGGTTAGGGTAGGTGTGTATTTCGTAGGGCTTAGTAGCCAAAGCGTTTATAACCAATGGGGCATTATCATATTTTATTTGGGCGGCTGTTGCGCTTGCTTTCAGGTCGTCTAAATTATCTCCTGCAATAAGTGCAAAGGCTACAACAACAGTATCGGTTGGTGCAAGGCTAAATGGGCCTGTAGACACTACATCGATAACATCGTTACCTGTTCCGTTCAGGCCTGCTCCATCGCGCACAGTTGAAAGGCTGGTGTATTTCTCGCCGGTGTCAAAACCATCAACTAGGTTAAGCCCGCCATTGCCACCATCAACATTATCTACACCGTAAACAATAGGTGTGCCTGGGCTAAGCAGTTTAACCGCTGCATATAAGCCATTATTCTCTGTGCTGAATGAATAGCCCATGCGGGTATTAGCATCGTAACCTGCGCGGTTTTGGCTGTAGTCCATTATATCCCAATCGGTAAAAATACCTGCATACAGGTCGCTTAGCGGTTGGTTAGATGTATTGATGATTTTGTATTTAACTATAACATATTTGCGGTCGGCAGGGGTTGTCCATGCATAGGCATTATGAACAATTTGTAAGCCTTGCGAAGGAACGCCCAAGTCGTCATTAAATATACCGAACACATCAAACTCTGATGTTTGTGGAGGTTGGATACGCAAAACGTTTTGCTCAGACTGAAAATCAACATCAGATGTGTTGCCAGTTGTGCCACGTACAATGTCTGATACTACGCTTGATGAAGAACCAATCATCAAACCACTTTCGTACATTAATGTACCATTATCAAGGTAAGTAAAGCCAAGGCCATTAGCCTGCCCATCGTTATTATACCCAATACGCCCCTTGCTGGTAATAGTAGTAGCTACATCATTAATAGCAATGTTGATATAGTCAACATTAAATGTAATTGGTAAATATTGTGTTGCGGTGTATGTACCATCAGTAAATGTAAACTTAAGCGTTACCGACTGGTTAAGCGGGCAGTTAGGGTTAACCACAAGTTTAAAAGGAGCGCTGTTATTATCGCCTGTGCCCATAGTTGCCACCGCGCCAATAGTTGCAGTAGGTTGTGTTACGGTTACAAATACAGATGTGGTAGATAGTGTAACAGTAAGGTTGGAGGTAGGGGCAAGGTAGTTTGTATAAATACCGCGTATAGCAACAGTATCGCCAATAACAAAAGCATTATCATTACCATCGGTCATGGTGTTTGATGTCATGATAACAGATGGAGAGTTATTCTCTGATAACGCGCGGAACAGGTTGATACGACCTGTGCCCAGCTTGTTGGCCCAAAACTGGTTGCCCGAGGTATTATCAATAAAGTCAGCTGTAACACGCAGTTTTTCGCCCGTTTGTAGTGCGTTGTATGCTGGGAATTGTGAGCGTACCACGGCAGCAGCCCCGGCTGTAACAGGCGATGCCATAGAGGTTCCGCTTGAGTTAAGGTAGGTGCCACTTTCCCAGGTTGATAGAACGTTATCGCCGGGTGCGCAAACATCTATATTGTATCCAAAGTTTGAAAAGCTAGATTTGCGGTCGATGTTATTGGTAGAAGCCACATTAAGCACATAGTTGTATGATGCGGGGTAGAAAAGTTCTTCAGATGCATCGTTACCTGCCGCAGCTATAACAAGGGCGTCTTTGTTAATTGTTGCATAGTCTATAACATCTTGCCCGGAGCTACCGCCAAAGTTACTTCCCCATGAGCAGTTTATTACTTTACAGCCATGGTCTGCTGCGTAAGTTATACCTTCATAAGCTACTGTTAAAGCACCTGTACCATCGGCAATTTTAATAGGGAGAAATTTGCACTTAAAGCCAATGCCTGCAATACCCGTATTGTTGTTGGTAGCCGCAGCGGCAAGGCCCGTTACGTGTATGCCATGGCCTGCACCACCCGGTGTAGCAGGGTTATTATCGTTTTGGCCTAAATCCCAACCAACAAAATTGTCAATATACCCATCGTTATCATCGTCAATACCATTTACAGGGTCGGCAAGGTTTTTCTTAACCTGTGGTTGAAGGTCGGGGTGTGTAGGGTCTGTACCGGTATCGGTAATGCCCACTACCACATTGGTATCGCCCTGCGACACATCCCACGCCTGAATAGCTTTTATTTTAGCTAAATGGTATTGGTTACCGGCTTGTGGGTCGTTAGGGGTGAAGGTTAGTTTGGGTAGGTAATGCGGTTCGGCATATTGAAACAAGCCTGTTTTTAAAAAGCGGTTTATAGCTGCTTCAAGGCTAATGTTGCCTGTGTAATGTATTTCGTAAATAAGAGTAAGGTCGGCATATTTGCGGCCATAGGCATTAAACTCACGCTCAGGTGCCTGCGCATGCGGAAACTTGCGGTATACCTTATCAGCCCCTACCTGTTGCATAATAGCTGCAACATTGGGGTGGGTTATGGTTGTGCCATTGCCATAGGCTTTATACTGTGGCTTAAGCTTAAGCACAATATGGTTTGCCATAAAATCTGCTGATGTTATTTTGGCTGGCATTTTAAAGGTATTTCCGGCAGAGCTTTGCGCGTTACCTTGGATTGAGAAGGCCATAGCAATAGCTAAGGCACATAATTTAACTACTTTCATTTAGTTGAGTATAATGAATGCAATATATTGAAAAAGAACAAAAATAAATAGCAATATTTATTAGGCGAATATCTCATCGGGGTGGGGTAGCCTGCCAAAACGCTCTAATGCCGCAAAGTGAGATTTTAGCGCTTTGCTAAAGTATTTCTGCTCCAGATAAGGAATACCAAACTCTTCGGCAGTTTGCTTAACAATAGGTGCAATTTCGGGGTAATGCACATGGCAAATACGGGGAAACAGGTGATGTTCTACCTGAAAGTTAAGCCCACCAACGTACCAAGATAAAACCTTGTTGTTACGAGAGAAATTAACAGTGGTATTTAATTGGTGTATGGCCCAATCGTTTTCAATAATGCCGTTTTCGTTAGGCAGTGGGTGGCTGGTTTCTTCAACCGTGTGGGCTAATTGAAATACCAGGCTAAGGATAATACCCGCAGTATAATGCATTAAGAAGAAGCCTAAAAATATTTGCCAAAATGGTATGCCAAAAAATAGTGTAGGTACTGCCAGCATTACAAACATATAGGTGCCTTTAAGTAAGATAAGGCGAGTTAACAGCGATGCGTTTTCTCTGCGGCTATTGGGGTTTACACCATTACGCGTAAACTGCGCATATTGAATGTAATCTTTAAAAATTATCCAGTAAAAAGTCATTAACCCATAAAACATAAAAGCATATACTGGCTGAAACTTATGAAACCATTTAACCTTTGTATGGGGAGAGAATTTTAGTACCAAACGGTCGGCAATGTCTTCGTCCATGCCTGATATGTTTGTGTAGGTATGGTGAAGGATATTATGCTGAAGTTTCCAGTTATGTACAAGGCCTCCGCATAAATTAAGGCTGTGCCCTACTGCTATATTCACATATTTATTATCAGAATAGGCACCGTGGTTTGCATCGTGCATAACACTCATGCCAATACCGGCAAGGAAAACGCCCATTAATGTCCAAAGTAGCAGTGCCATCCAAAACGGAGGGTTAACGGCAAGCAAAACAATAAAGGGTGTGCAGTAGCCCGTTATCATTATAATGGTTTTTAAAACCATCGTAGCGTTGGCGTGCTTAGAAATATTATTTTCTTCGAAGTAAGCGTCAACACGCTTTTTTAGTATGTTAAAGAATTGAGTTTTGTCTTTTGCAACAAACTTAATTGTACCTTTTACTTTCATTTAATGTTTTATGCGTAATTATATAATTATGGTTGGGCTAAGATAGGCATTAAAACTTGTAAAAAAATACCCCGTTTTATATATTTATCAGATGCTTACAATAATCATTAATACTTCTTTTTGTTTGATGTTGTACATAATTATTGCAATAAATGTTAAACAATAAAAAAGCCCCGCATGTAGCAGGGCTTTATGGTATAAGAGTTTTTAATTTAAAAATTATCTTACGAATTTAGACCACAATCCGCTTCCTAAGTTGCTCCAAACAACATATATGCCTGCAGGTAGGTTGGCAACATCAATAGTAAAGTTAGGGGTATTAATATTTTGTTGGGCTTTAACTAATTTGCCGGTAGATGAGTATATGTAGACATCAAAATAGTTTCCGGTGTAGTTATTTATAATGCCCATTATTTTGCCTTCCTGATAATTATTGCCAATCGTCCAGCCTTGCGATGTAAATGGTTTGTCAGTTAAGCCTACAGCAGCCTGGCAAAAGGTTGCTAATGAATCGAACCAGAATTTGGTAAGTACAATGCTGGGTTGCGCACATTCAAAATGGCTTAACGTTTCGCTCCGGTTTATTTTTTGCACTTGCTGGGCCCCCTGGTTATTCATCCAGTTGTAGGTTACAGATGCGTTTAAAGGGTTTACTTCTTCGTCAGATGTGCAATAGTTTAAACGCACAGGGCAATTGGGTACCCATTGGTAAACGTTGTTTTCTTTTAGCGCAACACGGAAAGGGTGTAGGCTGTCGGCAAAAAATTCAGCCGAATATGCGCTGTCAATAATTTCCCGGGGTACATTAGGCATTGCATCATTTACTACATTCATATAGTATTCTCCACTAAGTAATGGAGGTATAGTAACATCGTAGGGCGATTTTAAAATGTCGCTCCAACTGGTATATAAAGCATCGCCATAAGCCTCGTGGTAGCCTTTAATAAGGTAAGGCAGGTAACCGGGTTGAGCATAGGGTTCAAAAGATGCAACAAAGTCAAATTGTGCACCGCTCATATCATACGCTCCGCTCATAGGAGCCGATGCGGTAACGGTAAATTCGTCAGGAAAGTCTTCCTGCATGCTTTTGTGCGTAGCCATTGCGGCGTGCCCGCCTTGTGAGTAGCCCATAAGGAATATCTGGCCATTCAGGTTTAACTCATTTTCAGAAGCAAGGTCTTTGCAAACACGAATTAAATCAACAGTTGCCGAAGCTTCGGTTTTGGCATGCTGGTACGGGTGGAACACGGGGCTGTAGCCCATACCCAAATAATCGGGCAATACGGCGGCATAGCCTGTAGCAGATGATACCACACCTAAAAACCACTCGCCCGAAAGGTTAGAAAAGCAATCGCTCTTTTTAAGCTGGGTTCCATGGTTGTAGCTGATGATTGGTACCTGGCAAGTATCGTCAGTAGGTAAAATAACAAGGCCCGATGCAAATGTAAGTGAGTCGCCTGCCGCGGCTGGAGTGCGGTAAATAATGCGGTACACATCAACCTCATAGCTTAAAACAAACAGAGCGCCGGGAATACCATTGGCGCTAAGTGTAGAGTCTATCTGACTAATGTCAAAATGCCTGACTAATTCTGCTGTGTACTGAGGCACCGTTTGGCTTTTGACCGGATTTGAAAATAACAAGGCAGCAAATAATATGCTTGCCAGTTTAGAATAAAGATGTTTCATCGATTAAGCGAAAATTTTGTAAACTCAAATATCGCTAATTAATTGACAAAACCACTGTACATTAAAAGGAAAAATTGGGCTTTTAAATTTTAGCAAAAGCATTTTCTAAGTCTGCGATAAGTATATCTGCATCTTCAAGCCCCACATAAAAGCGAATCATGTTCCACTTAATATATGGGTGGTTATAGCTTTGCGATGTTAGCAGGGAGCAGCTTGGGAATATAAGCGACTCGTGCCCGCCCCACGAACAAGCCATTAAAAAGCGTTGCAGGTTGTTGCAAAAGGTTTCAACCTGCTCCATATTCTCCACATCTAACACAATAGAAAATAAGCCCCCACAGCCCTGCATTTGCTTTTTAGCCAATTCATACTGCGGAAAGCTTTTAGAAAATGGAAAGTAGAGTTGTTTAACCTTTGGATGGTTTTCTAAATATGCTACAACTTTTGTAGTTGTTGCATTAGAACGCTCAAGCCTGATGGGTAAGGTGCGCAGGCCACGTATCATAAGCCATGCATCGTTGGGTGAGATGATAGAGCCATAGGTCATAAGCTCTGAAGCAAATAAGCGGCTTATCATTTCTTTAGAACCACAAAGTACACCGGCTACCACATCGCTATGGCCGTTTAAGTACTTGGTGGCTGAGTGTACCGTAATATCAATACCCATTTTTATGGGTTGCTGATAGATTGGGGAACAATAGCTATTGTCTATAACGGTTATTATGTTGTGCTTTTTGGCAATGGCAGCAACGGCTTCAAGGTCTTGCAGCTCAAACGTAAGCGAGTTCGGGCTTTCTAAAAAAATGAGTTTGGTATTAGGCTTAATAGCCCTGGCAAAATTTTCAGGGTCGGTGCCATCAATCATAGTAGTTTCTACCCCATAGCCTGCCAGTATATTATTAAATAGTTTGTTTGTCCAGCTATATGGTTTGTTGACACAAATGGCATGGTCGCCTGCTTTTAGGTTGCCCATAACTGCAATGGCGCAGGCGGCGCTTCCG
Organism: Chitinophaga pinensis; assembly: GCA_945869825.1. Taxonomy (GTDB): domain Bacteria; phylum Bacteroidota; class Bacteroidia; order CAMBQF01; family CAMBQF01; genus CAMBQF01. Next base: position 3,712 of record CAMBQF010000029.1, on the reverse strand, counting down.
CTAGATGTTACCAAGGCATCTTCGGCTCCCTCTAAAGCCGCCAGTTTTTTACGCAGTATGCCTACGGTTGGGTTGTAGCCGCGGGTATAAAAAGGCTCTTCAAACTCGTTTTGCAAAGTGTGGCGCATATCGGCCACCGTTTTAGAGGCAAAGTTGCTGCTTTGTATAATGGGGGGAGAAACCGCGTTAAAGTACAGGTCGCGTTCCTCGCCCAGGTGGTTGATGATGTATGATAAATCCATTAAAGCAAATATAGGAAAAGAGCCTCACCTCCAACCCCTCTCACAAGGAGAGGGGAGTGATAAATAGTCGCAGCCTCCCTTACCGAAGTAAAGAAGGTCGCGTGGTTTTTATTCGAATAATATATTTTGTTAGAACTTAACAGAGACAACAGGTTCTGCAAAGTCTTTCAACTCTGCCAGCTCTGTATCTATTTTATTATTCCATTGGGTTTGGGCTGCCTCATCAATACTATGCTCGCTTTGCATGTCGTACAGGTTTTGATAATCGTTATGCTGCGCTACAATTTTGTTATAAATAGCGGTGTACTTAGCATTGAAATTTGTAGCGGTTAGTTTAGCCTCTGAAAGTTCTTTGCGGAACCTGCGGGCAAACAACTCGCTAATGTCAAAATGGCGCTGCTCGTGGTTAAGGATGTAATCAGTAATACAATCGTGGCGCACCCAGGAGTTGCTACGGTTAAAGGTAGCGCGTATGGTTATTTTGCCACCTTTATTATTATACTCGCAGCTGCTACTGATACCTATGTTTGATTGGGCTGCGTGGTTGTGCACAGCGGTTCGTTTTACCTGAAATAAATTCCAGTTAAGGTTGTTATTTTCATCCCAAAATATTTTACCCTCTTTGGGTGGGGTAGGGTTTGTAAAGCTGAGCAGAGCCAAGGGCAACAGCATAAGTAACCCCCGCAAAAAAAATCGCATTTTCATTTTTAATACAGTTGGTTGAGAAGAAGTATGCCATAAGATGTGTGCCTGTGTTGCTATGCTTATATGCAAAAGCCCTGCCAATAGTTACGGTATTAGATGAATTTTAATAGGGTGATTGATATATGATTAGGGGATAGGGGGAAACATTACCCCCCCCTCCCCGATACGCTTTGCGTCTCGGTACACTCCGCCCGATAGTTGTCAGAGATAAAGGGAGATAGCCTTTAAATAGCGCTATTAATTTTCTGAAAACTCCTTTTTGCTGTTGTCGTTTATTTCAAACTGTAGCTTGCTTAGGTTATGGTAGATGCCTTCGGTATTGCGGATAAGCTCTTCGTGGCTTCCACTTTCTACAATTTGCCCTTTGTCAACCACCAAAATACGGTCTGCATCGCGTATAGTAGAAAGCCTGTGGGCAATGATTACCGAAGTGCGGCCCAACATTAGCTTATCCAGTGCTTCCTGTACCAGTTTTTCTGATTCAGAGTCGAGCGATGAGGTAGCCTCATCGAGCAAAAGTATAGCCGGGTTTTTAAGCACAGCACGGGCTATGGCAATGCGCTGGCGCTGCCCACCCGATAGTTGGGTGCCACGGTCGCCTACAATAGTCTCGTACCCATCGGTAAAGCCAGTAACAAAACTATGCGCATTGGCTTTTTTAGCGGCCTCTATAATTTCTTCATCAGTAGCTCCTGGTTTGCCGTAAGCAATATTTTCTTTAATGCTGCCACCAAACAACAACACATCTTGCGGAACAATGGCTATGTTGTTGCGTAGGCTGGTAAGGGCATAATCTTGCGCATCTTTTCCATCGTACGATATAACCCCTGCATTAGGGTTGTAAAAGCGCATAAGCAATTGTATAATAGTACTCTTGCCAGCACCGCTGGGGCCAACAATGGCAATCTTTTCGCCCACACGTACTTTGAATGATAAGCCTTGTAATATCTCCGACTCAGGCCTGCTGGGGTAGCTAAACCGTACATCGGTAAACATAATCTCCCCTTTCAGTTTAAGTTTTTCATTAGCCGATATGTAGCTGGTATCTAATGGTTCAGGGTGCTCTTCCAACAAATCCATAATGCGCTCGGTAGAACCTAAGGCCTTTTGTATTTGGGCATAAAGTTCAGCTATGCCACCAAACGATGCGCCTACCATAACGGTGAATAGCAGGAAGCCAATCATCTCGCCAACGGTAAGGGTGCCTTCGGCAAGCATGCGTGTAGCATACCAAATAATAAACACAATGCCACCAAAAAGGCCTAATATGATAAATGAGGCGAATGCCCCTCGGTATATACCTCCTTTTTTGGCTAATGCGGCCACGTTGTTAGTAGCGCGGTTGTAGCGGAAAATTTCATACGCCTCGTTAGCAAATGCTTTAACACTGGCTATGCCCTGCATGGTTTCTTCAACAATGGTATTAGACTCGGCAATATTATCTTGCACCTGCTTGGCTACCTTGCGTATAAAGCGGCCAAAGATGATGGTCATAACCGCCATAATGGGGATAATGGCCAACATTACCAATGATAGCTGAGGTGAGAAAAATGCCAGGGCTATGATACCGCCAATAATGATGATAAACTGGCGAAGAAATTCGGCTATGGTAGTAGTAAAGGTGTCTTGCAGCTGGCTAATATCCGTAGATATGCGGCTGGTAAGTTCACCTACACGGTGGGCTGAGAAAAACGACATGGGCATTTGTACCAGGCGGTTGTACACAGCCTTGCGTATATCGGCCAGCATACTTTCGGTTACATCAACAAACAACATTACCCTGAAAAATGAAAACACTGCCTGGCCAAGAAACAACGCTAACAGGATAAGCCCATAATCGTTGATATTTTTTATGAGCTGGTCTGGCGATAGTTTAGGGTTGTTAATCATATCTAACCCGCCTCCGGTAGGGCTAACCCCCGATGCGTTTATAAGCTTGCTTAGCAGGATAGGGAACCCAATAGCCGTTGCAGCGGTAAGGGCAAGGAAAATCAGCCCCAGTATGTATCTACCCTGATATGGCTTTAAAAACTTAAAAATGCGCGTGGCTTTAAGTATATTCTCTTTGGTAGGTTTTACTTTTGGTAAGTCGTTATCTTCGTTTCTGCGGGCTGCCATAAAATGTAATTAGTACAAAGGTACGTTGGTAGTGGGCTAATTTTCCCCTATTGTTCATTTATTTAAGACGAATAACAAAATATTTTATTGTAAAGGTTTGAAATATGGAAAAATGTACTATTTTTGCAGTCCTTTTTACAAAATAACGGAATTACGATGAAAAGAACATATCAACCCTCGAAGCGCAAAAGAGTAAACAAGCACGGTTTCCGCGAACGCATGTCGACAGCTAATGGCCGTCGTGTTTTAGCAGCCCGTCGCGCACGTGGCCGTAAAAAACTAACAGTATCTAGCGAAGCTGGCCCTAAAGGTTAATTTAACCCTTAGTTATAATATTATGCCCCTGTCCGATACCGGCAGGGGCTTTTTTATTTGCGGCCGCCGATATATCTTTCCAGGTAAATTGAGGTTTTCAAACTAATTAAATCGTGGCCACTATCCAATTGGTTGTTTACAGGGTTAATGGTCAGCTTTTTCAGTAGGCGGTTAACCGTCCATGGCGGGAGTACCTTATCGTATTTGCCTGTTAACAGGTGTAACTTAACCTGTCCTGTATTTAATATAACAGCCACCGTATCCAGGTTTGGTTTAAACCTCCGGTAGGTTTGCCAGGTGTTATAGAGCTTGCGGCGCTTTTCTTTGGTGTT
>CAMBQF010000028.1 GCA_945869825.1 Chitinophaga pinensis | reverse complement strand
GTGGCCCTCTATATTACCGATAAGATAGCCCGGTCGGCAGGGTTTGTTACACGGTTGCACGATGAGACGTTGCCCTATATAGACCGTTATAAAAACGCGGTGGCTTATTTTTGCCAAACAGTTGCCGACACCTCTGTTTTATTGCTTGCCGACCTTAAAGAGCTATACCCTGATATATGGCTAATGATAGACCAGTTTAGGGATTATAGCACCAAAATACTTACAGAGTACTATGAACGGGGCATTAAAGAAGGCATATTTAACCCCATACACACCGCCATACTCGCTGCCGGCGACCAATACGCGCTTACCATACTAACCGACCCTGAGTTTCTTAAGAAAACCGATATGACCTTGGGCGAGGCTATTGAAGAGTACTTTGAGCTGCGCGCTAACGGTATAATTAAGCGGTAGTAACCAGCAGGTTTTTGGCCACCTCGTAGCTAATAAAGTGGGGCTTTTCTCCACTAATGCTAATCATCATAGAACGGTCAAACTCGTTAACCTCTTTTATTTTTAGCTTGGTAGATAGTGATATATTCAATTTGCTAAGGTGCTTTAAAAAGCCCGCGCTATGGTCGGCAACGCCTGTCATAACAACCGTTTCGCCACTACCGGCTTCCGATAGTTTTTTCACCTTCATGGCATTTATTTTACCCGCTGCCGTAGGTATAGGGTCGCCGTGCGGGTCGTACTCTGGGTTGCCTAAAAAGTTGTCCAGGCGGTCTACCAATTCGTCAGAGTTTATATGCTCCAGCTCCTCGGCTATGGGGTGAATTTCGTCCCAACCAAAGCCCAGTTTCTCTACCAGAAAGACCTCCCAAAGCCTGTGTTTGCGTATGGTTTTAAGGGCAATTTTTTCGCCCAGCTTGGTAAGCGATATGTGCTGGTATTTTTCGTAATTGATGTACTTTTTATCGGCCAGCTTTTTAAGCATATCACTAACAGACGATGGTTTGGTATTAACCCTGTCGGCAATGTCTTTAGTGGTAACAATCTCGTTACGCTCAGCCAGCTTATAAATGGCTTTTATGTAGTTCTCTTCGGCAACTGTTAGCATACAATCTATTCTACAGCAAATCTATAATAAAGTTACTTTGTATAACATAGTGATAAAAAATCCCCCTTTAGGATAAGTACCCATAGTATTGGTGACAGACGAATAGTAAAAGAGCTTGAGAAGGAACTTGAATTTGCACAATTTTAACACCCTAAAACCTAATATTTAGTCAAAAATGGCTAATTTAGTAGTGTAGATATTGCTTTTTTGGTTAAAAATGCAAGATTTTTATTGTCAAATTTTGCTTGACAAAGGCCTATGCCAGGTTGTATCTTTGCATAACCTCAACGATGAATGTTGGGGCAAGTCGAAAACTACTTACTATGCCTATGGAAATCCCTCGTCTTCCGACTATTCGTCGGAATTTACTCCCTTTTGAAAAGGAGATCCTAAAACAATTGCAAAAACTCAAATTTTTACTACAACCGTGCGGTGTACAGCCTTGAATGAAAAAGATAAACTAATAATAAAAATTGAAAACGAAATAACTAAACTATAATACTAAAAAACAAATGCTCAAAACGAGTCCTTTATCTTACAGCTATAAGGGTTTGGTTAGGCATAAATATAATTGCCCCTTTTTTTTACCTTAGCAGCTATGAAAATTGTTGAAGTTACAACACCTGAATTGGGCAGAAAGTGGGTAAAAATGTATTATAGGTTCTATAAAAACGACCCTAACTTTATCCCACATATAGAATCAGACATTGAACGGATTTTTGACCCAAAAGGCAATAAATTTTTTAAGCATGGGCGTGCTGTTCGTTTCTTGTTATACAATAACAATGAGCAAATTATAGGCAGGGTGGCGGCTTTTATTAACGACCGCACCGCAAATACCTACAAGCAGCCAACCGGTGGAATGGGCTTTTTTGAGTGTATTGATAACCAGGAAGCTGCCAACCTGTTATTTGATACTTGCAAAAACTGGCTTAAGGGTCATGGTATGGAAGCTATGGATGGGCCAATTAATTTTGGCGAGCGTGATAACTTTTGGGGCTTGTTGGTAGAAAACTATACGGCACCCAACATTTATACTAACAACTATAACCCTGAATATTATAAGAATTTGTTTGAAAATTATGGCTTTAAGTTGTATTTTGAGCAGTATGCCATGATACGCCCACTGGTAGATGCTCACCAAGGCTATTTTGATAAAAGCGAGGCTATACGTAACGACCCTGCTTTTAAAACCACCAATATACGCGGTATGAGTTGGGATAAGGTGGCTGCCGATTTTATGACCGTATACAATGATGCTTGGGGAGGTCACGATGGTTTTAAAGAGATGAGCCTTGACCAGGCTCAAAAAATTGTAGGTAAGCTAAAGCCTTTGGTGGATAAAGATATTGTGATTTTTGCCTACTATAATGATAAGCCCATTGCTTTTTGGGTAAACATACCTGAGCTTAATCAAATTTTTAAATATGTAAACGGTAAATTAAACCTGCTGGGTAAGCTTAAATTTTTGTATCATAAATATCGCCGTACATCACGCACCATGCTGGGTATAGTGTTTGGTGTATCCCGCAATTTTCAGGGTCGGGGGGTTGAGGCCGCACTGGTTATACATGGCCACTACACCATACTGCCGCTAAAGCGTTACAACGATACTATAATTAGCTGGATAGGCGATTTTAACCTTAAGATGCTTAAACTGCGCGATAATCTGGGTTTTGCTAATTATCGCACATGGGTTACTTACCGCTATTTGTTTGACCGTAATGCACCGTATGAAAGGGCACCTATATTAGGCTCGGAATACAAGGCCGGCGGGGATTAGCAAACTTTTTTAGTTTTTTTTGCTTTGAGGGTTGGGTTTTTCATATTAATCAATATCTTTGCACCCGCTTTTACACAAAAGTATTGGTCCGATTCCGTAGCTCAGCTGGTAGAGCAATACACTTTTAATGTATGGGCCCTGGGTTCGAGTCCCAGCGGGATCACAACATAAGCCTCTGATAGATCAGGGGCTTTTTGTTTATTAGTACCGGCGGCAATTTCTAAGCATTTCGTTGTCCATATTCTGGAAAATCAATCCTGATTTTAGATATATAAGCATTGCCTTTTATTTTTAATTAATTGAAAATCATTTAGTTAATTTGTTGGCATAGTATTTCATTACTGTTTGGAAAAAATAATAAAACAGAAAATGGAAACAGCAGAACAATTGAACATTTTTATAGTAGATGACGATCCGTTTAGCTTAAGCATCTACGAACAGCACCTGATAAACTTAGGCTACGGCCCGGTGCAGGCTTTTGAAAGCGGAACTACATGCCTTGCCGCTCTTACTAACACAAGTGTTGACGTTATCTTTCTTGACCACGGTATGGAGATACTAAACGGTATTGATGTGCTGAAGAAAATTAAACGTATCAATCCGGATATATACGTTGTTTTTATCTCTGGTCAGGATGATATTCAAACAGCCATAAACTCTTTGAAATATGGTGCATTTGATTATATAGTAAAAGGCGATGATGACTTAAAACGTATTGACGCGGCTATTAAAAAAATAATCACTGTAAAAGAATTACTTAAAAAACGCAGTAAGAGTTTGCTAAAAAGCATCTTCTCTTTTTTATAAGATAACCATGAAAAGTTTGTTATACATACTACTTCTGGTTGTTGTATTGTCATCGTGCAAAACACAAAACATTATGGAAGAGCATAAAGATGATGTGCGATACCAGCATGTTTACTCTGACAGTGTTTTTATGTACAAGCCCGATTACCAATACCGTATAAGGAAAGATGATAAAATTACCATGAGTATTTGGGACCATGATGATTTAAGCATTGGCTCTTTGTATGGTATATACAACTCTAACGAGGTGTATGGAAAATGGGTGCTGGTTGATGCCAACGGACAAGTTACTCTGCCCCGCATTGGCAATTTTGCCATTGGCGGGATGACCGTGATTGAAGCCAAAGACAGCCTGGCTAAGCTTTACGGTAAATGGATTGTAAACCCCATTATAGAAGTAAAGGTGATAAACAAAGAAATAAATGTGTTGGGCGAGGTGAAAACCCCCGGCAAGTTTGTGGTAGATAAAGACAACAATACCATTTTTGACATTGTTGCGCGTGCCGGCGATTTTGACTTTTATGCCAACAAAAAATGTGTCAAAATAATACGCCAGGATGGGGCCAGCGTAAAGATGATAAACATAGACCTTACCCATGCTGATAATTACCTAAACCGTAACATACAGGTGTTGCCCGGCGATATGGTAATAGTGCCATCTAAAAAGAATAAAGAATTCGACAAGCGCATATCCACTATCATACCTATAGTATCCAGTATATCGGCACTTGCATTAATGCTTGGCTTAGTGCTCTAATAAAAGAAGAATGAAAACGACTAATGAAAATATACGATTGTTAAAGCCGCTGTTAAGGGGCTTGCCAATTGTTGTTTTAGTGGCAATTTTTGCTTCGTTAGTAGCTAAGCGCTATTTGATGTATGCTACCCCAATGTATGAGAGCACATCAAAAATAAGGCTGGCCGACACAAAAGATGGGTCGCCCAGTTCTAACCTTTATAAAGACTTTGATGTATTTACATCGGCAAATAAAATAGGTGCCGAGGTTGAAGTAATTAAATCGAAACTGCTGATTAATAAAGCCCTTGATAGTTTAGACTTTGAGGTTACAACCTACCGCATAGGCCAAATAAGGAAAGTAGAGCTTTATAAAGAAGCTCCTTTTAAGGTTTTTTATACCATGCATAATGATAAGTGGTTTGATAAGCCATTTGCCTTAACTATTAAAAACACTACCGATTTTGTTTTAAAAGTTCCAGGCACTGATAATTCGCTACCCGGTAAATTTGGTTCTATAATGCAACTGTCGGGGGCTAAAGTTTTGATAATACGAAACGATTCGTTACTAAAAGACAGACCCAACCTGGCATTGGTTGATAACTATGAATTTGTAATAAACAGCCGCCAGAAACTGGTAGAAAATGTGCTGGATAATTTAGATATAAACTCTATTGATAAAGAGATACCCATTTTGCGTTTAAACTTTAAAAGCCCGGTGCCTGAAAAGGCTGCAGACTTTGTAAACGCACTATCATTAACCTATGTAAACGATTATGTAGAACAAAAAATTAAAGCGGCCAATACTACCGTAAACTTTTTGGATGAGCAGCTTAAAGATATTGGTGGCAGGCTTGATACATCGGAAAGTGATATTGAGACCTACCGTGATGTAAACAACATCATCAATATAAAGCAGGAGACAGAAACCGACCTGCGCAAAATTGCTGATATGAAAGTACAGCAAACCAATGTTAAAATGAATTTGGAGGCTATAGATTCGCTGTACAACTACATGAAAAGTGGCCGGTTGAAGAAGACAGAGCTGGCACCCAATTTTGAGGCGTATACCGACCTTTTGTCTACTGAGTTGGTAAAGAAAATGAAACTATTGCAGGCTGAGAAAAAAGACCTGTTGCTTAAGTACACTCCGGAAGATGATAAGGTGAAGGTGATTGATGATAAAATTGATGACATTACCTTTTACCTGGAGCAGGGTATTAAAAATACCAAGACCAACCTGGAGGCTAAATACAACCGCCTGACAGACGATATTAATAGTGCAGAGAAAGTATTTATAGGCCTGCCTACCAAAGAGCGTACGCTTGATGATTTAAACCGCAGTTACGACCTTAACGAACAAGCCTATAAATTTTTGCACGAAAAGCGCACTGAAGCACAGATTGTACGTGCGGCAAATATCTCTTTCCACCGGATTATATCAATTGGAGAAGTGCCTGTGGAGCCTGTAGCACCTAATGGCACACTTATAAAAATACTAGCCATGTTTTTAGGGATTATGGGTGCAGTGGCCATGATATATATTGTACACGCCATTAAGGGCAAGGTGAATGATTATACTACTATTGAAAAAAACTCATCGATAGCTATTGCTGCAGAAACCCCAATGCTTACCAAGCCATTGGCTATTGCTAAGCATTTTCATAAACTGGCTATACAGCTGGAGGTAAAAGGCTCCGTCAAGCTGAATAGTGTGGTGGTGTTTTCGTCGTTTGATGTAAAGGAGGGAAAATCGTATAACGCGCTTTACCTGGCGGCGGCTTTTGCTCAGCAGGGCAAGAGTGTGCTGGTGGTTGATGCTGATGGAAACATGCACGCAAACCATAACCCTAAAGATAGTGTAAACTTAAAATATGAAAATATAGCAGGTAATATTACCTATTATAAAAACACCGAAATTATTACCGGACAACTGAATAAGTGGAAAGAGGAATATGATTTGGTTATAATTAAAAATGAACCGCTGAATGATATTTCTATCGGGCTGATAATGATGAGTCTGGCCGATACTAACCTGTTTGTGTTTGACTCAAGGCGCACGCCTGCAAAGATGATTGCAGAGGCCGAAGCGCTTAATGATGAATATAAGTTTAACAACATGCAGTTTTTGCTAAACCGTTCGGGCTATAACCCCAATATTGCCATTCAGGCATTTGATATGGTAAAGGTATTGGTATTAAAATTTAAACGCACCTCTGCACAGGCGTAAATTGAAAAAGATAGTTAACATATTACAATCTGATAAAGGGTGGGTACTGGCAGACCAGCTGGTGTTTAGCTGCGTTAGTTTTTTAACCACGCTTGTGTTGGCTAAGTACTTAGCTATTAAACAGTTTGGCGAGTATTCTTCGGTAGTGCTGTACTTGTTTTTAGTCTTGAGCATTAGCGGGGCTTTGATTGTTTCGCCTTTTCAAATATTGCAGGCAAAGTATACTAGCAGCAAGGCATATATCCCATCGCTGTTTTTTATGCAGTTGATTATGTGTGCTGGTTTATCGGCAATAACAATGGTAATTGCAAACTTATATACCGATGCTTTTTCTGCGGTAGTAAATGAATGGCCGTTGATTATTTGCCTGTTGACGGGTTTTCTTTTCCATGATTTTTTCCGTAGGATATTTATTGCCACCAAAAGGCCCAAGCTGGCATTTGTAATAGATGCTGTTAGCGGAAGCCTTCAACTTGGTTGGTTTGCATATACTGTATACACTACAGGGCTTACATTCCACCTGTCGTTAGTAATAATAGCAGCCACTTATATTCCTTCTGTATTGATAGGCATGATAAGCACCTTCGCTATTATTCCATCGGTAAAAGATATTTTGTTTTATACCAAACAACATGTAGAATCGGGTAAATGGTTGTTGCTTTCATCATTCTTCCAATGGTGGTCTAGCAACTTTATGGTGGCCTTATCGGGTTTGTTTTTAGGTATAAAAGCATTGGGTGCCTTGCGCCTTGCACAAACATTGTTTGGGGTGCTTAATGCCCTTCTGCAAATGGTAGAAAATTATGTTTTGCCTATTGCATCAAAAATGTATGAAAAATCGGTAGGGAGCTTAAAGGAATATTTGCAATACACTACCTTGGTTAGCATGGTGCTTGTGGTGCCGTTTGTATTGGTGTGCCTGCTGTTTCCGCAAGAAATTATTACCCGCCTAGGTGGTGTTGATTATGCTGAATATTCATTCGCTATACAAGGCATGGCCCTTTTATATGTGGTGATATTTTTAGGTTACCCGGTGCGTATAGCGGTGCGTGTTTTTATGCTGAACAGGCACTTTTTTATTGCCTATGCAGTATCATTTGCCTTTAGTTTTTTAACAGCCAAAGCAATTATTGTACAATGGAGTTTAACAGGGGTAATTGTAGCCCTAATACTAAATCAATTATTAATGCTGGGCTACTGGCAATATGTATTAGCTAAAAAGAAATTTGTGTTATGGAAATAATCCATGTGGTATTGGGTAAGGCAAATCCTGAACGGATGAATGGGGTTAACAAGGTAGTGTACCAGTTGGCTACCAAGCAAAAGCTGTTGGGTAAAAATGTATCGGTTTGGGGTATTACTAAAGACTTAACTATAAACTATGGCGAACGTAATTTTAATACGATTTTATTTAAAGCATACCGAAACAAATTTAAGCTTGACAAAGCTTTTATATCAGCGCTAAAGCTAAAAGCAGGAAAGGCGATTTTTCACCTGCACGGTGGCTTTAACCCTATATTTTATTCCATATCAAAACAGCTGGCAAAGCATAATATACCGTTTGTGTTTACCCCCCACGGGGCTTATAACACTATAGCTATGGAGCGCAGCAGTTTTATTAAAAAAATATACCTGAGCCTGTTTGAGCGGCCATTGCTTAAGCGCAGCGCTGTAATACACAGCATTGGCATAAGCGAGGTTGCGGGCCTGCAGAGCATATACAGCAATAGCAAGTGCAAACTGGTACCATACGGATATGAAACCAATACCACCGAAACGGCTGTATCCTTGGCGGGTAACTTTATTGTAGGCTTTTGCGGCAGGCTTGATATATATACCAAGGGCCTTGATTTGCTGGTAAAAGCATTTGCAAAATTTACCGTAGCTGCACCAAATGCAAAGCTTTGGATTATTGGCGATAGCGACGAGCGCGATGACTTTTTCAACCTAGTAAAAGAAGAAGGCATAGCAGACAATGTTGTTTTCTATGGAAGTGTTTTTGGACAGGAGAAAGTAGACCTGCTAAAGCAGTTGAATGTATTTGCTCACCCATCGCGAAATGAAGGTTTGCCTGCATCGGTGCTGGAAGCCGCATCGTTAGGGTTGCCATGCGTGGTTACCCGTGCTACAAATACCGGAGAGTTTATTGAAAAATACGATGCGGGTGTAGTAGTAGAACAACCCGATGTGAATGAATTATACAAAGCACTATTGCAAATAAAATCAGCAATAGATACAAATGGATTTGACTCTTTTAGCCTACGCTGCAAAGCAATGGTGGTAGAAGAGTTTAACTGGAACAAAGTAGTGGTTGACTTTGATACAATGTACGCGGCAGCATGAAAAGGCGGGGAGAAATAGACCATACAGCATTCCTTTCGCGAGTAAATTTCTTACTCTTGGTGGTTCTGCTTGGCATGACTGCCGCGTACTTTACCTGGAGCGAGAGCTTATTGGTAACACGTATTATCAAAGTTATTGGCCGTTTGTCTGTAACGGTAGGCGTATATTTTATTTTCAGGATGATTGAGAAGCGGGGCGCTATTTCTTCTTTTAAATGGGAGAATACCTACTCACCTTTGCTATACGCATTTTACCTGGCACTGGGTTTTATATCTATACTTTGGAGTACTGATAAAGGCTATAGCCTGCTGCAATGGTTTATGGACTTCGAAAGCCTGGTATTTGCGTTTTATTTTATGCGGTGCTTTATGCTGCTTGAAAATTATTTTCCCAACAACAAAATACGTTTTTATAACCTGTTGGGCAACACGGCCTTTGCACTTTTGCTGGTTTTTGTAGTTGGGATGTTTATAGACCCTGATACATTTTTCAGGATGACACACGGGGGGGAAGAGGCCCGTTTGGGTGGTTTTATTATGAACCCTAATGAGCTGGGAATGCTTTGTGGTGTGGGCGTATCGTGCCTGATATTTGATATCTACCGTAAAAACAACAGGGTATGGACAATTATAAAAATCGGTATTTTAATTTATGCCGTAATTATGACTGGTAGCCGCTCATCAACCATTGGTATTTTACTTATCGCGTTTTTCCATATCAGGCAGTCGAGCAATGTTAAGCTTAAGCTGCTGATGTATGCAGGCGCTATAGCTGCGGTGCCTATTGCAGTGCAAACCATTCTGATTAAAGAAAACGGGGGTGGGGTAGAGGAAGTAATGAGTATGACGGGCCGCCTGCCTTTTTGGACAGCCCTTATAAATGAGGGTTTCCCTAAAGAGCCTTTGTTTGGTTTTGGTTTTATGCGTATTGCTTATACCGATACTTTTCAGAGTGTGCATACCTATGCGGGGCATATGACGCACAACACCTTTTTGCAGGTACTGATGAATTTGGGGATAGTAGGTTTTACACTGGCATTGTTTCAAATGATATTTACCCTTAAAGGCTTTTTTAATAATCCTGACGAGGAAAAGAAGCTGATGCTGTTGGGTATATTAATTCCGGTTATTATCAACTCGTTTACAGAGTTTGGCATATTTGGAGAGACCAACTACGGTATATTATTTTACCAGTTGCTTATTTTCTCTATATCTATGACAAAGGCAAAACACCAAACGCGTATTGAAAAGCTTTACCTTCAAAAACGCCGTCCTGATTTGGTGCCTCAAATTGCGTAGTTTCCATATTTTGGAAAGGCACTCTATTAAGTAGAAAATTTCAATTAACCTGTTTTTTGTAAGCCTTGTTTAGCAAGGCTTTTGGCGTGTGTAATTTTTTGGCACAACAATAGAAACAGTGTTTGTATGAAACATATAGAAATAGCTATTGTAAAGCAAATTTTTAGTGCCATGAACAACCCTGTTGTTGATGAAGGGCACAATGCATCGCTAAATAGCAATACCCTGTATTACTTTAACAACCCCGATGGCACTATCCGTTGGGTATGGCCTGCCAATGCTAAGCAACCGGCTTTTCTTAAGTTCTATAGTGCAACATCACTAAAGGCGGTATTGGTAGTATTTACCATACGCCTGTTGTTTGCATTCAGGCTGCAGGGTTTGTTTGTATCGGGTAAAATAATACTATGGTTTAATAAAAACGCCAACGCAGCATTTAAAAGTACAATGGGAACTAACTGGGCTATGTTTACCGGTACTGCCGGAGTAAACCGCACGGGGCTGATTTATTCAGAACAAAAAGACAGCTTTTATAAAATAGCTATTGGCAGCAACGCCGTAATTCAAATTGTAAAGGAATATTCTGCTCTGCAAAACCTTGATAAGTATGAGCTGAATAGTATTGAGAAATATGGTAAAAAATTACACTCGAAAAATGTATTAGAAATTGGGAATATTGGCAAAGGCGGAAAGCGAGTTGCCATGCTGGGTGCAAAGCATTGGGATGTGTTAGCCGATTTAGCAAGGACGGAAAATAAAATAGTGCCTGTGAACCATCTGCCCCAGTGGAGCGATAGCATAAGGATAATACAACTGCTGAAGTTTACTACTGATGCCCGTATACCAAAGGGTATGGTACGCAATATGGAGAAGCTGTTTATGTCGGTTACTGATACTACAGAGGTAGCCACATCGTTAGCCCATAACGATTTTACCCCCTGGAATATTTATATTAAAAAAGGGAAAACAGCGGTGATAGATTGGGAACTTTCGACTGGCTCGTTACCATGCCTAACAGATGTATTTCATTTTAACTATCAGCAAGGTGTGTTGGTAGAAGGGTTGCAACTACAGGCCATTAAAAACCGCATTAAACAGGCACTTGAAAACCCCGTTGCAAAACAGCTAATTTGGGAGAATAAAATTGATGTAGAACTGAACCATAAGCTATACCTGCTTTTTACGGCAAGCTATTATTTGCACGTATATAGCTTGCAAGATAGCTGGCCTGTGCAGGTACATAAATCGATAGCGTTGTGGAACAATGCCATTAGCGATGTGTTGGCAAGTAATGAAGCTACAAAGCTAAGGCCTGTGCTGGTAAACAACGTATTCGATTTTTTTCAACCTAAAAACTATGCAGCGCTTAAATGGCTGGTTGAGAAACCCGAGCGCCTTACCGAAGAATCTGACATTGATTTATGTATTGAACGAAATGATTTAACCGTGTTTAGAAATTACATCAACCAAAACCCATTAGTAGCAAAAGTGGTTGAACGTAAACAATCGTTCATGTCTAACTTTGCTATAATGCTTAAAGACAATAGCTTTTTAAGCGTTGACCTGATATGGAAATTTAAGCGGAAAGACCTGGTAATGACTGATGCGGCAGAGTTGCTTGCATCGGCAAAGGTAAATAGGTTTGGAGTAAAAATACCCGATGTGTTGGCTGATTTTAACTATACCTGGTTGTTTTATATACTGAACAGTGCATCGTTGCCTGAAAAGTACAGCGCTTATTTTAACGGCCTTTCCAGCACCGATAAAGATAGACTGAACAAAGAACTGTATTGGAAAAATATATTAGGGACTAATCGAGTTGCCGAGCTTTTTGAGTATAACATTGTAAACCATAAAGCGGTAGTTTCTACATTGAAAAATAATAAAGCCAACAAAGGCATTAACCGTTTGGCTAACATAGCCGCGTATTGTTTTGATAAGCTGCGCGAGTTGCGTTTTAACAAAGGGTTTATCATAACCTTTAGTGGAGTTGACGGGGCAGGTAAATCGACCATTATAGCCCATGTAAAAAACAATTTAGAGAAGAAATACAGGCGTAAGGTTGTAGTGTTGCGCCACCGACCATCGGTATTGCCAATGCTGAGCGCATGGAAAATGGGGCGCGAAGCAGCAGAACAAAAAGCTGCTACTACATTGCCACGTAAAGGTAACAACAGCAGCAAGCTATCATCTTTATTGCGTTTTGGGTATTATTATACCGACTATTTACTGGGCCAGTTTGTGGTGCAGGCTAAGTATGTTTACCGTGGCTATATTGTAGTTTACGACAGGTATTATTTTGATTTTATAAACGATGCTAAACGTAGCAATATTACACTGCCAACAGGGTTTACCAAGGCCGGCTATTCTTTTTTGCTAAAGCCTGAGTTTAACTTCTTTTTGTATGCCGATGCACAGGTTATTCTGAACAGGAAAAAGGAACTGGATAGTATTACCATAAAAGTATTGACCGCCAAATACCTTGGCTTGTTTGATGACTTAAAGAGACAATCACTATCGGCTAAATACGTAGCTATTGAAAACGAAACAGTAGGGGCAACGCTATCTACCATAACCAACCATGTAAAAACAGCGATACTATGAGGACGATTTTAGTAACGGCATACGCGGTAAATCCCTATAAAGGCTCGGAAGAGGGCACAGGCTGGAACCTTACCGCGCAGATAGCGCTAAACAACAAGGTAGTAGCTGTAACACGCAAAAATAACCGCGGTGATATTGAACGGTACATGCAGGTAAACCACCTGCTAGTGCCGCATATAGAAAACATCACCTTCCTTTATTTTGATTTACCAAAATGGGCCATTGCCTGGAAAAAAGGCCCGCTACTGTCTGCCCTGTATTTTTATATGTGGCAGTTTTTTGTGGCCCTTTGGCTGATGGGTAAAAAGGTAGATTTTGATATAGCCCACAGCCTTAATTTTCATAGTAACTGGACCCCATCGTTTTTATGGATGTTGGGTAAGCCTTTTGTTTGGGGGCCTGTAGGTAACCACACTAAAATACCCAGGCAATATATACAATCTGTTTATGGCACTAAGGCCTATTTAAAAGACCGTATGCTTTGGTATGTAAAATGCTGGTTTTGGAATTTCGACCCGTTTGTATACATCTGTAAAACCAAGGCACAGAAGATATTTTGTGTAAATACCGAGGCCATAAAAAGATTAAACATACCAGTGGATAAAGCGGTGATGTTGCCCGCTGTAGCATCTGAACAGGTAGAGGGAATGGCAACCAGTATTGATGGAAAATTTACTGTACTATCTGTTGGGCGGTTTGTGCCATTGAAAGGCTTTGATTTGGCAATAAGGCGTTTGAGCTTTTTTATAACAACCTGCGCGAAGATCAAAAAACGGATGCTAATTTTTTAATAATAGGCACAGGGCCTGAAAAGCAAAGGCTACAAAATATGATTAATGATATGGGACTTAACCCTGTAATAACGATAAAGGAATGGATGCCGAGGAACGAAGTCATAGAGCGATTTGGGAGTTCTTCGGCATACCTGTTCCCATCGCACGAAGGGGCGGGCATGGTGGTTGCCGAGGCGCTTAGCTATGGTATGCCGGTAGTGTGCTTAGATAACTATGGCCCGGGAGAGTACGTACACCCACAATCTAAGCTTAAGGTGAAGCACGGCTGCTATAACGAAACAGCATCGGAACTGGCAATACGCTTGTTCAGGTTATACTCTTACACCGCTTTTTACCAGACAGAGCAACGCCTTGCGAAAGCCCGCTATAATGAGCTTTTTCAATGGAAATGCAAGGGCGAATTATTTAACGCGGTTTATAACGCGGTTGAGGGAGAAAAGAAGCACGCTAATCAATCAGTAAATACAATGCAAACAGCATAAGGTATGAAAACAAAAATTGTAGCTGTACACTTATTAAACGATTATAGTGGTAGCCCGTTTGTGCTTCGGCAATCGTTGGAGGCGCTGGTAAAGCAGGGCTATGCGGTTGATTTATATACCGCAGGCAATGATGGTTTTTTAAGCAACATAGCAGGCATTAATACCCAAGCCATTTTTTATAAATGGAATAAAATAAAATTGGTGACATTGTTCTTGTTTTTGTTTAGCCAGGCAACGGTGTTTTTCAAGTTATTATTCAACCTGAATAAAAAGGATGTAGTATACATAAACTCGTTGTTACCGTTAGGCGCTGCAATTGCGGCAAAGCTAAGGGGCTGTAGAGTGGTGTACCATATACACGAGGTGTCTGTAAAACCTGCCGCACTTAAAAATGCATTGGTTAACGTAGCAAATTTTACAGCCAATGCAGGGGTATTTGTTTCTAACGATTTAGCAGCCCGCACCCATTTTACAAAAAGCAACAAGGTGATTTATAACTCACTTCCGGTTGATTTTATTGCAACGGCTAAAAATAGTGCTTTTGATACCGATGTAAATTCATTTACTGTGTTAATGGCGTGCTCGCTAAAGACATATAAAGGCGTTTTTGAATTTATTGAATGCGCTGAAAAATTGCCACGATTTAAATTTACTTTGGTGCTTAACTCATCAAAAGAAGAAATTAAGAACTTCTTCAGTACTGCTAAAATACCTGCCAATGTTACCCTGTATGCGGCGCAAAAAAATATGCATCCGTTTTACAGCAAGGCTAATGTGGTAATGAACCTATCGAGGCCGGAGGAGTGGGTAGAAACATTTGGTATGACGATACTGGAGGCAATGTATTATAAGAAGCCCGTAATAGTGCCAACGGTAGGTGGTATTGCAGAGATTGTAACTGATGGCTTGCAGGGGTTTCATATTAATTCTACCAACACAAAAGAACTCTGCACGCGCTTGGTTGAAATGGCGGTAGATAAGCAAATGTACCAGATACTATCGGCTAATGCTTTTGCAAGGGCAAACCAATTCTCTCAGGAGGCATTTTCAGCTGGGATTGTTGAGACTCTTGAGGGAGTTTTAGGTATTGAGCAAGAGCAGCCTATAGAGGGTGTGAAAAATGGATTGGCTGGAAAAAATTTCCAGAAAATAGACAAAAAGAAAAATGCAAAATCAGTAAAACCATTGATAAATAAAGAAAGCGGCGTTTTGGCACAGCAATGGCTTACCCGTTAATATGAAAAATTACGCATTATGGCAAACAGCAAAAAGAAGTTAGCAATAATAGGCACGGTAGGTTTACCTGCACAATACGGAGGATTTGAAACGCTTGCGCACCACCTTGTGGCAGAGCTTGGCAGCGAATATGATATAACGGTATATTGTACTAAAAAGAAATACACTAAGGTAGAAAGGTTGAAAACCTATTTAGGTGCTAAGCTTAAGTACCTGCCCTTTAATGCCAACGGAATGCAAAGCATACCTTACGATACGTTATCAATTATCCACTCTTTGTTTTATGCCGATGTATTGCTGATACTGGGTGTTGCAGGGGCGTGGATATTGCCGTTTGTACGTTTGTTTACCAATAAAAAGGTGATAATATCTATTGACGGCATTGAGTGGAAACGCGATAAATGGAGCCTGCTGGCCAAATGGTATTTATGGTGGGCCGAGAAAATTGCCGTTAAATATTCGCATGCTGATATTTCGGATAACGAATCGATACAGGATTATACGGCGTTTAGGTATGGTACGCTGAGCAATATTATAGAATATGGCGCTAACCATATAATCAGCAGTAAGCCTACGCAGCAAGACAGAGAAGCATATCCATTTTTAAACCGCCCCTATGCCTTTAAAGTATGCCGTATAGAGCCGGAGAATAACATTGATATTGTATTGAATGCCTTCTCTCGTAACCCTAAGTATACCTTGGTAATGGTGGGTAACTGGAACAATAGCGAGTATGGTAAAAACATACGCAGCAAGTATAGTGTGTTTGATAACCTTATCTTGCTAGACCCTATATACAACCAACGCAAACTTGATTTGCTGAGAGGCAATGCCTACCTGTATGTGCATGGGCACAGTGCGGGGGGTACTAACCCATCGTTGGTGGAGGCAATGTACTTTGGGCTGCCTATTATTTCGTTTGATGTATCGTACAACAGGACTACCACAGAAAACAAGGCTTACTACTTTAAAAATGCTGATGATATATTGAGAATAATAGAAGGTACGCGCCTGCCCGAGTTTAAGCAACTGGGCGATAAAATGAAAGAAATAGCCAACCGCAGGTATACATGGAAAGTGGTAGCTGATAAATATAACCATCTTATTATTGGTGTACTTGCCAATAATAAAAAGCTAAGTGTGAAACCAACAGTATCTGATTTTAACAACTTGGACTACACAGAATTTGAATTGGGGCATTTGCAAAATGCTACTATGTTTTTTGAACGGAGATAAACCCAATTTCTCCAACCCTTAAACCCAACAATTATGAAACAATTACTAATCGATTCGGCAATAACAAGCATAGCAGCACTGGTGTTTGCGTTGATACTGATACCACTGCTAGCTAAAATTAGCGGTTTGCTTGGCTTAATAGATAAGCCTGGCCATAGAAAAATACATGTAAAGCCTGTACCACTTGTGGGCGGGCTTTCTATAGTTTTAAGCACGGGTATGGCAAGCCTGCTTACCCAAAGCGGGTTAGCGCTGTTTACCACACACGGAGTTTTAGTATCAGCATGTTTGGTGCTTTTTGCCATTGGCGTGTGGGACGACCGCAACAACTTAAAACCCATTTACCGCCTTGCAGTGCAGGCGCTGTGTGCATGGGCTATGGCAGCAAGTGGTATCAGGCTAACATCGCTATACGGTATGTTTGGGTTTGAGGGGTTGAATATTTACTGGCAATACGGGCTTACCATTGTGATAATAACCGGGGTGACAAATGCCTTTAATTTGATGGATGGTATTGATGGCTTAGCCGGAGGGCTGGCACTTATTAATATTACAATCTTATCAATACTAAGTATTTTATTGGGTCAAACGGCATTGTTTGTTTTACTGCTGGGCATTGGCGGCGCGCTGGTAGGCTTTTTAAAATACAATATCAGTAAGATAAATGTATTTATGGGCGATGGTGGTTCTTTAACCCTGGGTTTCCTTATGGCATCGGTTGGGATATTACTTATAGAAAGCACACGCGTGGTACATACTGTAAACATAAATTATGTGGTGCTGTTGGTTTCCACTATCCTTATTATTCCTGTATTTGATTCGCTGAGGGTTTATGTGTCGCGCGTGCAGCGGGGCAACTCCCCGTTTAAGGCAGATAAAACCCACTTACATCATCTTTTTTTAATATTCGGGTTAAAGCATAAATGGGCCGCTTTATATATTCTGGGCCTTGAGGTTGTAATCTTAGTGTTGGGTTTTTTACTTGGCCAGTTTACAACCGTTTCAATGTCTATTATAGCAGTGGTGGCTTTGTTTTTGTTTGTTTGCCAGCTACTGTTATTGAACAAAGGAGTTGATAAATGGAAGCGGTTGATAAGCGAAATGGAGTCAACTTATTAGTTGATAAGAACGAGTGTTTTTTTTGACTACTTAGCGTTTCCAATTCTCGGATATTATTATTTAGATTTGAGCGGAAACAAAAAGTAGTAAAATGGAAAGTTATAACATCTTCATAGTTGAGGACGACCCTTGGTATGGGGAAATTTTAGAGTATCATCTTTCTTTAAACCCAGAGTATATAATAACACGATTTACCACGGGTAAAGATTGCCTTGCTAATTTATACAAACAACCTGACCTTATAACACTAGATTTTTCGTTAACGGATTTTACCGGCGATAAGCTGTACAAAAAAATACGCGAGGTTAATGATAGCGTGCCCGTAATTATAATTAGCGGCCAAGAAGATATAAGCACAGCTGTTAATCTTTTGAAAATGGGTGTTTCCGACTATATAATAAAAGACGATAACACTAAAGATCTGCTTTGGAACGTTATAATAAAAGAGCGCCAGGCAGGGAATATGCGTAAAGAGATTTTGCAACTGAAAGAAGAGCTGGGGCAAAAATTTTCTTTTGAAAAAAGCATAAAGGGCCAAAGCCCAGCTATAAAAAAAATATTCAGCCTGATGGAAAAGGCTACCAAAACCAACATTAACGTATCTATAACCGGCGAAACTGGGACAGGTAAAGAGGTTGTTGCAAAGGCTATCCATTATAATTCTGACAGAAAAAAGAAAGCCTTTGTAGCCGTTAACATGGCTGCTATACCTACTGAGCTTATAGAGAGTGAGCTTTTTGGGCATGAGAAAGGAGCCTTTACAGGTGCATTGGGTCGTAAAATTGGTAAGTTTGAAGAGGCCGCCGGCGGTACTATATTTTTAGATGAAATTGCCGAGCTTGACCTTAACCTGCAAAGTAAAATACTAAGGGTACTGCAAGAGCGGGAAGTGATACGTGTTGGAGGAAATGAAAAAGTTCCGTTAGACATCCGTTTGATAGTGGCAACCCACAAAAAGCTGGCAGACGAAGTAAAAGCAGGCAAATTCAGGGAAGACTTATACTACCGTATAATTGGCATGCCAATAGAGTTACCGGCATTGCGCGAGCGCGGCAACGATGTTATAATACTGGCTAAGTATTTTATTGATGAGTTTACGAAAGAGAATAAAATGCCGTCTATTACCCTATCATCAGAAGGCAGAGAAAAGCTTATGCGTTACAACTACCCGGGCAACGTAAGGGAGTTGAAAGCCATGATAGATTTAGCTGTTGTAATGTGCGATGGCATTGAGATAAAGGCAGATGACATAACCTACACATCGGCCAAAGGCGACCAGGCATTTACCACCGAAGAGCGCACTCTAAGACAATATACCTGCGACATTATTAAATTCTATTTAAAAAAGTATGAAAATGATGTTTTAGCAGTGGCAGAAAAGCTGGATATTGGCAAAAGCACTATTTATAAAATGTTGCAGGAAAAGGAGATTGTTGTTTAGCAATCTCCTTTTTTTTAGCGGTATGGTGTTGGTTAATCTTAATTAAGTTTCACAATTTATTTAATTGTATTCGATGGTATCGTTACACACAAACCTGTTGTTTACAGCAGAAGAGTTTAACAAATTTTTTCCTTACTATATTCTTTTTGATAAACAGCTTACCGTTTTATCTTACGGCAACGGTATTAAAAAACTATGGCCTGCTTTAGAAATTGGCCAGCACATGGCTAATCATTTTACATCAGCAAAACTGAGCCTTTTAGAAAGCAATTTTGCAACGCTGGAAAAGATAAAGGGAGAAAGCTTGTGGTTAGAGTATAATGAATATTCACACTCGCAGGTTACGGGTAAGTTTGAGGTTATAGATGAGGGCCAGAAACTATTGTTTGTTGGCTCGCGCGAAATACTTAAACCCAATGCTGTTGTTAGCAAAGCCCCTGATTCTAATACCGGAAGGCTTTCTACCCTTGTAGCTAACCTGCAAATGGGCATTTTGCTTGAAGATGAAAACAACAGGATAGTACTGGTGAATAAATTGTTTTGCGATTTGTTCGGCATAGATGAAGACCCTGATGAACTAAAAGGGGTAGACTTTTCTAACTACACAGAACATACCAAAGCGTTGTTTAAATACCCTGATATTTATATAAACCGCTTACATAAAATTTCAACAGAAAAGATAATAGTAAAAAAAGATTTGCTGCGCCTGGCAGACGGGAGGATTTATGAAAGAGATTATGTGCCATTTTTTATTGAAGGCGTTTTTAAGGGACACTTATGGCAATACCGCGATGTAACGCTTGCCAAGAAAAATGAGACCGATTTGCAACGCCTTTCGGCAGTTGCTAAAGCTAATGATAATGGTGTATTGTTTACCCAGCCCAACGGCAAAATTATGTGGGTAAACCAAGGCTTTTTAAAACTTAGCGAGTATGAGGAGAAGGATGTGATAGGAAAATTTCCGATAGAGTTATTTATAGGGCCGTTAACAGATAAAGATGCAGTAAAACGAATAGTATATGCGTTTGAAGCCGGATTGAACTTTGAGGAAGAGGTAATACACTATCGCGAAGATGGAAGCTGGTTTTGGGGCAAAACCAAAGGGCAGGCAATAAATGATGAAGAAGGGAATACAGTAAATTATTTTACTGTGATAGAAGATATAAGCCCTAAGCGCCATGCAATGGATTTTCTTAAGTTTCAGGAAAAGAAATACCGCAGCATTATTGCTAATATGAATTTGGGCCTTGTAGAGTTGGATATGGAAGAGCATGTACAGTATGCTAACAGTAGTTTTTGCACAATGAGTGGTTTTCGCATGGAAGAACTGGAGGGCAAAAACATACAATTAATATTATCGGGCAACAACTATGAAAATGGTTTGACCCCAAAAAATGATTGGCAAAAGAAGGGTGTAACAGATGCTTATGAGTTGGCGGTGCACAACAAAAAAGGCGAGCCCCGCTGGTGGCTAGTAAGCGCAGCCCCCAGATATAATGATACCGGCGAATTAGTTGGATCGATAGGTATATACCTTGATATAACCAAGCAAAAGGATATTGAGGTTGATTTGGTGAGGGCTATGGAAGAAGCAGAACAATCGGCCAAATCGAAACAGTTGTTTTTAGCCAATATGAGCCATGAAATAAGGACACCGATGAATGGTGTTTTAGGTATGGCAAAGCAATTGCAAAAAACACAGCTTACAGACAGGCAAAGCTTTTTCTTAAATACCATAACAACATCAGCAGAAAACCTGCTGGTTATATTGAATGATATATTAGATACATCAAAAATTGAGGCTGGAAAATTAATCATTGAAAAAATAGGCTTTAAGCTGGCGGATGTTGTTAGAAAAGCGCGCCTGATATTGCTGCAAAAAGCCGAAGAAAAAGGCCTTGCTATTGCTACACATATTGATGGTACTATAGACGATGTGCTAATAGGCGACCCTTATCGGCTTAACCAGATATTGTTAAACTTTTTGAGTAACGCAGTTAAGTTTTCGCACAAGGGAGTTATTAAGGTATCGTGTGTTGCCAAAGAGGTAACTAACAATGTGCGCACTATTGAAATATGTATTATAGATGAAGGCATAGGAATGAGTGAGGAATTTTTGAAACAAATATTTCAGAACTTCTCTCAGGAAGACGTTTCAAACACGCGAAAATACGGCGGAACAGGCCTTGGTATGGCTATTAGCAAACAGCTAATAGGCCTTATGGGCGGAGTGGTAGGGGTAGAGAGCCAAAAGGATATGGGGACGATAATTACCATTCAAATACCGTTTGAAATAGGTACAGTAAATGACTTGGATGTGAAACCCGAAGTAGTTGAAGATACCACTATTTTAAAAGATAAAAAAATATTGCTGGTTGAAGATAATGAAACCAATAGGCTGGTAGCTACAACATCGTTGCTAAACTTTGGGGCCGATATAGTAGAAGTGGATAACGGTGAGCAGGCTATAATAGCCCTTAGAGACGGAGTGTTTGATTTGGTGCTGATGGATATACAAATGCCTGTTATGGATGGCATAGAAGCCACCAAAATAATAAGGAATGATATGAAAATGGATATTCCGATAATTGCATTAACAGCAAATGCTATAAAAGGCGAGAATGAAAGGTATTTATCTATCGGAATGAATGGCTATATTTCAAAACCATTTGAGGAGGTTGAATTAATAAGCGTAATTACCTCTAACCTTGGTAAAGAAATAGTAATCAATACCAAACCTGTAGAAGTGATAGAAAACAACAACGCCGCTCTATTTAGCTTACGTAAACTGGAAGACCTTGGTAGGGAAAGCCCCACTTTTTTAGACCGTATGCTTAACCTGTTTATTGAAAATACACCTGCCGCTATAAATGAGATTAAGCAGGCTTATGAAAATAATGACATGGAGAGGGTGGCGGCTATAGCACACAGGTTGAAACCATCAATAGATAATTTGGAGATAAACAGCATAAAAAGCGAGATACGGGAGCTTGAGAAAATAGCCAAAACCAACGACCAGCCCGTGCGCATGGAAGAATTGATAATTCAGATTGAAAGTGTTACCAATAAAGTAGTAGAGGAGTTAAAGCTATTGGTTTAATACGTTTATGATAAAACAAACGGCGGTTTCTTTTGATAGAAACCGCCGTTTTTGCTTTAAGAGCAATAGAGATTTAAAGCACAGTTAATTTACCAACGTGCTCATTATCGTCTTTGTCTATAGCCTCTATAATATAGTAGCCTTTTTCTAAGCTACCTACATTTATCTCTTGTATAGAATACATGTTGCCGGTTTTTGTCAGCACAATTTTACCTGATAAGTTATATATGTTTATCTGCTTTATAACAGGCGAATTGGCAAACATGTAAAAATCTTTATCAAAGGTTATGGTAGTGTTTTCTGTAGCCGGGTTGGGGTAAACCAACAGGTTAAAAACCTTATTGTAGTTGTAGTATTTTATAGTATTGGTAACGGTATTGGTTATTATAGGGTCTTCATAATCAAATATTATTTCGGCTGAGTTTGTAATTTTTTCTCCGCCCGACACCGTTTGCAATGGTTTTACAGTGTATTTAAAATAGCCGTTGCTGCCTTCTAAGTCGGTACTGCTATCTGGCAGGTTAATACCTCTGAAATAAACCATCAGGTGTCCATCCTCGTTTAGTTCATACTCATAATCGTGGCTTGCGTTTATTATCTGGAAAGTATTAATGTCCATATAATCCGGTATTTTGTTCTTTAAAATAACCTGTTCAGCCGCGTAGGTGCCTACGTTTTGAAACCTAATTGTATAGGTAAGCGGCTGCTGTTTGGTTATAAAAGCATCGGCTCCCTCGCCACGTGGCGATACCAGTATATCGTTAGGGTCTACAGGCCCTACAACTTCAACAGTGTCTGTAAAACTGTTGTTAGACAGGCGCAAGTCTTCACCGGGCGCAGCAATTTGAAATGCGATAGGCAAGCGTTGGCCAACTACTGCGTTAAGTGTTACAGAGTCGGACAGTTGAATATATATCCTTTTGCCTGCCTTAAGCGTGTCAATAGTCCATGTGTAAGTATTGCCCGCACTTACAAAGGGTGTAGATGATGATGCTACCCTAACCTGTTGTGGGTAGGTTGCTGTAATAGTAATGTTGTAGGCATTGGTAGTACCTGTATTTTGGCACTGCATAGCCCCTGGGTTTTTAAAGCCCCTACGCCAAGCAGTAGAGCCATAGCTAACGGCTAAATCGAACCCCGTGTTTAACGCCCTTAAGGGAATGTTTACCGTTTGCGGACCCTGGTTGCAGGTGCCGGCAACATAGCCTGCGTTGCAGGCCTGGTACCAATAGCTATCGCCATTTTGGTAGCTAAAATAGTGCTGGCCCTGTGCCAGCCTTGCCTGGTAAACGCCGTTGTTGTTGGTAACAATGGTAATGCCGCTGCCAATAACTTTAAAAGTTGCGTTGGGTATTACGCTTTCGTTACTCTCCTTTTGGCAGTTACCGTTAACATCATCAAAAGCCACACCGGTAACTAAGGCCGATTGGTCTTCAACAATATTGATGAACCTGTTTACGCTTACATTACGCAGGTACTGAACATAGCCAGAAGGCCATTTAACCTCAATGCTATCAACTTTATTTTCTAAGCCAAGGCCAAAGTGCACACGTAAGCTGTTTTGGCTGCCAAAGCCCGATTGTGCGTTAACCTCCCTAACCTGCCACTTGCCGCCAGATTTAACCCTTACTTTAGCGCCTATGGCACTGCGGTTGCTATTGGTTCCCCGTAGCCGTATGCTAATATATTTTTTAGTGTTTCCATCGTTTTTAAAAAGCCGGTTAGGCTGGTTGCTGTGGGTAAAAACCATAACATCCATAAAGCCGTCTTTATTATAATCGGCCCAGGCTTGCCCGTACGATAGGCCAAAGTCTTCTGAAATAAGCTCATCCGTTTTACGGGTAAAGTTACCCTGGCCATCATTCATGTATAAAAACTTTGCCCCCACATCGTTGGTGGCATACAGGTCAAGGTCGCCATCGTTGTCAATATCCATCCAGCTGGCACCATGGGTATGGCCGCTGTCTGACACTACAGGTGAATTTGTTATGGCAGTAAAGGTGCCGTTGCCGTTATTTTTATATAGATTATCGTTTTGGTTTGATGCGTTGGCAACATACAGGTCCATAAAGCCGTCGTTATTATAATCGCCCCAGGCAGCGCCTACCGAGTTAAAGGCGTCGGTAGCAATGGCTCCTGTGGTAACTTTTTCAAACTGGCCGTTGCCTATGTTTTTAAACAGCGAGTTTGGCCTGTTATCGCCGTTGGGTATAAATACATCTACCAGCCCGTCGTTGTTATAATCAGCACATATAGGAGCCATAGAACGCTCACTCTCCAGGCTGATAGGCGTGTTGGTAACCAGTGTAAAGGTGTTGTTTTTGTTGTTGTGGTATAGCTGATGAAAACGGGTGGCAAAAAAGTTGGTAACCAATAGGTCAACATAACCATCGTTGTCATAATCTAACCAGCTGGCTCCGTGAAAGTACTGTGGCTGGATATCAATGCCGGTATTATCAAGCTCGCTAAAATTACCCGATCCGTTGTTTAATAACAAGCGGCTGCGGTCTTGCGTGGCGTTAACCATAAAAACGTCTATCCTGCCATCGTTATTAATATCGGCCCAGGTGCTGCTGGCCGTGCGGGCCTTAAAGTTTACAAGAGCGCCGGTTGTTATTTTGGTAAACAACCCATTGCCATTGTTTCTATACAGCAAGTTGTCATCAGTACCGTTTTTGCTACCAATAAATAAGTCTTCCCAACCATCGTTGTTGTAGTCAATCCACGCACCGTTCCAGCTATCAGTTAATGTGCCGGCAAATGCCGTTCCTGTGTAGTTGCTAAACAGTAGCGATGTCGACTTACTATTAGTGTCGGGTGGAGTGCTAAAGGGTTGGAAAGATTCCAAAAATGTGGTTCGGGTTGCATTTAGTTTTTGTGGTTCATTTACTGCTAATACTTTTAAAGTAATTAGTAGTCCTAAGATTGTTGGTAATGTTCTGCTTTTCATTTTAATGTTATGTGCCAAAGCAAAGGCAACAAACATTCCACCTAATTAAAATATTGAAAATCAAACAATTGAAAAATTTATAAATCTTCATTTTTTCCATTTTGTGGAAATCGCTCTATTTTAAGGATGTAAGATTTATTTGATTCATGTTTAGCAGTTATAGTTAAATACCATCTGTATTATAACATTGTTACTCAGGTATGTTTTCAAATTTACTACTGAGCATTTTAGTAATAAAACAGAGGTTTTAATAACCATTGCAGGAATGTAAAATTATACTACTTTGCTGCCCGTTTCAACATTTACATAAATGGCAGCACCCATACATACTACCCACCCGCAAAACAATAGCCAAACCAACTACACATCAGCACTGGTGGCGCTAACCTCATTGTTTTTTATGTGGGGCTTTTTAACCTCCTTCAACGATATTTTAATACCCCACCTTAAGTCGGTTTTCCAGCTAAATTTTAAGCAGGTAATGCTGGTACAGTCGGCCTTTTTTATAGCCTACTTTGCCATGTCGCTGCCTGCCGGTTGGGTGGTAAGCCGCTTTGGTTATCGCAAGGGCATACTAACAGGCTTAGGCCTGGCAGGTGTCGGAGCGTTGCTGTTTTACCCTGCTGCGGTGCTGGTATCGTACCCCATGTTTTTACTGGCGCTGTTTGTGCTGGCATCGGGCATTACGGTGTTGCAGGTAGCAGCCAACCCCTATGTGGCAGTATTGGGGCCTGAACGTACAGCATCCAGCAGGCTAACCCTATCGCAGGCGTTAAACTCGCTGGGGCATACTCTTGGGCCATTGGTAGGTGCCATGCTTATACTGGGTGCTGATGCATTAAGCAACGAGGCTATGCAAAAGCTATCTCCCGCCGATTTGCTAGCCTATAAAACAGAACAGGTAAACCTGGTGCAGGTGCCCTACATAGGCTTGGCTATCGCGCTGCTACTTTTGGCAGGTTTTATGGCAGTGGTAAAGCTGCCTGTTATAGCCAATGTAGAAGACCATGGTGCAGCCAACACAAAGCTTAGCGATGCCCTGAAACACAAAGGCCTGGTGCTTGCCGCTATTGGCATATTTGTATACGTAGGTGCCGAGGTTTCTATCGGTAGCTTTTTAGTCAACTTTTTTGGCCAGCCTCATATAGGCGGGTTGAAAGAAGAAGAGGCAGGCAAACTCGTATCATACTACTGGCTGGCTGCTATGATAGGGCGCTTTGCAGGTTCCTTCATCATGCAAAAAATACAACCCGCCAAGGCATTAGGCATAAGTGCCATTGCCGCCATGTGCCTGGTAATAGCCACTATGCTGGGCAGCGGACAAGCCGCTATGGTTACTATTATATGCGTAGGCCTGTTCAACTCTATCATGTTCCCCACCATATTTACGCTGGGTATAAACGGTTTGGGTAAGCTTACGGGCCAAGGCTCGGCAGTGCTGGTAATGAGCATTGTTGGTGGGGGGGTAATACCCTTGCTACAAGGTGCCCTGGCCGATGAGTACGGCCTGCAAATAGCCTTTGTTATCCCCCTGGTGTGCTATGCCTATATAGCGTGGTTCGCGTTCAGGGGTCAGGGGTCAGGTTACAGGGGTCAGCATAATCAGGATATATAGCATAATATGAAAAACACCCGCCGCAGTATGATTAAAACTACCGCCATTGCTACTACAGGGCTGGCGCTGGGCTTACATAAAAACGCCTTTGCCTTTGGGCTCACAGGCTTTACATCAAACCGCCCGTTGCCTGCCAACCGCAGGTTTACCAGCGATGCCGTGGAGAACCTGATTATAGAGGTGAAAAAGGCCATTGCCGATGAGGAAATTGCCTGGCTGTTTGAGAACTGCTACCCCAACACATTAGACACCACCGTTACAGTGGGCGAGCTTAACGGCAAATCCGATACCTTTGTTATTACTGGCGATATTAAAGCCATGTGGCTGCGCGACAGTACCGCCCAGGTGTGGCCTTATCTTCCTTTGGTTACTAAAGATAAAGAACTGAAGAAGCTGATAGAGGGCGTTATCCGCCGCCAAACGCACTGCATCAATATAGACCCCTATGCCAATGCCTTTAATAAGGCCCGCACCGGCAGCCCATGGATAACCGACAAAACCACCATGAAGCTCGATTTACATGAGCGTAAATGGGAGATAGACTCGCTATGCTACCCCATACGCCTGGCCCATGGCTATTGGAAAACTACAGGCGATACTTCTGTATTTGATTATGAATGGCAAAAGGCCATGCGCACGGTGTTAACCACATTTAAAGCCCAGCAACGTAAGACCGATAACGGCCCATATAAATTCCAGCGCATTACCGAAACATCAACAGATACACTACCACTTTCAGGCTATGGGAATCCGACTAAAAAAGTAGGTCTGATACATTCCATGTTCCGCCCCAGCGATGATGCCTGTATTTATCCGTACCTGATACCATCTAACCTTTTTGCTGAGGCTAGCCTTAGACAGTTAGCTGATATCTTTCACGATGTGCTGCTTGACAAAGAGTTTGCCGCACAATGCAATGCCTTGGCCGATGAGGTTGCTGGTGCTGTAAAACTATACGCAATACACCTGCACAAAAACTATGGCAATATGTATGCTTACGAGGTTGATGGCTTTGGTAATACCTTGTTTATGGACGATGCCAATGTGCCGTCGCTGCTGGC
>CAMBQF010000027.1 GCA_945869825.1 Chitinophaga pinensis | reverse complement strand
CAGCCACAAGGCCACTCAACGTCAGGCTCGCACGAGCGTTACAAAAGCAAAGACCGTTTGGCATTTGAGCAGGAATACGATTGTATTGCCCAGTTTAAAAAGTGGATTACCGAAAATGCCATAGCTAGCATTGAAGAGCTTGACGCTATAGAAAACCAGGCGAAAGAGGCTGTAAAACTTGCCCGCCGCAAGGCATGGGACGACTTTTTAGGCCCTATTAAAAAACAGGTTGCAGAGGCTGCCGCTTTGTTAAGCGACATTGCAAACAGCACCGAGCATAAGGCTATTATTGAGTCTATCAAGACCAACCTGGTTGCCCTGCCCGACCCTGCAAGACATAATGTAATACAGGCTCTTAAAAAGGCATTGCAAGCGGTACGTACCGAGAGCAACCCTGCTATTAACAAGGCCAAAGGTTATTTGAAAAACCGCACAGAAGAAGGCGCAGCACTATACAACACCTTTATACATAGCGATTCTCCCCTATCGCCATTAAAACTAAAAGCTATAAAACCAGAATATGCAGAAGATGCTAAGCTGGTTGATGGACGTGAGGTATTGCGCGATAACTACGACAAAATTTTAGGTACCATACCCGAGTTTTTAATTTTTGGGGAAGATGCCGGAAAAATTGGCGGCGTAAACCAAACATTAGAAGGCATGCAGGCCAAGTATGGCGAGCAACGTGTGGGAGATACCGGTATTCGCGAGGCAACAATTGTAGGCCAGGCTATAGGCATGGCATTGCGCGGTTTGCGCCCTGTAGCCGAGATTCAGTACTTAGATTATTTACTATATGCCGTTCAAACCCTGAGCGACGACCTTGCATCGCTTACCTACCGAACGGCGGGTGGGCAGCGTGCCCCTATGATTATATCTACCCGCGGTCACCGCTTGGAAGGTATATGGCATAGCGGGTCGCCCATGGGCATGATCATAAACTCGCTGCGAGGCATACACATTTGCGTACCCCGCAACATGACACAGGCTGCCGGTTTCTATAACACTCTGCTTGCAGGCGATGAGCCGGGCGTAATTGTAGAGCCGCTAAACGGCTACCGTATTAAAGAACTGTTGCCAAGCAACCTTGGGGAGTTCCGCACACCACTGGGTGAACCAGAAGTATTAGTAGAAGGTACTGATGTTACGCTGGTAACCTACGGGTCGTGCATACGCGTGGCGCAGGAAGGTATCAGCCACTTAAAAGCCTTAGGCATTTCTGTTGAGTTGATTGACGCGCAAACTTTACTACCATTCGACTTAACAGGTACCATAGTTAAATCGCTGCAAAAAACCAACCGTATAGTATTTATGGATGAAGACGTACCGGGAGGTGCTACTGCCTTTATGCTACAACAGGTAATAGAAATACAAGGTGGTTACCAATACCTTGACTCAACTCCGGTAACCCTAAGCGCTAAGGCCCACAGGCCATCATTTGGCTCTGATGGTGATTACTTCTCTAAGCCCGCCGCCGAGGATGTTTTTGATACCATCTACAGCCTAATTTGCGAGGCCAAGCCGACACAGTTTAAGCCGCTGTATTAACGCTCTTTGAAATTGTGAATAAACAAAGCCCCCGATAATGAATACCGGGGGCTTTTATATTAGGATGATTAGTTATATAGCTTGATTAGTTACCCAAATCATCGAAGCTTATGTCTTCGATACGGTTAACAACTGCAGGCTCTTCTAAAGCAGGCTGGTGTTGAACGTGTTCAACCGGGATAGAAACCGCACCACCACTATGGCTTTCTGTTTGGCGGACATAGGTAGTAGGGCCATTGCCATTCTCCTGGATGTATGCCATAGCTTCGTTTAAGCCATCCATAAACTTCTCAAAATCTTCCTGGTATAGGAATATTTTGTGCTTGTCGTAAAAGAAAGAACCATCGTCCCTAACGCGCTTCTTACTCTCTGTAACTGTTAGGTACAGCTCGTTTCCGCGTGTTGCTTTAACATCAAAAAAATAGGTGCGTTTACCTGCCGGAATACGTTTAGAGAATATCTCTTCTTTGTCTTGATTGTCAAAATTTTCCATAAAACCTTTATAATCTAATCACTAGGCTGTAACAAATGTATACTAAAATATTAGTCACTCAATTTAATGACAAAATTTTTATTTTTTTGACACTAGTGTAAAAATAGAGATAAAACAGCTGATTATAAACCCATTAAGATTCACTAACTTTTTCAGAACGGCCTTCTAACAGTTGCTTTCTGTACAAATCAGCATAAATACCTTGCTGATTAATCAGCTCTTTATGCGATCCTGCCTCTATTATTTTACCCTCATCAAGCACTATAATATGGTCGGCCATTTGCACTGAAGATACCCTGTGGCTAACAATTATAGCCGTTTTGTTGTGCATCACCCTTTTAAGATTAGTCAATATCTGGTCTTCTGTTTCAGTATCAACAGCTGAAAGGCAATCATCAAATATTAATATCTGCGGTTGCTTTATAATAGCGCGGGCTATAGATATACGCTGCTTTTGCCCGCCTGATAAGGTAATACCACGCTCGCCCACAAGGGTTTGAAACTTCTTAGGAAACTCCTCAATATTATCATAGACACAGGCATCTTTAGAGGCCTGCTCAATAATGGCTTTATATTCTAAAAGTGTACCATCGGTAGCATTAAGGCCGAAGCCTATGTTGTTAAATATGGTATCAGAAAAAAGGAACACCTCTTGCGGAACATAACCTATAGAGGTACGCAGGTTCTCAGTTCTAAAGGTTTTAACGTTGTGACCGTCTATGAGTATCTCTCCCGATGTAACATCAAACAACCTACCCACCAAATTGGCAATGGTAGATTTGCCAGAACCGGTGCGGCCTAATATAGCCAACACTTTGCCTGCCTCAACAGTAAAGCTAACATCATCTAAAGCAACAACCCCACTTTCTGGATAAACAAACCCAACGTTTTTAAACTCTATAGTACCTTGTACTTTAAGGTCTAAACTATCGGGTGTATTGTATATCTCTGGCTTAGAATTTAAAAACTCATTAATACGTGTTTGCGATGCTGCTGCCCTTTGCATTAGCGATGTTACCCAGCCAACAGATATAAAAGGAAAGGTAAGCATGTTTACATATAGAATAAACTCAGCAATGTTGCCGGGGGTTATAGTACCATCCATTACACGAATACCGCCCACATAAATAGCCAATAGCACACTGGCGCTAACCAACATACCCATAACGGGGAAGAACAATGCATCAACCTTAACCAGGTTTAACGACCGGTTGCGGTACTCTTTTACCTGAGTTTCAAACTGGCTCTCAAAATCATTCTCACGTCCGTAAGCCTTAATAACACGTATACCTGAAAAGGCTTCCTGCACAAACGATGACATTACCGATAGTTGTTTTTGCCTGTCGGTACTGCGTTGGTTTATTATGCTGTTTACATAGTATATAGCAAACGACATTAACGGCAACGGAAGGATAACATATAGTGTAAGTTCGGCGTTAACGGCAATCATGGTACCCAACGTCATTATAAACATAATAACGAGGTTTACCGTGTACATTACCGCGGGACCAATATACATGCGCACCTGGCTAACATCCTCGCTTATACGGTTCATCATATCGCCCGTTTTGTTCTTTTTATAGAACGACAGGCTTAGCTTTTGGTAATGTTCAAATATCTCGTTCTTAAGGTCATACTCTATAAGGCGAGACATTACAATAATAGTTTGGCGCATTAAAAAGGTAAACAGGCCGCGCAGCAAAGCGGTGGCAATTACCAGCACACCAAACACCATGGCCCCGTAAAAAATTTTGCTTTCCAATTCGCCTGCAAGGGCAAACTCGCCAGCTATGCGGCGCTGTTCTAAACCTTCTATAACCATATCAATACCGTTGCGGATAAGCTGCGCGGGGAATATGGCAAACCAGCTGGAAACTGCAATACAGATAACGCCGAATATCAAGCGCCAGCGGTACTTCCAGAAGTATTTATTAAGATATTTTAGTGATGCTAATTTCAAGTCGCTTTCAAAGTTGCAACTGCAAAAGTAGTCAATTTTAAGGCATGGATTTTGCGCCCATTATTATATTGTAGATTTAAACTAAAAATATATCTTGCAGGAAATAGCCCGCTAATGAAAATATTAAAACGCGTACTCTTAACACTTGGAATCATACTTGGTTTTCTGCTGGTTGTATCGTTGTTTTTACCTTCTAAATATGAGGTTAAACGCGAGGGGACAGTTAAAGCCCCGGTAGATAGTGTTTTTATGTGGGTGGCCGATTTAAAAAACTGGCAAGCTTGGAGCCCATGGTACCAAGCAGACCCGGGAATGAAAATAACTTACAGCCCAACGACTATTGGCCCTGGTGCCTTTATGCAATGGACCAGCGAAAGCCAGGGTAATGGCACCCTTACTTTTAAATCAATAGTGCCTCCGGGCGAGGCCAGCTACGAACTGGATATGGGCCAAGGCATGGCATCTACAGGTAAGTTTATGCTCATACCCCAGGGCAACGAAACCAAAATAATTTGGATTATGGGTGGCGATGTAGGTATGAACCCACTTTACAAATATGTAGTGTTGTTTATGGATGGTTTTGTAGGGCCCGACTTTGAAAAAGGCATTAACAACCTGCAAAAGCGTGCCGATAAAAAATCAGCAGCTGGTATTAACCCTTCTAAAGTAAATATTGCAGGTTTTGATGAGAAACCATTTGCCCAAACTAAGTATAGGTTTAAACCTGAAAAGGATACCGACCATTTCTTTTTTGAGGTAGGCGGCATTACTGTTTGCCAGCGATAAAAGAAATTATACCATACAAAAAGCCCCGCTTAGTTTTAACCAGGCGGGGCTTTTCAATTTTATTAATGGTCAATTAAAAACGCTCGAACTGGCTAAA
The DNA here is from genome assembly GCA_945869825.1 of Chitinophaga pinensis. GTDB lineage: Bacteria > Bacteroidota > Bacteroidia > CAMBQF01 > CAMBQF01 > CAMBQF01. Next base: position 23,036 of record CAMBQF010000027.1, on the reverse strand, counting down.
GAAGAAGTTACCTTCGTTAGCTGCGTTCTCGTCGCTATCAGAACCGTGAACCGCATTAGCATCAATGCTTTTTGCATATAGTTGGCGGATAGTACCCGGGTCAGCTTTAGCAGGGTCGGTAGCACCAATAAGTTTACGGAAATCTTCAACAGCATTGTCTTTTTCTAATATAGCTGCTACAATTGGGCCGCTGCTCATGTAGTTAACCAACTCGCCGTAAAAGGGACGTTCGCTGTGTACTGCGTAAAATTCACCTGCAATTTCTTTAGAAAGCTTGGTGTATTTCAAGGCAACAATTTTAAAACCTGCGCCTGTAATTTTGTCTAAAATAGCACCTACATAACCATTTTGAATGGCATCAGGCTTAAGCATCGTAAATGTACGGTCTGTTCTCATTATTTAATATTGTGTTTTTCGGGGTGCAAAGGTAGGCATTTTTGCCCTTTTTGCAACTATTACTCCTATTACGCTGAAAACCAATTATTTTTTTCTGCATATTAGCCACTTAAAATGCCTGTATGGAAGAACCAATACAACCAACTGATATTTTTACCGTTACCTGCCCCCAATGCAGCACCGCTATGGCAGGGGGCAAGATATTTTGTACATTTTGCGGCTACCCGGCAAACGGAACTACAGAGCAGAAAAATAGCTACGAGGCCGAAATGTTGATTATGCAGGATGAACTGGAAGTAGCCCGCCGTAGGGTTAAAGCCGCTCGTAACACATTATACATTTTAGCCGGCATAACATTATTTTTCGGATTGATAGCCGCTGCAGCATCCACCACTGACACTGCAATGGCGCAGCAAATAAATATGCCTGCCGAAAGCCTTAAAACGGTAATAATAATTGCCGTTGCAATAGGCGCCTTATTATACGCCGGGCTTGGCTATTGGAGCACTAAAAAACCCTTTGCCGCGTTGCTTACGGCTACTATTATTTTCTCACTTTCTGCCATTTCAAGCGTAACCCGCACGGGCTTTACTATTGCCTCTATGTTTACTTTTGTTATACAGGTAGCTATTATTGCAACCCTAATATATGGCGTTATAGGGGGTAATACTATTGAAAAGATTAAACGCAAGCTAAAAATAAACTAACCCAATGGAAGAGCCTATTATTCCAAATGAACCAGTGAACCCGGTAGAGACGGTTACACCATCGGAACCAACTATTCCGCAGGAACCTGTTGCGGCTGCCGAAGCCACCGGTGCGCCCACTATATGCCCCGAATGTAGCAAGGCTTACAACCCGCAAAAAATTTATTGCAACCACTGTGGCTACCCCGTAAATGGCACACACGAGCAAAAATCAGACTACGAGATAAATAAGTTTAAGCTAGGGTACGATTTAGATGTAGCCCGCCGTCGCATAAAAAATGGCAGTCTAACATTATATATATTGGCTGGTTTATTGTTATTTGTATCGCTTATTTTGTTGTTGGTAGGTTTAGCTGCAGGCGATGAAACAATGGAAACGGGCGGCCGTATTGTTGAAACAGGTAAGTTTATGCTCATTATGTTCTTTATACTGCTGTTTATGGGTGGTATATTTTTAGGCTTAGGACTTTGGGCACGCACAAAGCCGTTTGCCGCGCTATTAACAGCCACCATATTTTATGTTACGTTGGCCGTATCGGGCTATGCATCGGGCGATTTTAACCCACTTGCATTTATAATACAGGTAGTAATAATTATTGCTTTGGTTAGAGGTACCATGGGCGGCTACGAGGCCGAACAAATTAAACGCAAACTGCACATAGACTAACTTTTTTTGGAAGAGCCCGAATCGCCATTACATAATGAATTACCTCCGCCAGTACCTGTAGAACCGGCAGATGAAATACCTGTCGAAACTCCCCCGGCAAACGAGGTAGTTATTGAAGTGGTAGAACTAAAGGTGGAAACTATACTCCACGTTTGTGGTGGTGCCATAGAGCCTGCCGATACCTATTGCCCCCATTGCGGTTTAGAAGTTCAGCCCTTAGCACAGCGCTCTAACCTGTTTGTCTCCCGCCACATGTTTATACTGCTGGGCTACTATATTTTTTGCTTTGTGTTGCATCTGGTGCTTGAGCATGGCAAGGTGGTAGAAACACAGGCCGATTTTGCCTGGGTAGAAATTATAGACGCTGCCGTTACCCTTTTGTTTGCCGCTATGGGCATATTGGCCATGTTGCCACTGTACTCATTTAAAAATGTGAAGATTGACAGGCTCGCCCTATATTCGGCGCTGGCGGTTATAGGTTCTACAGGGGTAAGCTACATTACCACAATAATGAATGTAAGCCTGTTTAACGAAGACTCAAGCTACTACGAATTTTTTCAGGGCACAGATTACCCCCTGTTTTACATGTTAATCAGCATAGCCGTATTTCCGGCGGTGTTTGAAGAGATGGCCTTTCGAGGGTTTCTTTACAACAGCATAAAAACCCTGGCCGATGATAAAAGCGCCATATGGGTAACCTCACTCTTATTCGCCATCATCCACTTTGCTTTTATTTCGTTATTCTGGTTAATTCCGTTTGCCTTAATTGCCGCCAACCTGCGCAAAAAGTACAACACCCTTTGGTATGGCATGGTTATCCACTTTATGTTTAACCTTACCGCCTGCATGATAGATTACTTCGACCTGTTTTAGTCGGCAGGCGAGGGATTTTTTTATACCCTTTCCCCTATAACCTATCACCTAGCACCAATCCCCTAAAATATTATCTTTGCAGATTAAACACCCAAGCATTGGAAAATTCCGCCCTCATCAATATCCTTTCTAGTCCTAAACGCATTGTAATAGTTTGCCATAAAAACCCCGATGGCGATGCTATGGGTTCATCGTTGGGCCTATACCACTACCTAACTTTGAAAGGGCACCATGCTATGGTTATCACCCCTAACGAGTATCCAGATTTTTTAGACTGGCTGCCGGGTAACGAAACCGTTAAAAACGCTAAAGACATTCCGCAATTTGCTAAAGACCGCATTGCCGAAGCCGAGATAATTTTTTGCCTTGATTTTAATACCCTAAGCCGTATTGACCAACTGGCAACCCCGGTTGAGCAGTCTGCGGCCTATAAAGTGCTGATAGACCACCACCAACAACCCCAGCAGTTTGATTTTATGTGGCACCGTGTTGAAGCATCGTCTACCTGCCAGTTGGTGTTTGAGTTTATTGAAATGCTGGGCGACAAGGCCCTTGTTAATAAAGACATTGCATCATGCCTGTATACAGGTATTATGACAGATACAGGCTCGTTCCGTTTCCCCTCAACCGTTGCAAAGGTGCACCGCATTATTGCCGATTTGATTGATGCCGGGGCTGAGAACTCTGTTATACACCGCAACGTATTTAGCGCCTATACCGAAAGCCGCCTTAAACTGCTAGGCTATTGCATTAGCGAGAGGCTAACCGTAATACCAGAAAAAGCCACGGCCTATATAAGCCTTAGTAAAGATGAATTAAAGAAGTTTGGCTTTGTTCCCGGCGATACCGAGGGTATTGTAAACTACCCGCTGGATATTAAAGGCATTAAACTATCGGCTATTTTTATAGAGCGCGAAGATGGCGTTAAAATATCATTCCGCTCGGTGGGTCAATTTTCGGTAAACCAATTCTCTCGCGCCCATTTTGGCGGCGGCGGTCATGATAATGCTGCCGGAGGGCAATCAACCCTATCGTTACAACAAACCGTAGAAAAGTTCGTTACACTGCTTGATTCATATGCGCAGGATATCATCAATTCTTAAACCCATCAGCATAGGGCTTTGCATAGTGTTTGTTGCCTGCGGGGGTAACGAGCCCCAACAGCCGTTGCCTAAAAAAAAGCGTAAAGATCAGGCCAATAAAGAGTCGATGGTGGAGATTAATAAACGCGTTACCGAAGCCGAGGCACTGCAAATTGACAAATACGTTCAGCGCCATGGGCTTAAGGTTATTACCACCGCTACAGGCCTGCGTTATGATATTTATAAAAAAGCACCGGGCAACCCGCCCATGCCTAAAAAAAACCAGGTAGTGCTTATCCATTTTACCAGCTATTTGCTTGATGGAAAAGAAATTTACTCATCATTAAAAGGCAAACCCGTTGAAGTGGTAATAGACCGTGACAATGTGGAAAGTGGCGTGCACGAAGGCTTAAAATACATGCACGTTGGCGACAAAGCCAAGTTTATATTACCTTCGCACCTTGCCCACGGAATAGTGGGCGATAACGATAAAATACCACCACTTACACCGGTGGTTTACAACATTGAACTTTTAAGTATACAATAATCAATCTTTAAATGAAAAAAACACTTCTTTTCTCTTTGGCTGCAAGCCTTGTATTCTTTATGACATCGTGTGGCGATGGGTTTGAAGAAACGGAAACCGGCATACTTTACAAACTGCACGTACATAATGAAGACTCTGCAAAACCTGCCGAGGGCGATATCGTTTTCTTAGACATTAAAATTAAAACAGAAAGTGCCGACTCTTTACTTTTTGCTTCTGACGAAGTGAACAAACGCGAAGGATTTCCATACTTTGAGCAGTTGGTTAAACCATCGTTTGATGGCGATTACTCTGAGGTATTAGCTATGATGCACGTAGGCGACAGCGCTACTATTAAAATTGATGCTGACACCTTCTTCCACAACGTATTTAAAATAGACAGCCTTCCGGGTTTTGTTGAGCCGGGTTCTAAAGTTATTGTAGATGTGAAGCTGGCCAAATACATGACGCTGGACAACTTTAAAGTATACTTTAACAAAATACAATCTGATAAAGATGCAAAGCAACGTGTTTTAGAAGACAAACGCATAAGCGACTTTAAAACCGCGCACAACATTACTACCGCACCTACGGCCAGTGGTTTATACTATATTGAGACTAAAAAAGGTACCGGCAAAAAGATTGAGCCGGGTATGCTGGCCAGTGTAATGTACACCGGCATGTTCTTAGACAGCATTCCTTTTGATGGTAACGAAGGCCAGCCTCCATTAATGGTACCTGTAGGTCAAAAAATGGTTATCCCGGGTTGGGATGAGGCTTTACTACTTATGAGCGAAGGTACTAAAGCAAGCCTTATTGTTCCTTACCGTTTAGCTTACGGCCCACGCGCCATGGGCGGGGTTATCCCTCCATACTCTACTTTATTGTTTACAATGGAAGTAGTAAAAGTAGAGAAGATGCCTGAGCAACAAGGCCCACAAATGATGCCTCCGGGCGGTGGTCAACCTCAACAGCCTAAAAAATAGTAATGAAAAAATTAGCATTAGTTAGCTTACTTATCATTGGATTAGCTGGTAGCGTTTGGGCTCAACCCAAGGCTGAAAAAGGCTATACGCAAACCCCGACAGGTATTTCCTATAAGTTTCATAAAACAAACAAAAAGGCCCAGATACCTAAAGAAGGAGAGATACTGTTTTTAAACCTATCGGTAAAAGTAGATAAGCCTGATACTTTGCTGTTTTCATCGGCCGATGTGCTAAAGAAAAGTGGGTTGCCTTACTTTGAAATGCTTGGTAAACCTGAGTTTAAAGGTGATTACTCTGAAGTGCTTTCGCTGATGCATATTGGAGATAGCGTAACCGTAAAGCTTAGTGCAGATACTTTTTTCCATTACATTTTTCAAATGGACAGGCCCAACATTCCACTGCCTGTGGATTCTACGTCTAAAATGGTATTGAACATTAAGCTAACCAACATTATGGTTATGGATAGCTTTAAGGTTTACTACACCAAACTGGAGGCTGAAAAAGATGCCAAAGCCTTTGCTGAAGAGAAAACAAATATTGACGCTTTTATTGCCACTAATAATATAAAGGTAACGCCTACCCCATCGGGTATTTACTATATAGAAACCAAACCCGGCACAGGCCCTAAGGGTGTGGCCGGCGATACCGCTTCTGTAAAATATACCGGGTTGTTTTTAGATGGCAGTATTTTTGATAGTAACGAGGATTCTGAAGAGCTTTTTGATGTGGTTATAGGGACAGGTATGGTTATACCTGGCTTTGACGAAGCCCTACAGCTAATGACAGCAGGCTCTGAAGGAACTGTGATAATACCTTACCGTTTGGCTTATGGTGCACAGGGTGCGCAAGGTGTTATACCACCGTATACGCCCATTATTTTTAACTTAAAAATGATTAAGCTATCTCAACAGAAATAACCGATAAATGAAAAAAATAATCCTTTTAGGCTTGTTACCGGCATTGCTGGGCACCGGCCAATTAATAGCACAAACAAAACTTAAAATGAACGAAGAAGTAACAACCCCTTCAGGCTTAAAAATTAAAGTACTAAACAAGGTAGACGACAAAGCACCTAAAGCCGTTGCCGGCGATACTGTTGTTGTACACTACACAGGCACTTTTACCGATGGTAAAAAATTCGACTCATCGCTAGACCGTGGCGAGCCTATTAAATTTGCATTGGGCAAAGGCATGGTAATTAAAGGCTGGGAAGAAGCCCTTTTATTACTGCGTAAAGGCGAGAAAGCAACGCTAACCATTCCTTCAGAATTAGCTTACGGTGCTATCCAACGTGGCCCTATACCTGCTAACTCTACCTTGCTTTTTGATGTTGAACTGGTTGACATACACCCGGGCCCTAAATTTGATTTTTACAATGTTGACGGTAAAAAACTAGAGACATTGCCTAGCGGCCTGCAATATGTTGTTGCTGAAGAAGGTGCAGGCGAAAGCCCTAAAGTAGGCCAACAGGTTACTGTGCACTACACAGGCTTTTTTATGGATAAACAAGTATTTGATTCTTCGGTACCACGTAAACAGCCGTTTACTTTTACCTTAGGCACAGGCCAGGTTATTAAAGGCTGGGACGAAGGTGTTGCCCTGATGAAAAAAGGCGCTAAATACCGTTTGGTTATACCATACAACTTAGCTTATGGCGAAAATGGCCGCCCACCAGTTATTCCGGCTAAAGCAACGTTGTTGTTTGATGTAGAACTAATCGACTTTAAATAAACATACGCGTTACAGCATAAAAAAAACACCCCGGCAGCTAACTGTCGGGGTGTTTTTTTTATTTCTACTCCCCTCTCCTTTGGAGAGGGGTTGGGGGTGAGGCTCCTATTTTCCTCCTCCAAAGTTATAGCCTACCGTCATGCCAAAGGTGGCGTGCGGGTATATAGCGTTGTAAGAGTTGGTAACATACGAACCTGTGTTAGGGTCGTAGTAATTCTCATACTTAGGGTAATGCGAATATTTAACCCCAATGCCCAGATATGCTGACATGTTTAACTGCGGGATAATATTGACCGATAAACCGTTTACAAATGTAACGGTGCCAAAGGTGTTTCTTAGGCCCTCCCATAAATCGCTGCTGGAATGGCCTACCCTGATTTGCGGGCCAAAAAAGTACTTAACCTCTCCCCTGGCAGTTGTTGGATAAATATGAAAGTCTACACCGGAAAGGTAAGTTAAACCCGGGCCATTGGTAGAAGTGCCTGTTCCATTTACATTAGAAAATGGTGAAACACCCACCGAGAGTGGCACCCTGATGCCGATATAACCCTTTGGGGTAATATACTCATAGGCTACACTAAAACGGGCTATAAACACATCAGTATATACCCAGCTTACGCGGTGCTTAAAATCGTAGGTAGCAGCTTCTTTGTCTTTTTTAGTTAATTCAAAATCATCAACCTCACCATTTTCGTAAACAACCTTATCTACCAGTGTTTTCTTAATGGTGTAAACAGGTTCTTTACGGTCGTCTACCTTGCGGTACCTTATTTCATCCTTACCTACTTCGCTTATGTAACTTTTAATGGTATCACCATTGGTCCTTACTATTAAATCCTGCCCGAAAACGGGTGACAAAAAAGCCAGAAAAAGTGTAGTTAATATTATACGCATTTTGTTATATTTACTTTGTTATATGGTTGGGTCTTTCAAAAAACGTGCCGTGGGCAAAATTAGTTTAAATCACCAAACTTTTATGCGCCGTTGCCTGCAACTTGCGCAGCAAGGTATGGGGCATGTAGCACCAAACCCTATAGTTGGCTCATTATTAGCACACAACGATAAAATTATAAGCGAAGGGTACCATGCCCAATATGGTGGCCCCCATGCCGAGGTTAATGCGTTAACAAACATTACCGACCCGGAAATCTTATCCCAATCAACCCTGTATGTTAGCCTGGAGCCTTGCTCCCACTTTGGCAAAACACCGCCGTGCGCTAACCTTATTATTGACAAAGGCATAAAAAACGTAGTAGTAGCCTGTACCGACCCTAATCCTAAAGTGGCTGGCAGCGGTATTAAACTAATGCAAGATGCTGGCATTAATGTTACTGTGGGTGTTTTAGAACATGAAGCCATTGCAGGCAACCGCCGCTTTGTAACCTACCATACACACCAACGCCCCTATATTATTTTAAAGTGGGCCCAAACGGCCGATGGGTATATTGATAAACCCCGTAGGGCAAATGAAACCGTGGCCTCAACCCCAGTTAGCAGTTTACCATCGCACCGTTTAGTTCACCTTTGGCGCAGCCACGAACAGGCCATACTGGTTGGTAAAAACACGGTGATAAAAGATAACCCCGCGCTTACTGTGCGCCTGGTAGATGGCAATAACCCGACACGGATAGTTATTGATAGCAATGCCAGCCTTGGGGGCAACTTAAAAATATTCGACCAGTCGGCCAAAACCCTTATAATAAACCAAAAAGAAAACCGCAATACACCAGAAGCTGAATGGGTTATGGTTGATAAAGATAAAAACCTGCTTGATGGGTTGATGAACTCACTTTACCAACATAACATTACCAGCGTGTTGGTAGAGGGCGGCGCCGAAACCCTAAACCACTTTATAGCTGCTGGCCTGTGGGACGAAGCCCGAATATTTACGGCCCCAATACATTTTAGGGGTGGAATAAAGGCCCCGATTATACCACCTTTAAGTGGGTTAACAAGCCTAACACACCGATCTGGATTAGATACGCTACATATCGTTTACAAAACTACCTTTGCACCACCATGCATACCGATGTAATATCCTTCACCTCAGGTGACCTTGAGCTGTTTGAAACAGCCTGCGAAATACGCCGCAAAGTATTTGTTGTTGAACAAAACGTATCGCGCGAAGAAGAGTTTGATGAGCACGAAGAAAAATCGCGCCACTACCTTGTATATTCTGATGGGCAACCTGTGGGTACCGCCCGATGGCGCTATACCGATAATGGAATAAAACTGGAACGGTTTGCCATGTTAAATGAATACCGTAACAAAAAAGTAGGTTCTATTATTTTAAAACGGATACTGAATGATGTGGAAGGCTTGTCTGACTACATATACCTGCACGCCCAGTTACCTGCCGTAAATTTTTACGCCCGACAGGGATTTGAAAAAGAGGGCCCTATGTTTTCAGAATGTAATATCGACCATTATAAAATGGTGCTAAGAGATTAATCCCTCTCCCACTTACGTGATTTGAGTCCGGGCTGTTGGTTAACCTTATACCCCTTCTCTTTTGCTTCCCTTAACATTCTGTGGCGTAGCCTGCGAGGATAAAAATACCTGGTAGCAATTGCTGCTTTACCTTTTGGTTTTAACAATCCAATTTGCGATAAAATATCGTAGCTGGCTGCAGCACAGCGCATACCCATAAAGGCATAATCGTAAGGCGGAGCGCTACAATAGCCATTGTGTATATCCTTTAATTTTTTATATTGATCGTTGGTGACAGGAATAGTTATTACGGTGTACTTATCACCCACCGTATCTTTTATAAATGAAGCTAAAGATTCTGTAATGAATTTTGAATGGTGCTTATTCTTTTCAGGAAAAATATGTAGCTTACCCTTTGGGCCAAAGCCGATAATTTCTTCATCAACCCCAATACTAACATGGCCGCCGTTTATACCGCCAAAGCGCCTTTTTTCTATTTTTTCAAAGCCTTTGGCAGGTTTTGAACCATATAAAAAATACACCTTAATGCTTTTAGTTTGTCCAAAAGCAGAAACCCATAAAAACAACATTAACCATATATAGAAAATGCGCATAACCGTGTAACTGTATGGAGTATTTTATTGTTACAAAAAAGCCCCCGACAATAAATATCAGGGGCCTTAAATAGTGTTTACTGATAATTAGTTGGTTATGGTAATATCCTTTACCTGCGAGCTGTATTTAGATGTAGCCAAGCCACCTTTGCCGGGGTTGTTTGTAAGACCATCCGTATCAAGCTTTACACGTTCAATCTTTATTTTGCCAGGACCTGTATTAAGGTTTGCCAGTTTATTTGTGGTTAAAGTAACCTTGGTATCACCAACGGCAACGGTAGTCCATGCCTGCCAATCGGTACCATTACTTTCTTTAATATATACTGTAACAGACTCTTTTGCCGCTACAGGTACACCCTGAAATACCACATCGTAAGCTGCAGATTTGCTAACGGTGGTAAGTCCTGCGGGAAGGTCTACAGAACGGCCCACGTTTACTATGTTGCTAAACACATTTCCATCGTGGTCAGTATAAACAAATGTAGCACTGTCTTGCACTCCGGTTTGTGTTTTAGCATACCATGCAAAGGCATCAACATATAGGGCATCCTGTGCATCTATTTTAAGGTTTGCAGGGTCATCTAAACGCAATAAGGTACCCACAGCATTGCTAAAGCGGAATTGGGCTGAAGCGGTAGTAACACCGGTATTTCCATCATAATCTACCGTATGTGCCAACCATATTTTACTTTGGTCAACAGAGCTGGAATCTTCTTTATTGCATGCCGTAAATAAAGCTAATGATGTAATTGCAACTATAGCCGAACTTTTGAATAACGTTTTCATAGATGTTTGTTTTTTTCCGTTTTCAAATATAGCCAATTATTGTGCCAAAAGAAGCAAATAAGCTTGTGGCAATGTGCCGAACAAATAGCTTTACACAAAGGTAATAAATGAAAAAACCCCGCTGTTAGCGAGGTTTTAGGTTGTCCGACTAGGGCTCGAACCTAGACTCTTCTGAACCAAAATCAGACGTGTTGCCAGTTACACCATCGGACAATTGCGGGTGCAAAAATATACTTTTTTCTTATACTTCAGCAAACAGATGAAAAATTTTACTCTAACAACTGCAGTAACAGCTTTAACGATGCTTGATTTTCGGGCAGCATCCAAGCGTTTTTAACTCTTGCCTTTTCAAGTGATGTAAGGTGGAAACTGAGCGATACACTTTCGGTTTTAGCATCACTCAGTTCAAAATTCAATACATCAATCGGCATATCAGCCCATTCTGATGAGTAACTCAATAATTCATCAAGTGTATAATCCTGTGTTTTAAAAATATTGGTGTATACATTACCAACAGGACCTGAAATGGCATCGAACAGGCTTTGTTTAATTTCAAAAGGCTGCCCGTTTTCAATTTTAGCTTCGCGGGTTTGTACAATCACAACGCCCGATGTATTAGCCCTTATCCAATCTCTGAATGTATAGATAAAGCGCAGTGTGGTTTTAAGCCCGTAGTTATCGCGCAGACCGGCATCCATCACTCTCATTTCAGGGTAGGTTGGCATAGATACTGATGGTAAAATGTAAGGGAATGTTGCGCCCATACGCAAGGCTGTTGTAAAACGCAGGCTACCGGCACCCTGCTTATTAAAAAAACGTAAAAACTCAATATCTTCTTTAACATTGGAATTGTTTACGTTATTTTTAGATGAGTTATCGGTAAGGTACGACATGTGCTGCGAAGCAATAAGCAACCGGCGGCCATCGTTTATTATGGTAGGAGTCATAACCAGCATAGGTATCAAAGCCTGTTGCTCGGGTAGGGTATATTCATCCAACCGGCGGTCCAGCATCCCTTCGGTATTTTTTATCAGTTGCTGTTCAAAAGAGTAACCCCTGTCTTTAGTGTACTTATAGCCATTGTATTCAAACTTTTGCAGGCGGATAAACATATCGTTAAACGCTATTGAAACAGCAATAGGGTTTAACAGGTCTTTTCCCATATTTTCCGCATAATGCGGAGAGTAAATATTAGCCAGCTTGTTTTGCTGTTTGCGTAAATGCAGTTCTCTTAAATAAGCCAGGCCAAACACTCCCCCCGATGAGCCTGTTGTAAACACCGTACTTTTTAATAGTTTGCCATTGGTTAGGCTATCTGCCACCTGCATAGAGTAAAAGGTCCACAAGGCAGCTTTAAGTCCACCACCGCTGGCACACATAACAACAAACTTGGGCTTCTTCCTTTCTTCGGCCATGCCAAATTTACCCCGCCAGAGCTCCAATATTTTAATGGTTTCGCGCTTATCATCGTTATATATAGTTTGTTTATTACCCGGATTAAATAAAGAGTCGCCGCTATACAGGGCCTGCTCTTTGGTATAGTTTAACCCGTATGCATAGTTTTTAGTGCGGAAAAAATCGTAGCCTGATAATAAATTTATAAGTAACGCAAGGCCGATAACCACAGTTGATGTCCACTTACGAAAAAAGGCATACAGCGCGCCCGATATCATTACCAGCATAGTAACCATCATAAATATACATGCCCCAGCGGGTATCATCAGGTATTTATTCTCGCGGAAGGCACCAAACAGTATTAAGCTGGCAAACAGCAACAGGGTAAATATAAATGCTGAGTTGTGGTTTTGGCGAAACACCTTTAACAATACAGAACGTTCGTAATGGTCGGTATCGCGGGCCAGAGCCATTCGGTAGGGGTGTATAAGGTATGTTTCTACATTCCAATCAGTTTCGGTTTTGTAAGTGTCAGACACTTCTTTCCAATTCATATCACTTTTTAAATGCAGCTTACGCACTTTTGAATGCGCTAAATGCTTGCGAGGTGCTTTACTATAGTGGGCTTTTGAAATATGAGAGATATCTTTGTTAGCCGAAAAGAAATAGGTCATGGTAAGGCTAATAAAAATAATAATGCCTACCAGGTATGATGCTATAAAAAGCAGGTTTTCGCCAACACTGCCAAACTCATTACGGTAGCGAAACATAAACATACTGTACGCATGCACCAGTATAAATACTAATGGAAGCAGCGAGTTGTTTACCGAGAATTTATAGAAAGGATTTGAAAGGGTTGCTATGAAAGAAAACTTGCGGCAATCGGTAATATAGGTAGTAATGTGAAAGGCCATAATAAAGCCACCGCAGGCCAGGCCCATTATAAAATACGACCAAAAATTAACCTCGCCCATATATTCGGGGTCTAAAAACAAATAGGGCACCCCATAGTTCTGACCAAGGCTGCCAGTAACGTAGCCAAACAATAAGAACCAATAAAGGAGCATGATATGGTTACGGCTTATATGGACCCATATTAGCTGCAGGGGGAAAAAGTATATGGTGCGTTGCACCCATTGCTTTTTACTAAAGTCGCGCGGGCTCATAACATATGGCTGTATAATGTTAAAAGTAACTGTGTTGATTAATTTTACGGCAAAAGGTAACACTTAGTTATTACCAACGTAATTAACATTGAAATTTGGCCTATGACCATAAAAATTAACCGTACGGGTATTTTTTTGCTGGGTACGCTTATTATATACACCTTCTATCTTCAAAACAGGCTGAAAATTGTTTTTGGAGGAACTGTTGTATCTGCTGAGATAATAAGCGCTGCGGATGTTAATGAGGGATGGTCGAAGAATTTTAGCCACCGCACCTGCGCCAAATTTGAACACCCGCTTTTGGGCGAAATTTATACTGACAACCCTGACAAAGAATTACATATTGGCGATAAGGTAGATGTGCTCTACCTAAACAAAAGCCCGGCAATAGCCTATATATATAACTTTACCAATTTTTGGATGGTAGGATTGATGATAACCATTATCCCCATGCTTTTGTGGACATCCTTTGCGCTTGGGTATGTAAACCCTAAAAAGGTAATACAGTTAAAACTCCCATTTTAAACTACATTGGTAAGCGCATTTTCTTCTTTCCGGTTAATTATTTCTATAGTGTCCGTATAGTAAAACTGCCTTGCCCATTGGCGGTAACGTCCCACAGGGCCATCACCTTTGGCAAGGGCGGGATTATCCATATACACTTTATTCTCCCATATTTTAAAATCCTGACCTACATCGTGTGTATAGCCTTTAAATGCCTGGCGCAGGGCAAACCATGTAATTATCTTCTTGGGGATTAAAGCCAGCAGTGGGTTTATCTTACTCGGGTTTTCTATAGGTTGAATAGACATGCCTATTTTTAGGTTGATGTGTTCACCATCTGCCGGCATAGGAAAAACATATTGGCGTGAGCGTACACCCAACTTAGGCAAAATAACCTCTACAAAAGAGTAGCCCAAACCGTGGGCATGCAGTTCAATCTCGGCACGCAAATCTTTGCCCCAGCCCATAGGTGCCTTGCGGCTAAATGCATATACGGCATTAAGGTAAGGACCATCCACTTTAGCCTCGCGGATTACTTCAATATCAGTATACTCATGCACTACGGCAAAGTGGCCCAGGTCTACGGCATTCTCTGTTGTTTCCTGTGGGTGGCTGCGTAGCTTAAAGTCGGTAGTCATAATTTCTGTCCACCCTTCGTTGCTTACTTCAGGCACTTCCCATTCGGGGGCATTGTCTTTTGCATCGTGCCATACCAGTATAAAGCCGTTACGCTCGCGCAGGTGGTGTGTTTTAAGTATCGCCTTCGGTGGAACCTTAGTGCCATAGCCTGTTTTTGTACAGGTGCCTTCGGTATCAAAGCAAAAAAAGTGGAAAGGACATTCGATGGTTTCGCCCTGCACCTTGCCGCCGTGGGCAAAATGCGCACCCATATGGGGGCAATAGGCATCGGTAGCTGCGGCCTTTCCGCCCTCTGTCCTAAACAGGACAATATCTTTGCCTGCAAATTTTTTATCTATAATCTGACCGGGTTTTAACTCATCTTGTTTGCAAAATACATACCATCCGTTAGGATATGGGTATAGTTTAGTTGGTGTAGGTAAGGATTCCATTTTGGTATTAATTAACTGAAAAACTGTTTAGTGGTAATAAAGTTTAAACTACAATAAAATTTAACCTTAACTAAATAGTCGGATACAATTTTGAAACCTTACAGAAAAAAAACAGCCGAATGGTTATCCTTCACCCCATCCCCTATAACAATGGGGGAAGGACGTTTTTACATGATAATTATACTATTTTGCTGTTCACTATCCCCATCACCTCTTCTTCCAATGCCAGAGCTCGCGCTTCCAGCGCATCGCCTTTAGCCAGTACATCATCAACAAAAGCCTTATCAGCAAACCCCGCTGCATTTATCTTAACATTTAAAAAAGCACCGCGCACGCCGGTACGTGCACTAAGCGCGCCCACACCTGCATCGGTAACGCTATTGGGGTTGCCACTCTCGGCCATGGCTTTGGCTACTTCCATAGCTTCCAGGCAAAGACCCATAACTTTAAAAGGCACTTCTATAGCATATTTAGTAGCATCTTGTATAGCCTGCTTGCGGGCGGCCTTTTCGGCATCGGTACCCTTAGGCAGTTCAAAGGCTTTCATAATTTTATTAAAGGCCGCGGTATCTTCATCAACCGCTTTAAGCAAGGCATCTTTAATGCGTTGGCCTTTCTCGGCATAGTCTGAAAAATACTCCCATTTATCGTCCCAACCCCGCTTGTGCGATGATAGGTTAGCCACCATGGTTGCCAATGCAGCACCCATAGCGCCACAATAGGCCGCAATAGAGCCACCACCCGGGGCTGGACTTTCTGATGCTGTTTCGTCGGCAAAGGCACGCAGGCTCATACTTACAAGTTTGTCTGTTCCCTCGGCAATTAAATATTCTATAACACGCTTTTGCGGGTCAAACGGGCCAAGCTCGTCAAGCCCCATGCTTTTAACTGCTATGCGTATAAGTTCGGCATCACTTACCCCGGCAGAGCGTTGTTGCTTTTTAAGAAAGTATCGACCTGCATCTAACAGCGAGTTTAACGGCACCAGGCCCACAACTTCAGAACCTGTAACACGCAAACCGCGGGCCTGCGCTTTAGTGCAGGTTTCGTCAAACGCAATATGCAATGGTGTTTCTATAATGTTAGTCAGGTTCATAGATATTTGGGCAACACCATATTCCTCTATAAACCAACCTATTGCCTTAACATGTTTTAAGCTGCCGGGTATAGAAACCGGGTTGCCGTTTTCGTCTTTTACCACCTCGCCTGTAACTGGGTCGCCCGTACGTTTAACACGGCCTTTCTCGCGTATATCAAACGCTACAGAGTTGGCACGGCGAACAGATGTGGTGTTAAGGTTAACGTTGTAAGCAATTAAAAAATCGCGCGCACCTATAACTGTTGCACCTGCTTTTATATTAAGTTCGGCAGGACCAAAGTCGGGCTTCCATTCCGCTTTTTTAATCTTCTCTGCAAAGCCTTCGTATTCCCCTTCGCGAATAACCGAAAGGTTGCTGCGCTTTTTATCGGCCTGTGCCGCTTCGTATAAGTAAACAGGTATGTGCAACTCCTCACCTACCCTTTTGGCAAGCTCTTTGGCAAACTCCGCCGTTTCTTCCATACTAATGCCACTAATAGGCACCAGAGGGCAAACATCGGTAGCGCCCATGCGCGGGTGCTCGCCTTTGTGCTTGCTCATATCTATAAGCTCTGCCGCCTTTTTAATGCAGCGGAATGCCGCTTCAACAACAGCCTCGGGGCTGCCGGCTATAGTAACCACAGTGCGGTTGGTAGCTTTACCAGGGTCTACATTCAACAATTTAACGCCTTCAACCGTTTCTGCCTCGGCAGCTATTGCGTTGTATACTTCGGGGTTTTGCCCATTACTAAAATTGGGCACACATTCTATAATACGGTTCATAACTTTTATGCCTATTAAACCCCAAATATCCGACAATTAGCCGTTTTACCAATTATTTTTGCATTTGGTATGTACGACAGGCTTTTACTTTTATTAAAAAAATACGTTCCCGAGGCGGCTTGTCCGCTATTGGTGAACTGGCTTATAGGGTACCAAACCAAGCTGATAATTACAGGCGAACGAAATACAAAACTGGGCGACTACCGGCCCCCATTTGATGGCATGGGCCATTGCATAACAATAAACCATAACCTAAACCAATACTCCTTTCTTATTACCCTGGTGCATGAGTTTGCCCACCTTTCAAACCATATACTATATAAACATACCGTTGCGCCGCACGGCAAAGAGTGGAAACTTGAGTTTAAACGCCACATGTGGTTCTTTTTGCAAAGTGGTATGTTTCCGCCTGATGTTGACAAGGCCCTGCGTAAGTATATGGCTAACCCGGCAGCATCTAGTTGTAGCGATTTAAACCTTATGCGGGTGTTGAAAAAATACGACCCTGACGGGCACCTGAAAAAACACCTGGATGAGTTACCTGCCAATACCCATTTTAAAATTGCCGATGGCAGGGTATTTATAAAAGGCCAGCTGGTGCGCAAGCGCTTTAAATGTATAGAGCTTGATACCAAAAGGTTGTATATGATTAGCCCAATAATGGAAGTTGAGCCTATAGAATAGTACATTTGCCAAAAAAATAAGCATGGCATTGATAAAACCTGTAAACGGAAAAGCACCCCAATTTGGCGAGAATATTTATTTGGCTGAGAATGCTACTGTTGTGGGCGATGTGGTAATGGGCAACGATTGCAGCGTGTGGTTTAATGCCGTAGTGCGTGGCGATGTGCATTACATTAAAATTGGCAACAGGGTAAACATACAGGATGGGGCGGTATTGCACTGCACCTACCAGCAAGCCCCTTTAACCATTGGAAACAATGTTTCTATAGGGCATAACGCCTTGGTACACGGCTGCACGGTGCACGATAATGTACTTATTGGCATGGGTGCCATTGTGATGGACAATGTGGTGGTAGGAGAAAATTCTGTTGTGGCTGCCGGGGCGGTGGTTTTAGAAAACACAATAATTGAACCCGGGTCAATTTGGGCGGGTGTTCCGGCAAAATTTGTTAAAAAAGTTAACCCCGAATTATTTATCGGGCAAATTGAGCGGATTTCTAAAAACTATGTAATGTACGCCAGTTGGTTTAAGGAGTAAGGGATAGCCAACTACTATTTACCTATTTCACCCCTGCCTGATATTATTTATAACCTATTTAGCCATAAATCTTACATACGACAGAAGGGGTACTTAACATGCTTTTGTGCAAAACTGGTTAGGCTGCAATTTGTGCTATATATTATATTTGCTGATTGATTAAGTTTAATTGGCTTTATTACGCTTTGTGAAATACTAAAAAAAGTGCATCTGCGTTTGAGAGCCAATGGAGAACCGGGCCCCTGAAAAAGGCCGGAAATAATGCTTAATTAAGAACCAACCAACATAAACAGCTTTGAGACTAATTGCTAAAACATTTGTTTTCTCTGTTTTGTTCACGGTAGTAGTATCTATTGTGTGGGCATCGTCGCTAGACTTTACCCCGCAGTATACCCCTGCCGAGATACTTAACTACACCGAAGAGGAGGATTACACCGACTCTGAAAGTGAACAAACTACTGTGGAGCTTAAGCACCAACCTACTGAGACAGACTTAATGGGCGGCTACCTGCCAATGGTGGTAGACACCCCTCCGACGGGCGACAGCCTGCATTTTCCACAAAGCGATAGCGATATTGACCCTTTTAACCAGGACCCCCACAACTACTGGATACTTAATGACCCATCGAACGTAAAAACGGATATTACCTACGACCCACAAACGGGCGATTATAATGTAACACAAAAAATGGGCGACGAAAATTACCGTCCGCCTACCTACATGACATCGCGCGAGTATAATGAGTACCGTTTTGACCAACAGATGCGCAAATACTGGCGCGACCGTTTAGATGCCGATAACGATGCCGAAGCCAAGAGCCGCGGCCTTATCCCCCAGATTAAAGTAAAGGGCAAGTTGTTTGAAACCATTTTTGGGTCGAACGTAATTGATATACGCCCTAACGGCAGTGCCGAGATTATTTTGGGGTACACATCAAACCGAACCCAAAACCCTAACTTACCTATAAACCAGCAACGTATTGGGGCGCTTAACTTCCAGAATAAAATACAGATGAGCGTTATAGGTAAAATTGGTGACCGTATTCAATTAGGTACCAACTATAACACAGAGACAGGTTTTGCTTTTGATAACAAACTAAACCTGAAATACGAAGGTGGCGAAGACGACATTATTAAGCTTATTGAGTTTGGTAACGTAAACCTGCCCCTTACCGGTCAGCTGATACAAGGCTCGCAAAGCTTATTTGGTATTAAAACCCAGTTGCAGTTTGGCCGCTTAAAAGCCACAGTATTGTTCAGCCAGCAACAGGGCCAAAAGCAAACTATAGAGTTACAGGGTGGCGCACAAACTACCAAGTTTGAATTCTCGGCCAATAACTACGAAGCCAACCGCCACTACTTTATAGGCCAGAGGTTTCACGATACGTATAACACCGCCTTACAGGGTTTACCTGTTGTAATATCACCCGTAAACATTACCCGTATTGAGGTTTGGGTAACCAACAAAATATTTGCGGTAGACAACGTGCGTAACATACTTGCCCTGCAAGACTTAGGTGAGACAGCCCCTGACGGTTACAACCAGGTGGGTGTTAACTACACAGGCAGCCCCCAAAACTACCCGGACAATGGCAACAACACATTAAACCCACCAGTACTTAGCACTACCTACCCTACTGTACGCGATATTAGCAATGGCGGTGCAGGTACGTTTTATGATGCCAATACCAGCCCCTTTGCCGGTTTGGTTGACTATGAACAGTTAACCAATGCCCGCATGCTTAGCGCGCAAGACTATACCATTAATACCCGGTTAGGTTATATATCGCTAAACCAGCCGCTGAATAACGACGAGGTTTTAGGTGTTGCTTACCAATACCAATACAACGGACAGGTTTACCAGGTGGGTGAGTTTTCTAACGACGGTATACCAGGCCAGCAGGCTTTGATTGTTAAGATGTTGAAGAGTACAACGCTTAACACCAAGTTGCCCATGTGGGACCTGATGATGAAAAACGTTTACTCTTTGGGTGGTTATCAAATAAGCCCTGATAACTTCCAGATGAACGTTACCTATTTAAACCCTACAACTAACAACAAGATTAACTTTTTACCTGAAGGTGCTGCTTTTCAGGGAGTCCCCCTTATACAACCTTTAGGGGTTGACAGGTTGAACAACCAGAATGACCCTATGCCCGATGGCAGGTATGATATGATTGATGGTATTACCATTAATAAAGCTACAGGCCGTATCTATTTTCCTAAAGTAGAGCCGTTTGGTAAAGACTTACGCACATTGTTTAATGCTGCTGAGGTAGCAGCGGGCCTGCCTAACAAATACGCTTACGATTCGCTATACCGAACCACCCAGCCACTGGCACAGTTAGACGCGGTACATAACCGTTTCTACCTGTCGGGACAATACCAGGCCGCATCAGGGGCTGAGATTTCGCTGAACGCAATGAACATACAGCAAGGCTCTGTAACTGTTACCGCCGGAGGTATCAACCTAAAAGAAAACGTTGACTTTACTGTAGACTACGCCTTAGGTAAGGTGCGTATTATTAACGAGGGTATAATGAATTCGGGTACGCCGATAAAGATATCGCTGGAGAACAACTCGTTGTTTAACGTACAAACCAGGCGATTGATTGGTACCCATTTAGACTATAAGGTGAGTAAAGACTTTCAGTTAGGGGCTACAATAATGAACCTGACCGAGAGGCCTATTACATTTAAGATTAACATTGGTGATGAGCCTATATCGAACACCATTTGGGGTATAGATGGTACGTTTAAAAAAGACGCCCCTGTTATTACCCGTTTGCTTGATAAGCTACCTTTTTACAGTACCAAAGCCCCATCGAGCATAATGGCATCGTTTGAGACGGCGCATATTATACCGGGCCACTCAAAAATTATTGGTAAAACAGGGACATCGTACATTGATGACTTTGAGGGTGCTGAAACATCTATAGACATAAGGAACTTTGGTTTATGGTCATTAGCATCGTTACCCGAGGGGCAATCAGACTTATTCCCTGAAGGTACTACTACATTGGATAATATTGATTACGGTAAAAACCGTGCATTGTTTTCGTGGTATACTATTGACCCCTTGTTTGCCAACTCTAACAACCTGACACCACAACACATTGTGAACGATAACGTACAGCGTGCCAACCACAACGTACGACAGGTAATAGAAACAGAGGTGTTTCCTAACAAACAACGCCCGGGCAACCAGGTAGCGGTGGTACCCATGCTAAACTTAGCCTTTTACCCTAACCAGCGCGGTCCTTATAATTTTGATGCCTCGCCAAGTACCTTCTCTAAAGGCTTAAACCCTAATGGTACGCTTATAGACCCTGCCAGCCGCTGGGGTGGTATAATGCGCCGCATAGAAACCAACGACTGGGAAGCGGCCAACATTGACTACATTGAGTTTTGGATGATGGACCCATTCAACTCTGACAACCCACAAAACCCATATTTAGGAAATGATACATGGGCTGACCCTAACAAAGGCGGTGAATTGTATATTGATATTGGTAACGTATCGGAAGATGTATTGAAAGACGGTCGCCAATCGTTTGAGAACGGTATACCGCCTGATGGAACGTTAGACCCTACCAAAATTGCGAATACCCCAATAGGCCGTGTGCCATTGGTACAACAGCTGGTTAACGCTTTTGATAACAACCCCGAAAGCCGCCAGTTTCAAGATGTAGGTTTTGATGCCTTGGGCGATACGGCCGAGCTTAACTTTTTTACTACCGGCGTAGGCAGCACAAGCCAGGGTTCTTATGAAAGCCGCCTGGTAAGTGCCGGTGTGTTGCAAACCGTTATTGATGAGATTAAAAAAGACCCATCGAACGACAACTACCGCTATTTTAGGGGTAATACATTAGACGGGCAGCAGGCTACTATACTTACCCGCTATAAACGCTTCAGCATGCCGCAAGGCAACTCACCTATTGGTGAAACTACAGTTGACGGTGTAGCTCAAACAGCCCAATCGCCGCTACCGAATATTGAGGATATTAACCGCGATAATACGCTATCGACTACCGAGAGCTATTTCCAATATAAAATCAAACTTCGCCCTAAAGATTTAGTGGTAGGTAAAAACTATGTTACCGATAAATTTACTGTCCCTGTCAGCACTTCTGCCGGCGATAAAGAAATCACTTGGTACCAGTTCCGTATACCTATCCGCAGCTACGAGAAACAAATAGGTTCTATTAACGATTTCCGCGCTATACGTTTTATCCGTGTGTTTATGAAAGGCTGGCAAGACAGCGTTGTTTGCCGCTTTGCACGCTTTGAACTGGTACGTGGCGAATGGCGCCGCTTTGGCGACCAGCTGCAATGGCCGGGCGCTTATGTTACCCCAGACCCATCGGCTACGTTCTTTGCTGTATCAACCGTAAATATTGAAGAGAATGGCCGTAAAGAGCCTACCAAATATGTGTTACCGCCGGGCATTAACCGCGAGATTGACATTACCACTACCAACTTACAACGCCTGAACGAGCAAAGCGAGCAGATACTGGTTTGTAACCTGGGCGATGGGGATGCGCGGGCCATATATAAGAATACCAAGTTTGACATGCGTGCATACAAAAACCTGAAAATGTATGTACACTGCGAACAGTATGGCACTACTACACTTAACGATAAAGACGTTACGGCATTTATCCGCTTAGGGTCTGACTTTGACCAAAACTACTACGAGTTTGAAACGCCGATGTTTACTACCACCCCTGGGGCAGCTGATGCTGAAGATATTTGGCCGGAGATTAACAATATGGACTTTGCGTTAGACATACTACAATCAGTAAAACAACAACGTAATTTTATAGCGGGGTATGATATAAATATGCCTTTTACTGTAGATACAGTTATTGGTGGTATTATGCGCCGCATTACAGTGCGTGGTAACCCTAACTTAGGTGGCGTATTGGCTATTATGATTGGGGTGCGTAACCCATTGAAAAATGATAACCCCTGGGGTAATGATGATGGCCTGCCTAAGTGTGCCGAGTTGTGGTTTAAC
>CAMBQF010000026.1 GCA_945869825.1 Chitinophaga pinensis | reverse complement strand
AGCGTACCGTCTAGCGACAGTTCGCCCATAATGATGTATTTCTCTAAGTCCTCGGCCTTGACCTGTTCAGTAGCGGCCAATATGCCAATAGCAATGGTTAAATCGTAGGCTGAGCCCTCTTTCCTAATATCGGCAGGGGCCATGTTTACCACTATGTTTTTTCCGGGAATACGGTAGCCGCTTTGGGTTACCGCGGTGTTTATGCGCTGCTGGCTTTCTTTAACAGCATTATCGGGCAGGCCCACTAAAAAAAATCGGGCTCCTTTTGTTGCACTAACTTCAACAGTAACTGTAGTTGCACTTATGCCATAAACGGCACTGCCGTAGGTTTTTACCAGCATCGTATGTGTCTTATCTCTGTAACTATAAAATCTATCTGTATAGCAAATGTATTTAAACTGATAATACCATAGTAATTATGCCCTCTTTTTTCTTTGCCTATTGTAAATTGAGATAAAAATAGTTGCGCTAATTACTACCTTCGTTTTATGGTAGGTATGGACATATTACAGCAGCTGTTAGAAGCTGAAAATAAGGCATGGCAATTGCTTGCTGTGGCTGAGGAGCGTAAATTTTTTACCCCTAATCAAACAGAAAAAGACCTTAGTAACCGTTTGTACGATTTGGCTTTTGAGCTGTATGGTATAAAAAAGTACTGGCACAAGCGTATTGTTCGCAGTGGTAAGAACACGCTTTTCCCCTATGCTGAAAATCCGCCCGATTTAGCTATCCAGCCTGATGATATACTGTTTATTGATTTTGGGCCTGTGTTTGAAAAATGGGAAGCCGATATTGGTAAAACATATGTTATTGGTGGCGATGCCCGCAAAGAAAAGCTGCGCCGCGATGTAGAACTTGTTTGGGATGAAGGGCGCGACTTTTACCTGGCAAACAAAGAGCATTTAACCGGGGCCGATTTTTATAACCATACAAAGAAGATAGCCGCTGAATATGGCTGGCAGTTTGGCAACATACATGCAGGGCATTTGATAGGGCAATTTCCGCACGAGGTTATAGCCGGAGAGAAGGTAATTAACTACATTCATAAAGATAACGATACACTGATGTGCCAAACCTACCCGGATGGTGCAGAGCGTTATTGGATTTATGAGGTACACCTGATAGACCCCGCCAACGAGATTGGCGCTTTTTACGAAAAGGTGCTCTGCTGAACAAACAGGCAGAATATTTGTAGTGTATAGGAGCAATGAAAAAAGCGGTTTTACTCATAGCAATCTTTATTTCCACTATAGCATCGGCACAAATGGCCAAAGGTGTTACGCAAATTGCTGTGCCCGGTTTATTGCAAAAAATAACTACTGATAAAAAGTTTGACGAAACCTTGTATGTGGTAAACTTTTGGGCTACATGGTGCATGCCCTGCGTAAAAGAGCTTCCTTACTTTGAAGCAGTTAACAAAAAATATGCCGATAAAAATGTGAAGGTTATGCTCGTAAGCCTTGATTTTTTGTCGGATAGTGTACGCGTAAAAAAGTTTGCCGAAGCTAAAAAACTAGAAAGCGAAGTATACCAGCTAAATGCCGGCAACCCCAACGACTGGATAGATAAATTTGATACATCGTGGGATGGTGCCATACCCGCAACCATTATGTACAAAGGTGGGCAGAAGGTATTCTTCCGTCAGGGTGATTTTGAAGCAATAGAATTAGATTCAATCATACAAACCAAAATAAAATAAAAGCATGAAAAAATTAGTAGTATTAATGATTGCCGCATTTATAGGCGTATCAGCATTTGCACAAGGCTACAAGCCCGGCGATAAAGCCATGGATTTTAAATTGAAAAACATTGATGGTTCAATGGTATCGCTTACCGACTATAAAGATGCCAAAGGCATTATTGTAGTGTTTACCTGTAACCATTGTCCTTTTTCTGTTAAGTACGAAGACCGTATAAACGGCCTGGCTAAAAAATATAACAATGCAGGTTTCCCTTTAGTAGCCGTTAACCCTAACGATACTGTCCAGTATGCTGATGATGCATACTCTAAAATGCAGGTTCGCGCTAAAGACAAAGGCTTTGTTTTCCCCTATCTGGTTGACGATACCCAGGCTGTTGCTAAAGCATACGGCGCAACCAAAACACCCCACGTTTTCCTTTTGCAAAAAGAGGGTAAAGAGTTTGTGGTAAAATATGTTGGTGCAATTGATGATAATACCGACGATGCATCGGCTGCAAAAGTAAAATACGTAGAACAGGCTATAGACGAGCTAAACGCAGGCAAACCTGTTAGTGTTAGCACTACCAAAGCTATTGGCTGCGGTATTAAATGGAAAAAGGCATAACGCTGTTTTAATAAAATTGAAAAGCCCCTGGTAGCAATATCAGGGGCTTTTTTATGAATACTAAGTAGTATTATTTACAAAGGTAGGTGGATTTTGTTCTATTAACTTACTGTAGAAAAACCATTTTGCATTCTGATTTATGCATTTTAAATCATACCAACCCTTCAATACTATCAATCAAACTATGAATAACCTTAATGTGTATTTCTTGCACCCTGTCGGCGTAGGGGCTATGGGGGGCACGTATTTCTACATCGGCAAGGGCGGCCAGCTTGCCACCGTCTTTACCCGTTAGGGCCACCACCTTCATTCCGTTGGCTTTGGCCACCTCAGCAGCTTTTAAAACATTTACAGAGTTACCGCTGGTGCTTATAGCTAATAGCACATCACCCGGTTTACTCAAAGCCTCAACATAGCGCGAAAATATCTGCTCGTAGCCATAATCATTGGCCGTGCATGATATATGTGTAGGGTCGGCAATAGATATGGCAGCTATGGGCTTTCTGTCGCCTCTAAAGCGCCCCGTAAGCTCTTCGGCAAAGTGCATAGCATCGGCCATAGACCCGCCGTTACCGCACGATAGTATCTTTCCGCCCCCTTTTACGCTGGTGGCCATAATGGTGGCGGCGTCGGCAATCAGTTGGTAATTGCGGCTGTCGGCCATAAATTGTTGAAGAACATTGGCTGCCTCTTCAAAATGGGTACGGATTTTGTTTGTCATAGCTACCTGCAAAAATACCTTAATTGTTGATTTGCGATTGAGCTAAGTATTGTTAATTTTGCTCTTTCAGCACAAAGTTTACATAAACAGATGAAATTAAAATATTTATTCGCGGCTTCGTTAACCTTAATGGGCGCTATTGCTATTGCTCAACCCCCAACCGAAAAGGAAGACAACTGCTACCAAACCTACGCCAAAATTTTTGAAGACCGTGGAGCTAACCCAGCTGTTGATGGTTGGGCCGATAATGTTATCATCACCATTCGCCGTGGTGCCGATGCTGACTGCTATACCGGTAAGGTGCGTGTATTGAAAGATACCATTGCCGATATCTTTATCAAATTTACCGATGGCGATGCTGAGCGCCTGCAAAAGAAATGGAAGAAGTTTGACAAGCAACCTACGGTGGTTACCAATGGTATATCTACCACTATGGTTACTATTGATGATGAGCTGGTAAATATCATCTTCCCCGATTTGTTGAAGCCTAAAAAGAAAGCATACCAGAAAGCTCCGCTGCCTAAGCTTGACTAGCGTTTAGCGTAGAGCGTACAGTTAGTAAAGCCCCGTCTCGTTTAAAACGAGACGGGGCTTTTTTGTTTCCCAATAATTCGTAATAAGTTAGGATGGTTGAATCTATATTGTACTAACCATACCAATGTCTGCAAAGCAGACAAGCAAGTCCTTCTCCTTTAGGAGAAGGATTTAGGATGAGGTAAAAAGCAAAATAAGTGCCCGCCGCACAGGCGAAACGATTTACTACATAAACAAAAATCCCCCGCACCTTATACAGGGCGGGGGATTTTCTATCAGCTATCAATTAATCAAATACCACTTTCATTTCTACGCGGCGGTTACGTTGGCGGCCGGCAGGGGTGTCGTTACTATCAATAGGCTTGGTTTCGCCAAACCATTCAGGCAACAGGTTGTCAGCTTTCACACCTTTATCTTGTAAGTATTTTTTAACCGCGTTAGCACGGTTTTTAGATAAAGTCATGTTAGATGCATCGTTACCTACATTATCGGTATGGCCCGATATTTTAAGCTTGTAAGCCGGTTTGCTAACCAACAGGTCGGCCAGGCGGTTTAAGCTTTCGTACGATGTGGTCCGGATAATAGCTTTGCCGGTTTCAAACTCAAGGTTTTGGAAAGCATAATCCAACACATCCTGCTCTTTCTTATCAATTTTTGGGCAGCCTTTGTTCTCTGGTACGCCAGGGGTTTTAGGGCACTCATCGTCTTTGTCAAACACACCGTCACCGTCAAGGTCGCTCCATGGGCAGCCTTTGTTTTCAAATGGTCCTGGTGTTTCTGGGCATGCATCTTCAACGTCTTTAATACCGTCGCCGTCTTTATCAGCATAAGGGCAGCCTTTGTTTTCAACCAGGCCTTTTACGTCAGGGCAAGCATCTTCGTTATCGTAAATGCCGTCACCATCGGTATCAGGGCAGCCGCTGTGGGCTTTGTCGCCAAATTTCTCAGGGCAAAGGTCGTCAAGGTCGGCAACGCCGTCTACGTCTTTATCAGGGCAGCCTTGTAGTTCTAATACACCAGCTACATCAGGGCAGCGGTCGTCAGCATCGCGGGTGCCGTCGTCATCACGGTCTGGGCAACCACGCAGGTCTTTTTTACCAGCAACATCCGGGCAATCATCGTCTTTGTCAAACGTGCCATCAGCATCGCGGTCGGGGTATGGGCAGCCTTTGTTGTCTATAGGGCCAGCAATATCAGGGCAAGAGTCGTCAGGGTCGTTTAAGCCATCACCGTCGCGGTCAACAATGGCTGGTTTTTTCTCAATTTTTTGGTAAGCGTACATAATTGGAATACGCACACCCGCATGGATGTCAAACCCATACGTGTTGTTCTTTTGGATAAGCTGGCTTACGATGGTGTTAGAACCCACTACAAATGGCCCTAAGCGTAGGGTAACACCAGAGTAGTATTTGCCAAACCTGTTTATGCTTTGAGGCAGGTAAATACCCCATAGTTTACCCTCGTAGCGTGGCGCCAGGGTAAAGTTGGTTACCCCGTTTACAATGGTACGGTTGGTTTTACCGTTAAATGCCATAAAGGCGTTAAAGTTTAAAAACAGGCGGTTTACAATCGCATAGTCGGCCTGTACACTAATGGTGGTAGGCAGGCTAACTTTGTAAGACGATTCGCTGCCTGTAAAACCAAAAGTGCTATTAAAGGTGCTGTCCAGTTCGGCCACGCTGCTTACCTGCAATTGGTTTAGCGCCCAGTTGTTAATATTGGCGTTAAAGTCGTTAGCATTGTATTTTTTGTATTTCAAACGGCCAATGTCTAATATAGATAAACCTAAGCGCAATTTGTATTTGTTAGGGTCTGATGGGTCTTGAAACTCACCATCGGCTACATTAGGCCTCCATTCGTAAACGGCACCAAGGTCAAAGCCTACAGATGGTTTTGACATAAAGGTAAAGTTGGTAAGGCCATCGGTATTGTCAAAATCAAAGTTCTCAGCGTGGCCATAACCAAACTGGGCGTTTAATAACGACACGGTGTCTTTGTTTTTAAAGCTGTAGGTAACATCATCAGCATATAAATATGCAGAAGATATCCCCTGAAGCAACTTAACCGTGGCACCTACTTTTACAAAGTGTTTGCCTTTGGCTTTTACTACCTGGCCCCATGTTAAGCCATACTCAGCCCAGGTGTTGGTGCTTATACGCATGTTCTTCTCATTCAACGGCACGTTTAGTAGCGATTGTTCATCAAAGCCATTACGTGCAAGGTCTATAAGCTGGTTGCTTACGTTGTTAACCGTAAGGCCGGCCCTAAAACGGGTAGTTAAGCCAAATGCCATGCGCTGGTTTAGCATAGCAATAAAGCCCGGGCCGTAAATATTGCCCATAACTACTGCCGATTTTGCACCACCGCTAAGGTTATAGCTCATGTAGTTTTTATCAAAATCAGGCTCGTTAAACAAGCTGGGCTTGCGCAATGCCGAAGGATCTACAGATATGGCATTGTTGTAGGCATTAAAGCCAAAGCCAATAAGGTTAATATCTACCAGGTAGCGGCTGTCTGCAATAGATGCAGGCTGAGTGTACACACCCTGCACGCCTGAGTATTGGCTGCCAATATAGCCCGCAAAATCTTGCGCCGCCAGTTGGCCTCTAATGCTCAACAGCACTGCAATTAAGCATAAAAATTTAGTAAATAGTTTATTCATATCAATGGTTTTTTTTGACGGTTAGCCTATACAAATTTAACAATATGTAAATGCGACAAACCTTCGGGTTTATTATATTTATTATGCATGCGTTGTTGATAGTGAAAGATGTTTTAAAGGCAGATTGTTTAAGTTCGAATTATTTTGAGCAGGTAAAGGAAGTAACGGGCTAATACCGTAATTTTGTAGTGATATGGAGCAGTACCCGTCAAAGCTTATTGAGGATGCCGTTAATGCAATGTCGTCGCTACCCGGTGTGGGCAAGCGTACAGCTTTGCGTTTGGTGCTAAACCTGCTTAAGCGCGACCCTTTTGAGGTGGAGAATTTTGCATCGGCATTTACCCGCATGCGTAATGAGATTAAGTTTTGTACCCAATGCCACAATATTGCCGATGGCGATTTGTGTGGTGTTTGCTCTGATACCCGCCGCGATACTACCATTATTTGTGTAGTTGAGAATTTGCGCGATGTAATGGCTATTGAAAATACCATGAGCTTTAGAGGCGTTTACCATTTGCTGGGTGGCATAATATCGCCTATGGATGGTATTGGCCCTGCCGATTTGAATATTGAAAGCCTTGTACGCCGTATTAGCGCAGGCCATGTAAACGAGGTTATACTGGCCCTTTCGGCAACTATGGAGGGCGATACTACCAACTTTTATATATTTAAAAAACTGGGTGGGTTAGATGTAAAAGTAACAACCATAGCCCGTGGTGTGCCCGTGGGCGATGAATTGGAGTATACTGACGAGGTTACCCTTGGCCGCTCTATTGCTAACCGTATTATGTACGAGAGTAATTTGGCGCGCTAGTTCAATAAAAAATCCCCCTTGGTTAAAAGAGGGACTTTTAGTTTTTCATTTTTAACTTTTAGTTTAAAACGGTGCTTCTTCACCCGGCATGGGCGATGAGCCAGAAGGAGGTTCGCCACCGGGGCCATTCATTTTAGATTGGAACACCACCGTAGGCGGCCCATCAAAGCCAACCGCAGGATTTAGTCCACCGCCAAAACCTGCACCACTATCGCCTGCAGGCATATTACCATACTCATTTGGGGCCAGGTCGGTAAATTTAGACAAGGCACCGATAAAGCGTAGCGGTATATCTTCCAACGCACCATTCCTGTGCTTGGCAATAATAATTTCTGTTAAGCCCTGTGGGTATGGGTTGCCCGACTCGTCTGCATCAAACCCATAATAATCAGGCCTGTAAATAAAGCATACCATGTCGGCATCCTGCTCTATAGCACCCGACTCACGTAAGTCTGACAGCTGTGGGCGTTTTGTACCACCGCGGGTTTCTACCGCACGGCTTAGCTGAGAAAGGGCAATTACCGGCACATTAAGCTCTTTAGCAATGCCTTTTAGAGAGCGTGATATGGTACTAATCTCCTGCTCGCGGTTACCGCTTTTGTTATCTCCACCCACCGTCATTAGCTGCAGGTAGTCAATAATAATCATTGATATACCATGCTGCTGCTTCAATCGGCGGGCCTTTGCACGTAGCTGGAAAACCGATAGGGCAGGGGTGTCGTCAATATACAACGGTGCTTCGGCAAGCCTACCGCTAAGGGCATTCAGCTGTTCAAACTCGTGGTCTTCCAGCGTGCCCTTTTTCATTTTCTCTACTGATATGCCTGTTTCGCTGGATACCAAACGGTTTACCAGCTGTAGCGATGCCATCTCTAAAGAAAACAGGGCAACAGGGCGCTTAAACTCTACCGCGGCATTGCGTGCCATAGACAGTACAAACGCTGTTTTACCCATACCGGGGCGGGCAGCCAGAATAATAAGGTCGCTATTTTGCCAGCCCGATGTTACACGGTCTAAGCTGGTAAAGCCCGACTCTACGCCAGTAATACCTGTACCGTGGTTTTTAGCGGCCTCTACAGCTTTAATAGCATCGCCTACCAGGGTTTGCATAGGTATAATCTCTTTGCCTATAAGGCCTTCTGATACATTAAAAATATTGCTTTCGGCAGCATCCAGCAAATCAAACACGTCGGTAGTATCTTCATACGCCTCGGTAATAATGTTGCTTGATACCGCTATTAGCGAGCGCTGTATATGCTTTTGCAATAAAATGCGCGCATGGTACTCTACGTGGGCTGATGAGCCCACCCGTGTGGTTAGCGATGATATGTAGTATGCGCCACCGGCCGAAACCAGTTCGCCGCTCTTTTGCAGCTGGGCGGTTACGGTTAAAATATCTATTGGGTTATGGCTTGAAAAAAGGCTCTGTATAGCGTTGTATATTAACTGGTGCTGGGCAGAATAAAATACTTCAGGTTTTAAAATATCTACAACCTGTGTAAGCGCGTTTTTTTCTAATAGTATGGCACCCAAAACCACTTTCTCCATCTCCACATCCTGCGGGGGGATTTTTCCGTTCAGGTTGTCAATCTTAGGTACTACCTTAAACTTGTTCCCTTGTGGTTTTACTCTTTTTCTCCCGGTTGATTCAACTTCTTCCATACTACAAAAATATAGTAAAAAATCGCCCGCTTTGCAAACCTGTGGATAACTAATGAAAGGCTTACTAAACGGATATTGACAAGCTATTAACAAAAAGCCCCCTGGCATATACGCTCAGAGGGCTTTAAAAATAATAAGCTATCTGTTAGAACTTAATAGCAGAAACGTAGCCATACTCATTGTTATTCCAGCTGGCAGGTGTTGTAACTGCTGCACCAACACCAAACACATAGGTGCCGGGGGGTAAACCGGTGTAGGCATAGCTTGTGCCAAAGGTATGGCGGGTATTTGCAGCAACTGCTAAACCAAGTGTTACACCGCCAACAGTAGTAAGTGCGCCACCGTTAAAAGTATAGGCAGGGGCTATAGATAAACCATTAGCTCCAAGTGTACTGCCTAAAGTAATGTTGCCAGTAAAATAGATAACATCAGAAGTAGAGTTAACATTAATACTTACTGTTGGTCCACAGAAAGCGTATGTGCCAGCAATTGGGGGTGTAAGGCAGTTGCCTGAACTATTGTAAACAGCAGGGGCTACTTTAGTAACATTACCGTTAACATCAACACCAAGCAGGTTGCCATTGCCTGTTAACCCTTCGTGGCGAACAGTGCCAAAAGTATGTAGCCGGGCAGTTGGGTTTGTTGTTCCAATACCAACATTACCTGCGGCATCAATACGCATATTTTCATTGCCATTGGTTCCAAAAATTATGGGTTGGGCTTCCCAGTTCCAAATAAGTCCTACGCCATCCACATCATCTAAACCTATCATAAAGCCATCACCAAAATTAACTCCAGTAGTAGCTGTTTGAAAAATCTGAGTGTAAAAGGTAGATGCATTGTAGCAGGTAAGTTTATGCTGTGGAGTGGTAATGCCTAAACCTATATTAGTGCCATTATCAAAAATTTGAGAGTTGCCTAGCGATGTGGCAGCAGTAAATTTTGATACATAGTTTAAAGTACCGTTAGCATTTGCAGAACCAGCGGGGCCTTGAGGACCTTGAGCACCTGCCGGTCCGGCAGGTCCTTGTGCGCCTTGTGCTCCTGCAGGGCCTGCAGGGCCTTGTGTACCAGTACCTGTTGGTCCTGTTGGTCCGGCTACACCTGTACCTGTTGGCCCTGTTGGGCCTGCCGGGCCTGTATTACCACCACCAGGACCTGTTGGTCCTGCGGGGCCTTGTGCACCTGCCGGTCCTGCCGGTCCCTGAGCACCTGCCGGTCCCTGAGCACCTGCTGGTCCTGCAGGGCCTTGTGGGCCTTGAGAACCACTTGCAGCCTGGTTAGCATACAGAGCATAAGGTACACTTAGCAATTGGCTGTTGCCAGCTACTGTATAGTTTGTTCCGCCTGCAGGGTCAATTTCTGTTTTAATGTATTTGTCGCCGCTGCCCCAGGCAATGGTTGCAAAGGTGCCGCTAACCACAGTACCGCTGCCTATCTCTAAGGTAAACAGGCCAAAGTTGTTGGTAGTTTTAGTTTGTGTTTCCTGGTATACAAGTGCTCCGTTAGGGCCGCCATCTAAAATACTAATACGGATGCCTACAGATTGGTTTACAAGTTCTATACCTGTATTATTGCGTGCAATAGCTTGATAATTAAATTTTTGTGGTGCCTGGGCATTTACTGTCAATGCTAATAACATTACTACAGCAAACGCTTTCAACGTTTTGGTTAATGTTTTCATGTTAATGTTAATGTTAATGTGTTGGTTAGATAGATGTTTGGGTACTGTTTACTTAATTACTTCGATACGTTTTACTACACTAAAAGATTTGGTGTTGTCGGCAGCATCAAATACAATGTTTAGCATGTAAAGGCCCTGGCTAACATTATCAAGGTTCATCACCTCGGTTTGTTGGCCGTTTTGGGTTTCCTTTACATAACCGCCAATTTCGCGCCCGGCCATATCAAACAGGCGGAATGCTAATTTACCGGCATTAGGAAGGTTAAAAGCAATGTTTACTTCATTGCTTGTAGGGTTAGGGTAGAGGTTAATGCTGGGGGCGTTGGCTGGTAAACTAATAATGCCAACTCCTTTTAATTGAGGTTGCTCAAAGCCCTGGGTAAAAAAGGTGTTGCCACCGCTGATGGTTTCTATTACAGGCTCGCCTGCAATATTAACCTGCAAAGATCCCCAACCACCACTATAATACGCTCCCGCATTTGAGATGGCTTGGTTTTCAATGTTTACCTGTGCTTTTGCCCCCGCAATACCCGCTACCAGTAAGATAGGAAGTACAATCTTTCTCATGTTGTTATATGTTTATTACACTGCAAGTTTCGCATACTTTAAACATCATACAAATGATATATGTCATTTAACTTTAATTCATTAAAAACCACCACATTATTTTAATTGTTGGTACAACAAAAAAAGGGGTGGTTAAAAACCACCCCTTTTTTAACCACTATATGAAATGATTAATTTTTGATAAGAATTGTTGTAGCCGCTGGTTTTGTGTTTTGGCCATAAACACGCACTAAATAAATGCCGGCAGCATTGCCACTAACATTTAGTTTAGCCAAAGGCGTGTTTTGTATATGGGTAGACTGCACTACCTGCCCTTGTGCGTTTATAAGATCAACAATAAGGTCGTCGTTAACAGTATTGCCCATTAAAATAAACAACTCTCCGGCTACAGGGTTAGGGTATACGGTAAACTTAGGCGCTGTGTTTTCTGTAATACCAACCAGTGGCAAGCAAAAGTCTACAGTGTCTGAAGAGCCAAACTGCCCACCGCTTCCAAATACGGTACTTTCAGGGCCTGTAACGGTAAAAGTACCATCGCCAAAATCGCAGCAAATGCCATCGCCTTCAGTATCTGTTATTATAAAGCGGTAGCAACCATCGGCTAAACAGAATGGGATGCTATAGTCAGTGGCAACAAAATAGCCATTAGGGTCTGTACTTTGGTATACTACAGCGCCGGGGTTATTGCTAAGCGTCCAAGCGGTTTCGGCGGGGTAATTATCAGTAGTAAGGCTTAGTGTTACCAATGTGCCCTGGGTATAGGTATAGCTGCTTACCAGTGTGTCATTTTGAGGCAGTTCATCAGCCTGGCCGTTTGGCAGTATGCTGTATACGGTAAAAATGTGGTTGCCCGGGGTAAGGGTTAATTGTGTTAAGGTGATAGTAGTAGCTTGATTTGGAGCTAAGCTGCCAGTCCATGGGTAGGTAAGTAATGTGCCATTGTCTACCCTGTATTTAATGGTAAGGGTAGTAAGCGTAGCACTGCCTTGGTTTTCTATGGTAAAAGTAGGGTCTACTTTGTTATTGCAATATAAACCTGCAGGTGTAGCTATATTAGTTACAGCGGCATTGTTTACGGCAGGTGTAGTGCAAAAGTAGTATGATGTGGTGCTGCCAAACTGGCCGCCCTGGGTAATGGTGTTGCTTTGTGGGTTTACCAGTTGGTAAGAACCATCGCCAACAGTGCAGCACATGCCGTCGCCATATGAATCATTAACTATCAGTTGATAGCAACCATCGGGCAGGCAAACGCTAAATGCAGTAGTGGTGTTGTTGGCTACCATACCGGTATCTACCGCTAACAGGGTATCGCCTTGTAAAGATATAATGTAGGCCGATGTTTCGTTGCCGTAATCATCGCCGGTAAGGTTAAGTGTATAGGTATTGCCTGTGTTAGAGTTAAAGGTGCCGGTAGCTGTGTTGTTAGTATTGTCGGCATCTACCACATTGTTTACTGTAGCAACAACAGCGTTGTAGGTGTGTGCACCAGTAGCATAGGTAATTTGGGGTAGCCAAATAGTATCTGTAGCTCCAGGGGTAATACTGCCTGTCCATGTAGTGTTTTGTTGTGTTCCACCATCAAACACCCAATTAATAGACATTGCTGTAATGGCGGCAGTGCCACCGTTTGTAACAATTAAACCGGGTATGGCGGTAGTTGCGCACGAGTTATTAGCAGGCAATACAAGGCCTAATACTTCAGCTTCGTTTGCTGGTAACTGAACCTGGCCCGGGCAATAAGCATCAACAGTAACAACGCCAGTATTGTTAGGGTCTAACCAGGTTTTTAGCTGGGTAGTAGGGCCATTGCCGTTTTTATTCCAGGAGTAGAATAGTTTACCATACTCATCATTTAACGAGCCTGTAGGAGCACCGCAGTAAGATGCACCACCATGCAACTGGCCTACAATGCGTTTGTTTTGGTCGAACAAAGGCGAGCCCGATGAGCCCCCCTCGGTAACGCCGCTGCTCCACTGCACAAACCAATGGTTTTTAACACCGTTGCCTGTCCACTGGGTAGAGTCGAAGGTTTGGCTAATAAATGATATTTTCTTAACGTCGCCACTGGGGTGGTGTATACTAGCACCTGATGTTGGGGCTACGTTAGACCTGCTCCAGCCCGAAAAACATACATTGTAGCTAAGGGGTATGGCAGAGTTTAACTGGAATAATGTAAAGTCTGATGCTGATGCGCCAGCTCTAAGTGTAGCACCTGAAACCGATTGGTTGGTTGGCCCGTTTGCTGATGGGGTACAGTTAGGGCTGTTGTAATTAAAACGGAATACCCAGGTATTTGCGTTGGTGCCGCAATGGTAAGCTCCTAATACGTAAGGTGTAGCATCGTTATTGGCATTGTTTATAGCAGCCGCGCTACAAAAACCGTTGCCTCCTGTTACGGTAACAATAACAGAGCTTATTTGGGTTTGCCAGCCATTGGCAATAGGGCAAACCACGTTGTTGTGGCAGTTACCGGCATCGCCAAAGTTTTTAGCAATTTTAAACGCATCGCGGTAGGCATGGGTAACGCGGAAAATGCTTATCTGGCCTTTAAATGCAGGCTTTGCAGGCTCGTAATATTCAACAATGCTTTCTTCGCCCGGAACAAGGTCAACACCCAGTTCGCCGTGGTCTTGCACGTTGGCCGATGTAAATGAGCCCAGCACATATTTACGGTCGGCACTGTAAACAAACAGTTGTGCGCCTTCGGGTATAATAAATTTATCTAAAGCTATGTTTATAGAATAAGCCTCGGGGCATTTAATGCCCAGGCGCCATACCTTGTCGCCCTTTTTCAGCGTAGTCCAAGTGCCTGAGTTTTCAGTATTCAGGTTAACCATGTGGTTGTAGCCAAAACGGTAAGGTATATTTTTACCCACGTTAAGGCTGTCTTCTTTCAAAAGCGCGTCAACGTTTACCAATGGCATTTCAACAAACGAAACGGCCTTATCTAATTGGTTAGCAAAAATAAAGCTTGGTGGTGTGCCTCCATGGCTTTCTTGTGCTTTGGCCCAAAAGCCAAGGGCTGCAAAAAGCAGCATAAGAGTAATTTTACTTTTCATGATTAATCAATACTTATAAATGGGAAATAATTAAACTCTATCTGTTTGCCATCATTCAATAACAAAATAACCTTGCTTTGCCCGTTTACGCGCAAAGGATTTAAATTGAAAGGAAGAATTTCTGTTACCTTTTTTTTACCGCCGCAGTTTGCATTGTTTCCGGCTGTGTATGTTAGGTTGGCACTTATTTGTGGGGGCATGCTTTTAGCCATTTTGCCATCGGCAACCAAATCAAAGCCCTTGGTACCGCAACCAAGTGGATAGGTTACGTTTAGGCATAATATACTGTCTTTAACCTCGGCTGTGTTTATAACATAGTCGGGTGTGGTG
This sequence comes from Chitinophaga pinensis, assembly GCA_945869825.1. Classification (GTDB taxonomy): domain Bacteria; phylum Bacteroidota; class Bacteroidia; order CAMBQF01; family CAMBQF01; genus CAMBQF01. Next base: position 13,840 of record CAMBQF010000026.1, on the reverse strand, counting down.
GCAAGCGGGCTAAAATTTGCAGTACGGGTGGCAGCTTTTAAGGGCTGCTCTTTCAATGCCTTTGTTTTACAGGCTGTTAAACCTAACACAAATAGCATAGATACTACCGTAAACCTTACAATATATTGCATAAAATAGCGAGCAATTGCAAAGTTGGCGAAATAATATATATGAACCAACACTTTTTATTGATTAGTGCAGGTATAGATATAAGATACTTGTTTATAGCGACTCAAATATTTTGAGCAGGATGTTTTTTTTGCGCAGCGAAACAGGCACCTGGCTTTGGTCTTTTAGCACCAGAACACCTCCGTTTTTTTTATCGTATTTGCTAATAAAATCAACGTTTACAAGGTGGCTGTGGTGTATACGGAAAAACCCATAATCAGACAGCATATCCTCATACTCGCCCAGGTTTTTAGATACCATAAGCCTGGCGCCATCGGCCAAAGAAAATATGGTGTAGTTTTTATCAGATATACACTGCACAATATCTTTCACGTCAATAATCTGTATCTGGTCAAAGGTTTTTAATACCAGCTTTTTCTTTTCCTTTTCTACATTATACAGGTTATGCATTAGGGTATCCAGCCTTTTGGCAAGGTCGTCTTTATCTACCGCGGCGGCTGCTTTGGCAATGGCGGCATTCAGTTCGTCAGGGTCAACGGGTTTAAGCAAAAAATCGAGTGCGCTGGCGCGTATGGCCTGCAGGCTATACTTTTCGTGTGCGGTTACAAATATCACTTTAAACGGAGGCAGGTTGTGTTTTTCAAGTAACGAAAAGCCTTTTTGGCTGCCTAGTTCAACATCTAAAAAAACAAGGTCGGGCTTTATTTCCATGCACAGTTCGTAGGCGCTTTCCAGGTTGTTGGCCTCGCCCTCTACCTTTGCATTGGGTGCAACATCGGCCAGCATCTTTCTAAGTGTATTGCGCGCCGCAGGCTCATCATCTACCAATATTATTTTCATAGATACAAAGTCTTAAAATTCATTAGGTATTTTAATTTCAACCATGGTGCCGCTGCTTTGCGTTTTGCCAAGGTTGGTAATTATTAGTTGTGGTTTTACTTTTTTCTTTTTGCCAAAAAGCTCCAGGCGCTCGCTTATAATTTGCATTGATAGCGATTGGTGACCCAATGCATCGTTAGTGCTACGAACAAATCCAGGGCCATCGTCGGTAACTTTTACAACCAGCAAATTGGGTTCGGTACTAAACGCTACGGTAATTCTGCCCTCGCCATCTTTCATTTTTATACCATGCTCTACAGCATTTTCTACAAAGGGCTGTATAAGCATAGGGGGTATTTCTGTAAAACCTGTGTCAATATCATCGCTAACTTTTATTTCAAACATCAGCTTGTCGCCCATGCGCAGTTTTTGTAAAGCAAGATAGTTGGTAAGGCCTTCAATTTCTTTTTTTAGCAATATGTTTTCGTGTCGGCTGTTTTCCAGCGTAAGCCTCATTAACCTTGCAAATTTAGAGAGGTACTGCGATGCTTCTTTCTCGTTATTGCTGTAAATATAGTCTTGTATGGCTTGTAAAGAGTTGAAAATAAAATGGGGGTTTAGCTGCATTTGCAGTAGTTTTTGCTCCAATAATTTTTCGCGCTGCTGGGCAATTATCCTGCGCTGGCGGTAAAAGTAAAAGCCGCCTATGGTTATTACTAAAAGCAAAATGCCAAGGCTTATAATGGCAATATATTGTTGGCTAATGCGTAAGTCTTTTACCTCGCCGTCTTTAGTAAGTATCTTGTTTTCTTCTTCTTTTTTATCAACCTCGTATCCTATTTTAAGTTCAGATATGGTCCGGTCTTTCTCTTCGGTAAATAAAGAGTCGCGGTAGCTATATGCTTTATCCAGGTTTTGAAATGCAGCAAGGTAGTTTTTACGGCTAAACTCGGCCTGCGCAATGCCGTAGTACGACGCGTAAATGCCTTCGTAATTGTTAACAGGGCCAGCAAACGACATGGCTTTTTTGTAATAAAAAATAGCGCTGTCGGGGTTGTTTTCCTTACTAAATACCTCGCCAAAGTTGTAGTATAAAATATTGTTGGTATAGGGGTCGTTTTGCTCTAAAATGCCGGTTGCAATAAGTTCGCGGTAAATGTTTTTGGCTTTTTGCAGTTCACCCTTTTCCATATATACAGCGCCCAGGTTGGTAAGCACATCGCAGTAGCCAAGCATATCGCCGGTTTTAATGGCTATCGGCCTTGCTTTTAAAAAACAGTCTATAGCTTCGTTGTTCCTTTTTAGGCCCATGTATGCGGTACCAAGGTTAATGTAGCTCGACATGATGATGTTGTCTTCATTAATCTCTATAGCCAGTTTAAGGGCTTTTTCAGAATATACCAACGCTTCTGCATAGCGGTGCATTTTCACCAACACTATTGATATGCCGTTGTAAGAGTTTGCCAGGCCGGGTAAGTCGCCCGATTTTTCCCTTATTTTCAGCAGGTCGATATTTATTTTCAGCGATTTGTCGTACAGGTTTAGCGTTAGGTAAACATAAGAAAGGTTGTAGAGCGATGCGGCCTCGTCGCCGGGCTTTTTTCGTATCCTGGCGTAGCGTATTGCTTCATTAAGGTAGGCAATGGCAGAGTCTAAATGCTCCCCTTTCATTACATGGTAGGCCCCTGCGGTGTTATTTGCCAGGTACAATGCCTTTGTATTGCCAGAGCGTTTTGCCGCCGAAAGGCATTTGTGGGTATAGCGTTTTACACTATCAAAATTTGTTTTGCTGTATTCCCTGGCCAGGTTATTATAAATATTAACTAGCATGGTGTCGCTTTTAGCAACAGATGCCCTCTGCTTAAGCCGCAAAATTTCTGGCGAGTCTTGCGCATGCAGGGCCACGCAAAAACATATAAACAGTAGTATTATTAGTGGTTTTTTCATTAAAATTAATTGGTGCAAAATAGCAATAATGACCATTGAAACAGCAAAATATTAAATACTTTTTTGCTTATTTTACAAGGCTTTTGCACTTATAACGCAAAGCAATACACTTGTGGGTTTAATAACATCACTTACAGATTTTTGGTGCTAAATTTTTTTTAATAATCCATCTGTGATATGTTTTATCGCACCTATACATTTATATACAGCACTTGTTTTAATTGCGCCATCATACCAATTTGTTGTAATAACTTCGCTCAATAATATATGATAGAACTATGAAATACTTTGTATGCATTGCGGCAGCCGCACTAACATTTACAACATTAAACGCCCAAATTGGCGGTGGCCTGCTAAACAAAGCTAAAAACGCTGTTAGCAAAGACAAGAAAGAGGATAAAAACGATGCCCCTGCTAAAAGTACCGATACAGCACCTGCAAAGTCATCGTCAGGTAATTCATCTGCCAAAAACAGCGATGCCGAGCCTGCCAAAGACTATAAAAAAGTAAACAACGACCTGATAAAAGTTATAGGCGATGAAGACTTGTTCTATAGTTCGCTTATTATCCAGGGCAAAGAGTCGAAACTTATAGTGCCTAAAATTGTAAATAACACCACGTATATGGAAGATAAGTTTATTCCTAAACTGGTTAATTTTCATGATAAAGACGGCAAGATTTTCTACTGCTATTTCGCTATTTACGAGAGCATGGCCAAGCCTTTATCATCATTCTCTGTTACCAGCGATAACTGGGACCGCTACACCTACCAAAAATGGAGCTGGGATAAAAGCACTTACACTACCAGCGGAAACCTGCAATACAACGCCTTTGGTGCTTCTACCGAACTTAATGGTTTTACAGGCTTAATTAAACAGGCCGATGGTTCTGTTATTGCCTTTGTAGTGCCTAAGTTTGCTAGTATAGCCAATAAAGACTATATCGATTATGTTAACAGTGTATCGCTGGGCTATAACCCAAAGATTGCCGAGTACGACTTTAACAATACCGAGGTAGAAATACTAACCCGTACTGAAGACGCCGCTAAAACAGCCGACCTTGCTGCTGCTAAAACCCTTGCCAACTCGCAGGCTAAAAAAATTATAGACGAGATAGATGCTAAAAACAAGGTTGATGCTGATGCTAAAACAGCTGCCAATACACGAGCTAAACGTGGAATGGTTAACGCTGGCTACGAAAAAACAATGCTAACCTACCTGCAGGCCAACTTTAAAGATATGCTTTGGAAACCTGAGTATTGGACAGAGGCTACCCTTAGCGGTTTAATAATAACATCAACCGACTGGAATATTAGTAAAAACACCTACGGCCTTATACTAAACCGTTACATATCTTGCGAAGTGGTGATTAAAAACAAAGGCAAATGCTACACAAAGTCGTTTCAGTTTGCCCAGGATTATTCGGGCGGTGGAGCTTACAGCAGCACGCTATACTATAACGGTTTTTCTAGTGAACTTGAACTTATTAAGTGCGAAATAGCTAAGTAAACCTACTATTAAAACCTATCCTTTTATTTTCTCCCGGCTTAGTAATAGGTCGGGAGATTTTTTTTACTGATATTTGCATATGACTTGGTTTGAAGAATGGTTCGATTCGCCCTACTACCACATACTGTATAAAAACAGGGATGAGAAAGAGGCATGTTATTTTTTAGACCACCTGATAACCAAGCTAAGCCTTGCCAAAGGCGGCAAAGCGCTAGACCTTGCCTGTGGCAAAGGCCGCCACTCTGTTTACCTAAACAAGCAGGGGTTTGAGGTTACAGGGGTAGACCTTTCTGAAGCCAGTATTGAGTATGCACGCCAGTTTGAAAACAGTAAGCTGAGCTTTTTTGTGCACGATATGCGCAATATTCTCTACGTAAACTACTTCGACTACATATTCAACCTGTTTACCAGCTTTGGTTACTTTGATAAGGAAGGCGAGAACCACGATGTGTTGGCTGCCGCTTATGCGGGCCTTAAACCGGGTGGGCTTTTTGTTATAGACTATATGAACAGCAAAAAGGTGATAGACCACATGCTGCGCCGCGAAACCAAGGTGGTAGAAGGTATTACCTTTGATATACGCCGTGCCCTTACCAATGGCTTTATTACCAAGCAAATTAACTTTAGCGATAAAGGTACCGACTACGTTTACCACGAAAAGGTACGTGCCATAAAACACGACCAGCTGGTTGCCATGCTGCAACAGGCCGGCTTTACCGTTACCCACCAGTTTGGCGATTACTACCTTAACCCCTTTATGGAAAACCAATCGGATAGGGTTATTTTGGTAGGGAGGAAGTAGCTAGTTAAATTCTTCGCTTTCTGGAGATGTTCCCCAACCGTCAAACTCTGCGTGATTTTTATCACCTATTTCCCACATTTCCTTTGTCCACTTAATCATTGCATCATCTGTCATGATTAATTTGGTTGTAAGCCCTGTTACTACATATTCAATTGTTGTAGTATCTGCGCCTAATCTATATTCCACATCATAATTCAGCTTTTTTAAATCTTCAGATAAATTACGGGCATCTTCAATTTTAGGAGTATAAAAGAAAAACTCAACTTTTAATAGTTTATCCTCTGTAACTCCTATTTTTCTTAATTCCTGCATTGTCTTTGGTGTCATTTCAAGTTGATGCTTCAGGTCTTCATTTATAGGCTTTTCAGTAAGAGAGTTAGGTGAAGTATTGTTGCAGGCAATAATTACCATTAGGTAAAAGGCTCCAAATAGTATTTTTAGTTTTTCACTTTTCATTTTTAGTTTTTAATGTGCCTCCAGCCAGTTTTGGCCTACACCTACCTCCACTTCTAATGGAACGGTTAAGCTAACGGCATTCATCATCCTGTCGTGTATCAATGGTTTTAGCATGTCCAGTTCGTCCTGGTGCACATCAAACACAAGTTCGTCATGCACCTGCAGCACCATTTTTGATTTTGTATTCAGCCTCTTCAAATCAGCATTTATGTTAATCATGGCTAACTTAATAATATCAGCCGCAGTGCCCTGTATCGGGGCGTTAATGGCATTTCGCTCAGCATAGCCACGCACGGTAGCGTTGGTAGAGTTAATATCGGGCAGGTTGCGGCGGCGGCCCATAATGGTTTCTACATAGCCGTTCTCGCGCGCACGCTCAATACTCAGGTCCATATACTCTTTTACTCTAGGGTATTTTATAAAGTATTGCTTGATGATTTCGCCCGCTTCGCTGCGTGGTATCTGCAATTGCTCTGATAGCCCAAAAGCCGACATGCCATAGATAATACCAAAGTTTACCGACTTGGCATTGCGGCGCATATCGCTGGTTACATCAGCCAGTTCAATGCCATATATTTTAGCTGCCGTTGCTGCGTGGATGTCTTGTTTTTGGCTAAAGGCTTCAATCATACCTTCGTCGCCGCTAAGGTGGGCAATAATGCGCAGTTCCACTTGTGAGTAGTCGGCAGAAACAAGGGTATAGCCTTCGCCCCTTGGCACAAACGATTTGCGAATCTCGCGCCCCTGCTCGGTTTTAATAGGTATGTTTTGCAGGTTAGGGTTGGTGCTGCTTAAGCGGCCTGTGGCTGCTACCGTTTGGTTGAATGATGTGTGCAGCCTTCCCGTCTTCGCGTTTATCAATAGCGGCAGGGCATCAACATAAGTCGACTTTAGCTTTTGCACCATCCTGTAGTCCATTATTTTTTGCACTATAGGGTGTTTGTGTATCAGCTTCGATAAGATTTCCTCGCCTGTAGCAAACTGTTTGGTCGCGGTCTTTTTAGCCTTATCGTCAATAGCCAGTTTGATGAACAGAATATCGCCCAGTTGCTTGGGTGAGTTTAGGTTAAAACGCTCGCCAGCCAGTTCATATATATCATTCTCAAACGTTTCAATATCTTTTTGCAGGCGGATAGAAAATTCAGCCATTGCTTCTTTATCAAGCTTAATGCCCTCGCGTTCCATACCTGCAAGTACGGGAACCAGGGGCATCTCTATCTCGTCGAACAACTTGCGGGTAGCAGTTTCTGTGAGCATAGGCTCAAACTTGTTGCGCAGTTGCAGGGTAATATCCGCATCTTCCGATGCGTATTCCTTAATCTTCTCTATCTCCACATCGCGCATAGTGCCTTGCCCTTTGCCCTTTTTGCCAATCAGCTCTTCAATCTTAACGGGGGCATAGTTCAGGTAGGTTTGCGCAAGTAAATCCATGCCGTGGCGCATATCAGGCTGAATAAGGTAGTGCGCTACCATGGTATCAAACAACGGGCCTTGCACGGTTATACCGTAATTTGCCAGTACCGATAAATCGTACTTAATATTCTGGCCTGTTTTTTCAATGGTTTCACTTTCCAATACACCCCTAAATTCCTCCAGCACCGCCTTGGCTTCGGTCTCGCCGGCAGGCACGGGAACGTAGTAGCCTTCGCCCTCTTTTATAGAGAATGACAGTCCTACAATCTCCGCACTTAACTCGTCAAGTGCTGTGGTTTCACTATCAAAGCAAAACGATGGTACAGCGCTTAGCTTAGCCACCAGTTCGGCACGTTTTTCGGGCGTGTCGGCCAGTATGTAATTATGCTCCGTATCGTGAATATTACGGTAAGGGCTAACTGCTGCGGCTTCTTCTGTGGCTTCGCCGCCACCGCCAAACAAATCCATTTGGTTAGTGTCTTTTGGTTTAGCAGCTTTTGGGGTAGGCGCAGCAACAGGCAATGTCTCGCCCAGTACCTTCAGCATCAGCGTGCGGAATTCCAACTCGCCAAACACCGCACGCACCAAGTCTTCTTTCGGCTTGCTTACTATCAGTTTGTCCTCTTCCAGTTCCACCGGCGCATCAACCCAAATAGTAGCCAGGCGCTTAGACAGGATGGCATTTTCGCCATGCTCCCTAACGCGTTCCTGTAGTTTGCCTTTTAACTTATCAGTATTTTCAAGTACACCCTCTACAGTGCCAAATTGCTTAATCAGTTCTTTGGCGGTTTTTTCGCCCACACCCGGTATGCCGGGGATGTTGTCGGCGCTGTCGCCCCAAAGCCCAAGAATATCGCGCACCTGGTCGGGGGTTTGTACCTCAAACTTGGCGCAAACCTCTTTTACACCCAATACCTCGGCACCATTACCTAAGCGGGCCGGTTTGTATATCAAAATATTCTCGTCAACCAGCTGCCCAAAGTCCTTGTCGGGTGTCATCATATAGGTAACAAAGCCATGCTTTTCGGCCTTTTTGGCCAAGGTACCAATTACATCGTCGGCTTCGTACCCGTCCGACATTATTACGGGGATATCAAACGCCTCTATAATGCGGATAATGTAGGGGATAGACAATGCCAAATCTTCGGGCATCTCCTCGCGGTGGGCCTTGTATTCGGTATACTCCTCGTGGCGGGCTGTTTGGGCAGGCGTGTCAAAAACCACGGCAATATGCGTAGGCTTTTCTTTGTTAAGCACCTCTAACAGCGTATTGGTAAACCCAAACATAGCCGATGTGTTAAGGCCCTTAGAGTTATAGCGGTGGTTATTGGCAAATGCAAAATAAGCGCGGTATATAAGCGCGTAAGCATCAAGCAAAAACAGTTTTTTATCGTGGTGGGGAGTCATGTCAGTATTCTTAAGCAGAGCGAAATTAGCTAAAATCCCCGCTCAAAAGCTACTTGTTCATAAAAGCCGTAAAACCCACACCGCTGTACATAAATTTCACAAAATGAACCTCGAAAAGTAGCTACCTTTAAAGGGTGTACCTCGGCATGGTAAAGGGGAGGGAGTAGATTACTAAAAATGGGTTTTATTGCCTGCTGAACATTCCCAACACCCTACTAAATTTCAACTTTTTGTAAAGTAGATTGCTTGGTTATAGAAGATGTTTTTAGTTTGCCGTAAGGCTCACAGTTGTAGTAAAATTTTAAGTTTTTGCAACATTAATAAGGCCCTACCTTAGTTATAGGCAAGGGTTAGTGGCGTACAAAATGGCAGCACACAAAAAACCGGCACCTCAACAATTGCTATCTTGTCAAGGTCCGGGTAATACTATCCCATTGCACTTGGTGCAGCAGGGTAAAGAATGTTTAATAGTTTTTTTTGGCTTACTTGGCTTGGATGGGAGGGAAGAGCCTTTTTTCAGCGTTATCTAACTACTATTCTAATCTTTTTGTTTTTTAATTGTTTTGCTACGTAGCTTTTGGTATCAATGTTTGCCTGGTTAAGCCACCGGGCTGGGCTGTCACATTGCTAATCTCGAGTTAACAGGTACAAAATTACAATATTTTAAAACATAAGTCAAGCTATTTAATATAAATTGTTAATATTTTTCTGAAGATTTTTGCACTCCCACCTTCATATCATACACCCGCTCATTTTTGCCTGGCAGCTGTTGTGTAACAAATGTTGCTAAACAGTAATTTCTATTGTATCAACTTTGCACCTATGCAATTCATAGTTAAATATAAATTAACCCTTATTGGTGTTTTGCTGGGCGCTATAGCGGGCTATATGTACTATAGCTACATTGGCTGCGCAAGTGGCACCTGCGCCATAACATCAAAGCCCTTAAACAGCACTTTGTACGGAGCTTTAATGGGTGGTTTATTGCTCAATAGTTTTAAAAAGGATAAATGAAAGAACGGATTTTAACAGGCTGGACCTTTTCAAGGGCAGCATACTTTATTATGGGTAGCTTCATCATTGCCGACTCGATAATTAGCAAGCAATGGGTAGCATTGGCCTTCGGGGTATACTTTGCTTCTATGGGGCTTTTTGCTTTTGGCTGTGCTGCCGGCAACTGCTACACAGGACCTAACCGCTCCCCATCAGATAACAGCACCCCTGCAAACATTCAATTCGACGAAATTAAAAAATCAGAATAAATAACCATGAGAGTATTTACCGCCTTAGCAATGATAGCCGTAGCCTGCCTGGCAAGCTGTACCAATGCACAAAGCACAAACAAAGGGGGCGAAACCGCCACAGAAAGTACCATAAAAACAAGCCTTAGCGCTGCAGAGTTTAGTGCTAAAATAAAAGAGTTTCCGGCAGCTCCTCTTATTGATGTCCGCACCGCCGACGAGTTTGGTGGGGGCCACCTGGCAAACGCCATAAACTACAACTGGAACGATGCCGGTTTTATGGATAACATAAACAAGTTAGATAAAGATAAGCCCGTATTAGTATACTGCCTTAGCGGTGGGCGTAGCTCTGCAGCGGCAGAAAAAATGCGCGATACAGGTTTTAAACAGGTGTACGAAATGGAGGGCGGCATGATGAAGTGGCGCGCTGCTAACCTGCCCGAAACTACCGATAACAGCGTAGCCAAACCAACAGGCATGACTAAACAACAGTACGATGCCATGCTTAAGGCCGATAAAATTATATTAGTTGATTTTTATGCCGATTGGTGCGCACCCTGTAAAAAAATGAAACCTTATTTAGACGAAATAGCCCGCGATATGGCAGGTAAAGTAGAAGTAGTGCGTATAAACGCCGACGAAAATCCGCAACTATGTAAAGAGCTGGGCGTAGATGGGCTGCCGGTTTTAAAAGTGTACAAAAAGAAAACCGAAACATGGTCTAACATAGGCTATATAGAAAAGGATAAAGTGGTAGAGCAACTAAAATAGTAAAACGCCCCGCAACCGCGGGGCGTTTTTTGTTATACTCTCCCCCTAATGTAGGGGGAGTACCCGCAGGGGGAGGGGGTATATTCCGATAACCCACATAAAATGTTATTGCTGCGCAAAATATAAACTGCTAGCTTTACCGTAAACTATTAACTATGAAAAGGTTTTTACTTGTTCTGTTCTCGTTTTTTGTGTTAGCCGCCAGTGGGCAGGTTAATACTACTTCGCTGCTGGATACTAGCTTTAATAGCATTGGTCTTAAGACAATTGATTTAGGATTAGGCAATGACAAGCTATTGAATATTTATGAATTAGCAGACGGGAAAATTTTATCAACATCAACCCCGCTTTCTCAATATGTTGTTGTCTCGAAGTTAAATCAAGACGGAACTATTGATAATAATTTTGGTTTGAATGGATTAACAAAGTTGTATTTTAATAATACAGATTCCGTAGTATATTCTGTAAATTCATCTGGGATATTAGTAAAACCAAATGGTAAAATTCTCTTATATTCGAATGTTACACATAAAAAATATGTAGTAAATGATCCTGTAAATCCCGATGGCTTAGGAACTATCTCTAATAATTACTCTTATTTTTATGAAAAATCTTATTTACATCAATTAAATTTAGATGGGAGCTTAGATACATCTTTTGCCAATCATGGTGTATTAAATATTGGAGATAATATCAATGAAGACTATAAATATCCGGTAGGGTATAGTATGCTAATTCTTAATGATGGAAAAATATTATTAAATGGGGCTTTTGGGAGACCCGACCAAGGTTCAATGCATTCATTTTATTTAACAAATGGGTTTTTATACAGAATTAATGTCGACGGTACAATTGACTCAACTTTTGCAGTTGAAGGATTATATCTAAATTCTTCTTTTTCTTTGCATCATCTTTCTTTAAATCAAAATGGAAATATTGTGTTAGGTGGTATTAGATATTTACTGGGCACATCTTACAGTGTTCCTGATTTTTGTATGTTAACAGAGGGAGGAAGTCAATACCTCAACTTTACTCCTTATTTCCCACTTGGCGACTCTTTTAAATTTGTACCAGCATCAATGTCTATTGGAATCAGTAACGAGATATTGTTTTTTGGTACATATAGTTTAAAATGCGACACATGTTATAGCTACAGGCTGTCAATTGGAAAGTTTCTTTCTAATGGTAGGCTTGATACTTCTTACGCCACCAACGGGTTTAAAATGTATGACTTTAATAATAATAGCGGTTATGCTAATAATCATATTCAGTTAAATGATGGTTCAATTATTGCATTAGCTAAAGTTCCTGCAACAACTCAAAGAGCATTACTTTTTAAACTAAACGAAAATGGAGATTTAGATTCTCAATTTGGTAGTAGTGGTAGTTATTATTTGCATAGCGATATAAGCACATATTCGAATTATAAACTTATAAATAGAATCATATACAATTATAATAATTCAAAAATAATGGTTGGAGGTACTTATATAACACAAAATACAAGTAGTTCAAAGCCTTTATTAGTCAGATTAAATGACCAATCAATTCCGCTGGGACTTATAGATAACCCCACCATAACCCAATCCATCCTGGCTTATCCAAACCCTATACAAAATGGTGTACTTAACCTAAGCTACGAGCTTACTAATAATCAAGATGTTTCTATTGATTTATACGACATTAAAGGGCAATTAATAACCCGCTTAATGCCACAACAAACCCGTGTAAATGGTAAGAATACCGAAACTCTTATGTTACCTCAAAGCTTATCGGCCGGTCAATATATTCTGCGCATCACCGCAGGCAATTACCAAAAAGGGGTAAGTGTGGTTGTGAATTAGAGGGCATTGGAAAACCTTAACATAATCCCTTTAACACGCTATAAGCTAATCTCCTTCAAAAACACATCTGTAGCCTCGTCCAGCATATCGTACACCCGCTGAAACTGCATTTCGCCACCGTAGTATGGGTCGGGGACTGATACATTTTCATTGCCTTCTACCAGGTTCATAATCATGCGTACACGGCTACGCTCTTCATCATCGCGCGCCAGTTGTAGTATGTTTTCGTAGTTAGAGCTGTCCATGGCAAATATGTAATCAAACGCCTGGAAATCGCTGTGGTGAAATGGCCTTGCACGTAGGTCGGCAATATCAATACCCCGTTCTCTCAGGTTTTGTATCGCGCGGCGGTCGGGTGCCTCGCCCTCGTGCCAGTGCGATGTCCCCGCCGAATCAGTTTCAATATCCAACCCCTGCTCTTTCGCCTTGTGGCGTAATATACCCTCGGCCATAGGGCTGCGGCAAATGTTGCCTAAACAAACCATTAATACACGTGTTTTTTGCTGTGCCATAAAGCAAAGATAATTGATACATGATTTAAAGCTAATCGCATTGAATAATAATAATGAGCATTATTGCCGACGTTTGACCGGCCTATATTTCGCAACGGGCACCTGCAAGGAAAGTGAGCGTCCCACGCCTTGGCGGGGGGCAAGCGCGCACTGTTTGAGTCAGCCTTAGGCTGACGAGTTTGCGCGGTTTAGCTCACAACCCGTAGCAGGTCGTTAAGAAATATAAGCCGTTGATTTTTTGCTTCCTTTTTGATCAAGCAAAAAGGAAGTGCCCTACTAAAAATCCCCGCCCCCTTTAAAGGGCGGGGATTTTGCTGTCAACTGTCAACTATTTCATCAGCCTAAAGGCATGCACCCAGCGGTTTTGTGCAAAGCCTGGTATACACCAAAGTATGCACAAAGCTTCTACCGCGCGCCCTGCATTGGCCTTGCCGCTATCTTCCACCTCAAAACCAAACAGGTCTAGTATCTCGTTCACCTCTTTTTTAGCATCATCGTTGTTGCCGCAAATAAACATGGTAGGCTTTTCTGCAAAGTTTGGGTTTACCATCAGTTGGCTTCCAATTGAGTTAAAAGCCTTTACCAGGTGCGCCGCAGGTGCTGCTTCTTGCAACAATTCCAGCAGCGATTTGTCAGTTGTAAAGTAGTTTAGCACCCCGTTTGCCGGCTGCTTAGTTTCGTCAATAGGGTTGGTTGTGTCTATAACCGTTTTGCCTGCAATGTTGGCAATGCCCGCTGTTTTAACAACGTCTATCGCAGCATGTCCTTTAACGGCTATCACCACAATATGTCCAAACTTAGCAGTGTCTTCAAAACTGTCAATCTGGGCAGAGGGGTTTTTCTCCTTCCACTCACTAAGTTTAGCGGGGTTGGTAGTGCCCAGCATTACGTTGTAACCGTGTTTTATAAAGCCTGCGCCAAGAGCCTTTGCCACAGCACCCGATCCTAATATTCCTATGTTTTTGTTCATTGTTTTAGTGTTTTAACAAAT
>CAMBQF010000025.1 GCA_945869825.1 Chitinophaga pinensis | reverse complement strand
GTATCGCTAAAATTTTCGTAGTTGCCTATATAATAGGTAGCGTTGTAGCTGTTTATAGGGTAAGATACAAACCACGAGTTAACCTCGCGACCATCTTTCAGATTATACGATTTACGTAAACGCCCGTTAGAAATAAACTGCAACCCTTTTGGTGCAGGGCCACTAATGGCCATACTATCAGGTTCATCGCTTAAATGGTCTTTGCAAGGCCACCATGCGCTGGCGCCAATACCCTCACAAGCAACAGACAGCCAGGGCTTGCCTTCATCATCTACACTAAAAACCATGCCACCATCCCAAGGAGCCATTTTAGCAACAGTGGGGAAACCATGGTAGTATATTTTGATACGCTCTACCCCATCTTTTTTAATGGTTGTAGGGAACTTTACAAACACGGCATTAAACTCCCGGGTATATTTAAGCTGCTTATTATTATATAAAATACTATCAATAATGAGCTTGCTGCTAAGGTCTACCTGCAACTGTTCAAAATCGGCCATGGTTTTGAATACAATAGTATTGTTTCCAGCCAATGATTTGTCCTTATGGTTTACGTCTACATATAGGTCGTAAAACATTACATCGTAACACGTGCGCAAGGGTGTTAATGTGCCTCTAAGTGAGTCGGCCCTGGTGAAGCCGCTCCCTTTTTCGAACAACATTTGGGCGTTACCAATGGTTACAATAAGTAGGAATAATATGGGTAGTACAACCTTTTTCATACAGACAGTGTTACAAATCTTGTGCTGAAAATATAATCTCAGCCCTAAACGGTAAAATTATGCTACCTTTGTTCAATATAAAAATAAATAAAACAATATCCTTACCATGCAAATAGGACCTAACACTGTGGTTGGTGTTGACTACTCTTTGAGTACATTTGATAGCGACCCTGCAGACAAATCTTTTGTTGAGAAAACGACTAAAGAAACCCCGCTTGTTTTTCTTTTCGGAGCAGGCAATTTATTACCTGAATTTGAAGAAAACCTTGCAGGCAAAATTGTAGGCGATTCTTTTGATTTTATGATTTCGCCAGAAAATGGCTACGGCGTTGCCAGCGACGAGAACATTGTAAAGCTTCCAAAATCGGTTTTTGCACCGGAAGGTGAAGAGCTTGACAGCGAAGTGGTTTTTGAAGGCAACCGCATACCAATGACCGATAACGAAGGTTACCGCTATATGGCGAAAGTGGTTAGCATAAGCCCTGAAGAAATTACGATGGACTTTAACCACGAGCTGGCAGGTAAAAACCTTCATTTTACCGGCACTATTGTAGAAGTACGCGAAGCTTCGGAAGAGGAATTGGCCCATGGCCACGTTCACGGACCAGGTGGACACCACCATTAATATTAAAAAAAGCCCCTTGTATTGCAAGGGGCTTTTTTTTAGGGGCCAGGTAATATTCTTTCTATACGCTTGCCTATGCGGCAGGTACTCCTATGCGAAGGGCACTAACTTTTATATACTTTACCTCATCCTAAATCCTTCTTCTAAAGGAGAAGGACTTTCTTGTCCGCTATGCGGACATAGATAAAAAAATGTAACTAGTAGTTAGTGTTCTAAAAAACGTCCTCTCCCGTCTGTCGCCTGTTGGCGACATCCACCCTATCCATGAGAGGGACCTTGAAATGTTGCTATTTTACCCTAATCCGTGGGTCTATTAGGCCGTAGATGATGTCGACCAGGAGGTTGACGATAACAAAGACAGAGGCGATAACCAGCACCGCACCCATAACAACAGGGAGGTCGTATTTGGAGAGGGCTTCTACCATTTCGTTACCAATGCCGCGCCAGCCGAAGATGTATTCTATAAATACAGCACCAGCCATCATGCCTGCAAACCAACCTGATATGGCCGTTACCAATGGGTTCAATGAGTTTTGCAAGGCGTGAGTCCATAGTATCTTACTAAACTTCAACCCCTTTGCTTTGGCTGTGCGTATATAATCCATACCCAAAGTTTCTAACATGGCATTGCGCGCCAGCTGAGTAATGATTGCTAAGGGCCGGATACCAAGGGTTAGTGCGGGCAGGATAATATTTTTAAGGTCTAAGTACTTACCTGCAAAAGGGTCGATACTGTATAGGTTGCCAGTAGTGTTTAAGCCTGTGTAGTTGGTTAGCACAAAGCCGAATAACCAAGCTACTATTATACCTACAAAAAATGACGAACCTGCAGTACCCAAGGATGCCAGAAAAAGAATGAGCCTATCGAGCCATTTATCTTTAAACAAAGCACATATAATACCTAAGAATATGCCCACAATGGTTGCAAAAATGATTGCCGCTAATGCTAGGGCTGCGGTTGCGGGCATTGCATCGGCAATAACATCGCCCACGGGGCGGCGCGACTGAAAGGAGCGCCGCAGGTAAGGTGTTTTTAACACCAGGGCCCTGCTGCCAATTGATATTACTTTAACGTAGTCGTCAGACTGCAGGAAAGCCACGCTCTCTTTATCTTTCATCTCGTTAATAGAAACGGGTGAAATATCATTAAGGTAAAAAACATACCGCATAAAGAGTGGCTGGTTAAGGCCCAAATCTTTGCGGATGGCGGCTAATGATTTCTCGTCGGCCCTTTGCCCTGCAACCATGCGGGCAGGGTCGCCCGACTGGAGGTTGAATAAAAAGAAGACCACTGTGGCTACGCCCCATAGCACCAATAAGCTGTAACCGATTTTATTTAGGATGTAGCGAGCCATTTCTTAATGCATAATTCAGAATGCAAAATGCGGAATTTAATGATTATGATAGAAGGTGTTTAAAATTGATATGAACACCCACGGTTGAAACTATGGGCTATATTATCATGTTAATCCTTTAATCTTAAAGATCATGTTCAGACATTAACAATCAACCTGAGTGTAATGGGCTGTGTTGGTTTTCATTTCAATGTTGGTGTCCGTGTGCATGGTCGTGCGAATATTATTATGGATATTATCGTGTCCCATCCAGGGTGTAAAGGTGAATATATATCAGAAATAAATCTACATTATTAGACAAGTCTAATTTTTTTGTTAAACGAAACTAAAAGCTATATATTTGCACTTTGAATAACAAACACATGGCAGAATCAGGAAGGAAATCACTGTCGGAGGTAAACGAATCGGTAGAAACGGGAGGGCGTACCAGCCGTTTTAAACGGTTACTGGCCTTTTTAGGGCCTGCTTACTTAATATCTGTTGGCTATATGGACCCGGGCAACTGGGCCACCGATATAGCAGGCGGTTCGGCCTTTGGGTATAAGCTGTTGTGGATATTATTAATGTCGAACCTGATTGCGTTGTTGCTGCAAAGCTTTTCGGCACGGTTGGGCATTGTAAGGCGGTTGGACCTTGCACAGGCATCGCGAGAGACTTACCCTAAAGCAGTAAACCGTGTGCTGTGGTTTTTGGCAGAGATAGCTATTGCCGCCTGCGACCTTGCCGAAGTGCTGGGCATGGCCATTGGTTTAAAATTGATATTCGGCCTGCCTATTATATGGGGCGTTTGCTTAACCGCCCTCGACTCATTCCTGCTGATATTCCTGCTTAACTATGGGGTGCGTAAAATGGAAGCCTTCATTATAGGGCTAGTTGCTATTATTGGCTTTGCATTCCTTATCCAGCTGCTTATAGCACAACCCAATGCCACAGAAGTATTTACCGGGTTTATCCCCACCCAACTGAACTCGCAGGCACTGTACTTGGCTATTGGTATAATAGGCGCTACGGTAATGCCCCATAATTTATACCTGCACTCATCATTGGTGCAAACACGGCGGTTCGAAAGGACTCCATTGGCCATTGCCAAAGCCATTAAGTATAATATTATAGACTCAGCCATTGCCCTAAATGCTGCCTTTTTTGTTAATGCCGCCATACTGATACTGGCAGCCAGCACATTTTATAATAACGGGCTGTTTGAGATAGCGAGTATTGAAGAGGCCCATAAGATGCTATCGCCATTATTAGGTAGCAACCTGGCCCCTACCCTATTTGGAGTTGCCCTGATTGCCGCCGGACAAAGCTCTACCATTACCGGAACGCTTGCAGGACAGATAATTATGGAAGGCTACTTAGACCTGCGTATACAACCGTGGATACGGCGGTTGATTACCCGCTTGGTTGCCATTGTTCCTGCTATTATTACCATTGTTTATTTTGGTGAAGACCATACCGATAACTTATTAGTGTTTAGCCAGGTGGTACTAAGTTTACAGCTAGGTTTTGCTATTATCCCGCTTATCCATTTTGTTAGCGATAAAAAGCAAATGGGCGCCTTTGCTGTTAAAGGTATAACGGTTATTGCCGGCTGGGTAAGTGCTGCGGTAATTGTAGGACTTAACTTAAATTTGGTACTTAGTATGTTTGCTGAGTGGGTAGAAACATCGCAAAACAAGGTGCTGATAATTTTATTGGTAGGCCCTGTTATACTCTTTTTTGTAGGCTTGCTGGCCTATATCATCATTCTGCCTATTATAAACCGCAGGCGCTTTAACCAGTTTGAATCGCACAAAGCAGAACTTGTTTTGGCTGATAATACAGCTAAAGCATCATACCAAAAAATTGCCATTACCATAGACTTTAGCAGCAGTGACAATGCTACTATTAACGCGGCTGTGGCGCAGGGCGGAAAGAATGCCGAATACCTGCTGATACATATTGTAGAGTCGGCTGGGGCGTTTATTTTTGGAAAAGATGTAGCCGACCACGAGAGCCAATCGGACAAAGAACAGCTTAAGCAATACCGCGACACATTGAACGAAAAAGGCTTTAAAGCCGAGATAAAATTAGGTTATGGTAATCCTAAAAAAGTAATACCCCAACTGGTAAACGAATATGCGCCCGATTTGTTAGTTATGGGAGCACACGGGCATAATACATTTAAAGACCTTATATTTGGCACCACATTAAACACAGTGCGCCACCGTGTAAGCGCGCCACTGCTTATTGTGCGTAATGCTTAATAATGGCTGAGAAGAAACCCGAAATAGAAGTTGTCTCTAAAAACCGCAGGGCTAGTTTTGAGTATAGTATACTGGAAACTTACAAGTGCGGCATGGTGCTTACAGGCACTGAAATTAAGTCGATCCGCTTAGGGAAGGTTAATATTGGCGATGCCTATTGTGTGATACAAAACGAGGAATTGTATGTGCGTAATATGCATATTGATGAATATGAAAAAGGCGGATTTGTAAACCACCCCACCCGCGCAGACCGTAAACTGCTTGTTAAAAAGACCGAACTTAAACGCCTGACCAATAAGTTAAAAGACAAAGGGCTTACGCTTGTTCCTCTTATGGTATTTTTAAGTGAGAACGGTTTTGCAAAACTAGAGATTGCGTTAGCGAAGGGTAAAAAATCATTTGATAAGCGGGAGGATATTAAGAAGAAGGATGTGCAGCGGGAGATAGACCGACGATTGTAGAGCCAGTAAAGTTGATATCTGAAATCTGACAACTGAAAGGTAAAATTCAATTAAACTTAAAATCCTTAGCTTTTCTGTTAACTGTCAGGTATCAATTGTCAGATTGTTTCTAGTCTATCGGCTCTAAATTCTCGAGGCTTACAGTGCTGTTGATGTTACCGAAGGTTACGCGGGCTTTGTCTTTTATAATCTCTTGAACGATGCCTGTTTGGTGGCTTTTTAACAGGCGGACCTTTCCCCCTACCTGGATCTTCTTTTTAACACGGGCAATGATTTTCTCCTTGGTATTTTCTTTCTTTTCCAGCGCCAGTTGATATTGCTTCTTATGCTTTTCGGCTGTAAGGCTATCTACAAACTTTTTGATGATGGCTTTTTTATCGGTGTTCTTCTGCCACTCTTCGGCCAAGGCATTGTACTTGCGACCCAGCTCTGCCAGCTTATTAATCTCTTCCTGCTTTTCTTTTGAGCGTTCCAGTTTATCGGTTAACTTGGCTTGTAAGACCTCGAACTTTGCCTCGGCCTTTTGGCTGGCTTTGGTTTGCTCTTCCAGCTTGGTAAGCTCTTCCGTAATTTTGTTCTTCTCGCGCTGCACATCGGCCAGCAGGCGGTTAAGCTTTAGCTTATCGTTGGAAACTTTATCCTGTGCACGCTTGATTATTTCTTTAGGCAAGCCGATTTTTTCCGCCACTTCAAACGTATACGAACTACCCGGCTGGCCTAAAACCAACTCGTATTTAGGCCCCAGCGTTTCGGGGTTGAAGAGCATGCTGGCGTTAATTACCCCTTTAAGGTTATCGGCGAGTAACTTTATGTTGGTGTAGTGTGTGGTGATTATGCCAATGGCCTGCTTTTTAGTCAACTCTTCGAGTATAACCTCGGCAATAGCGCCACCTAGTTCAGGGTCGGTGCCTGTGCCAAATTCATCAATTAAAAACAAGGTGCGACCGTTGGCTACATTTAAAAATTGCCGCATTGCTAACAAGCGCGAGCTATAAGTACTAAGTGCATTTTCAATGCTTTGGCTGTCGCCTATATCAACCAATAAATTATTAAAGAAACTTACTTTACTTTTTTCACTACAAGGGATGAGTAAGCCACTTTGCAGCATTATCTGTAATAAGCCAACCGTTTTAAGGGTGATGGATTTACCACCTGCATTGGGCCCGCTAATGATTACAATACGCTGCTTGCGGTCCATGTGGATGGACATAGGGATAGTTTTTTTGCCGGATGCTTTATTCTGCAAAAACAACAAAGGGTGCACGGCTTTTTCAAGACTTATGCACGGGTCCTTTTCTATTACCGGAAGGCTTGCGTTAAGGTCGACAGCGAAGTAGGCTTTGGCCCTTATAAAATCTATGCTAGTAAGCAGTATATGGTAATTCTTTATTAGCAGCGCAAACGGTCGGATATCGGCTGTTAGCTTGCGTAGCAGCTTGAACACCTCGCGACGTTCGGCGTTTTGCAGGTCGGCAATTTCGTTGTTAAGGGCTACGGTTTCCTGTGGCTCTATAAAGGTAGTTTTACCAGTTTCGCTGCTGCCATGTACAAGGCCTTTAACATCGCGCTTAAACTCAGACATAACTGCCAAAACACGACGGCCGTTGTAAAAGCCAGCTTCGTTTTCGCGTATCCAGCCAAGTTTATTCAGTTCGTTTACAAATTGGCGGAACTTGCGGTCTGACTCGCGGGTCTTTTTACTTAAATCGGCACGGATAGATGCCAGATCTTTTGACGCTGATGAGCGGACATAGCCCGTTTCGTCAATAATCAAATCGATAGCCTTAATGATATCGGTAGTTTTGTAAACGTTACCAATAAGCTCTTGCAAGGCGGGGAATAAATCGGCCTTGGAGGTAAGGAAGCGGATAACATCGTTAACCGTAGCTGAAACTACTTTGATATTAAGGAATTGCTTTTCTGTTAATACAGAACCGTCTACTTCCAGCAGGTTGCATTCGGCTTCAAAATCAATAAACAAAGTATCAGGAATGGCGGCTTTGTTACGCAACAGGCTGGTAAACTCATTTAGCTGTGCCAGTTGAAGTTTACACTCGTCTCGGTCTTCAATAGGCGCTAAGGCTTGCGCGAGCTTTTTTGATGACAGGTTACGGCAGTTATCATCTACGTACTTGCGTACTTTTTCAAACTCAAAAACCGTAAGTATGTTGGTATCAAAAAGCCTCATCAGGGTTAATAAACCAGCAAAAGTATTGAATGTTTACTTAAGAAATTTCTATCTCGCTAAAAAGACTCCCTCCCTCGCTGCGCGAGGTAATCCCTCTTAGATAGAGATGGAACAGGGCTACTGCTTATCTTCTAACAGAGGGACGAAGCGGAACTCGCCGTACTCAGTTTGGGTAGTGGTGCCGTCGGTATTTTTGCGGATTTCGATCATTGTTTGCACATTCTCGCCCACGGGGATGATAAGGATGCCGCCCGGTTTAAGCTGTTCTACCAGTTTAGGCGGAATAAACGGCGCGCCTGCGGTAACTATTATCTTATCGAACGGGGCAAAATTGGGTTGGCCAATGTAGCCGTCGCCATAAAATTGCTTAGGCATATAGCCAAGCTCTTTTAGTATTTGCTGCGATTTTAAGAATAGTGGCCTTTGGCGTTCTATGGTAAACACCTTGGCACCAAGCTCGCACAACACGGCAGTTTGGTAGCCGCTACCTGTGCCTATCTCTAACACCTTATCGCCCTTTTTAATATGCAACAACTGGGTTTGAAAAGCCACAGTAAAAGGTTGCGATATGGTTTGCCCGGCAGCAATAGGAAAAGCCTTATCTTGGTAAGCAAATTCAAGGAAAGCACCATCCATAAACAAGTGGCGCGGAATATTATCTATGGCTGTCAGAACAGCCTCATCAGTAATGCCTTTTGTGCGCAAATAAGCAACAAGCTCTTTACGCATGCCTTTGTGGCGGAATGTATCGTTTGGATTATGCATGGGTTATGCAAATATAGCTGTTAGGAGGGGGGTAATTTACCAGAATCCAAATAAGAGTTTTTCACAATCGGTATTCAATAAAAATAATAGCAAAAACCAACAACATTGTATATAGTTAGACGTTTATTCACTACTTTTTATTAAATTTGTACACTTTATATATAAAACAATGACAAACACATCAACAGTAGACACTTACGTGAAGTTTAAAGTAAAAGACATGAGCCTTGCAGAATGGGGCCGTAAAGAGATTATGCTGGCTGAGGCTGAAATGCCGGGCTTAATGTCGTTACGCGCCGAGTTTGGCCCATCAAAACCTTTAGCCGGTGCACGTATAGCAGGTTGCTTACACATGACCATCCAAACAGCTGTTTTAATTGAAACACTTGTTGAGCTTGGTGCTGAAGTTACCTGGTCATCATGCAACATATTCTCTACTCAAGACCATGCCGCTGCCGCTATTGCTGCTGCAGGTGTTTCTGTTTACGCCTGGAAAGGTTTGAACGAAGAGGAATTTGACTGGTGTATTGAACAAACACTTTTCTTTGGTGAAGACCGCAAACCATTAAACATGATTTTGGATGACGGTGGCGACTTAACCAATATGGTATTGGACCGTTACCCAGAACTTGTTTCTGAAATACGTGGTATATCTGAAGAAACCACTACAGGTGTTCTTCGTTTGCACGACCGTGTTAAAGCCGGTACTTTACCATTGCCAGCTATTAACATTAACGACTCTGTTACCAAATCTAAATTTGATAACAAATACGGTTGCCGCGAGAGCTTAGTAGACGCTATACGCCGTGCTACCGATGTAATGATGGCCGGTAAAGTTGCTGTTGTTGCCGGTTACGGTGACGTTGGCAAAGGTTCTGCCGACTCTTTACGCAACGCAGGTGTACGTGTTATTGTAACTGAGATTGACCCAATTTGTGCCTTACAAGCTGCAATGGAAGGTTACGAGGTTAAGAAAATGGATACAGCCGTTAAAGAAGCTGATATTGTTGTAACCGCTACCGGTAACAAAAACATCATTCTTGGCCGCCACTTTAAAGCTATGAAAGACAAGGCTATTGTTTGTAACATTGGCCACTTTGATAACGAGATTGATGTTGCCTGGTTGAACGAAAACTACGGTAGCACTAAAAACACCGTTAAGCCACAGGTTGACCTTTACACTATTGACGGTAAAGACATCATCCTATTAGCTGAAGGCCGTTTAGTGAACCTTGGTTGTGCTACTGGCCACCCATCGTTTGTAATGTCTGCCTCTTTCACTAACCAAACGTTGGCGCAATTAGAACTATGGCAAAACTATAAAAACTACGATAACCAAGTATACGTACTTCCAAAATCGTTAGACGAGAAAGTAGCCTTTTTACACCTTGCTAAAGTTGGCGTTGAATTAGAAGAACTTACCGAAGACCAAGCCAACTACATCGGCGTTACAGTTGCCGGTCCGTTTAAAAACGACGCTTACCGTTACTAGTATTTAGCGCAGAGCGTGTAGCGTTCAGCGTATAGGTAATATATAAAACCCCTGTCTTGAAAAAGGCAGGGGTTTTGTTTTATATTGCACATATAGAACTGTATATTATAATTGCTGTATTTATTCTATTCGTTTAAATTACAACAACTACGTATTTTCTTTAGAATCAAACGACTTATAAACTTATTGTAAATTTACCAAATGTCTCTACAACTTATAACAACAGAGGATGGCTCATCATCGTTGTTTAATGCGCAGTTGAATGAAACCTACCACTCGGTGCACGGGGCGGTGGCCGAGAGTAGGCATGTCTTTATTAAAGAGGGGCTGCAATTCTACATAGACAAACACCAACCGACCGAAATACGTATTTTTGAAGTGGGCTTAGGTACGGGATTGAATGCCTATTTAACCGCACTATTTGCTAAAGTAAACCCAAGTCTATCAGTAGTTTACCATAGTATAGATACAGTGGTAATGCCTAATGAAGTGCTTGCCGACATAAATTACCCTGAAATATTAGGAGCCGATAGGGAGTTATTTGAAAAACTACACCTATGCCCTACTGATACTACTATTGAGTTACTGCCCAACTTTGTGTTTAAAAAAGTGGTTTCTGACATAAACAGGTACAATCCTGACATGGGTTTCGACATTATTTACTTTGATGCCTTTGCGCCTGATAAGCAACCCGATATGTGGCAGTTACCTTTGTTTGAAAAGCTTTACGCTGCATTGTCCGTAAATGGCATTATGGTTACCTATTGTGCCCAGGGGCAGTTTAGGCGCAACTTAAAGGCTTTAGGGTATACAGTAGAGAAGGTTACGGGCCCGCCACCCAAGCGCGAAATGACCAGGGTTACAAAACCACTTGCATAATTGGCAAAAAAACTTACATTTGTATTATTGTATATGTAGCTATTAACACCCCTTTTGTGCATGATATAATTTTACCTGTTGTTATTACTATTGAAAGAGCAACCACATTGGCACAAGAAAAGGGTGTACTATGAATAATACGGAACTGAAAAAGAAAAAACTGACGCACCACAAGCTCGATTCACTACTCGAGATTACGCGTAACATCAATAAAAACCTTTCGGCAGAAGAGCTTTTTGGGCTTTTAGAAGACGTATTAAGCCAACAACTTGGCTTACATAAATTTGTATTGTACATTTTTAAAGAGCGCTGGGAAGCTACTATTATTCATGGCGATGACGGCCTTAGCGACCATATACTGCCCGGCGAAGACTTAGCGTATTTTACAGAGAATACAATTGTTAACGACAGCCACCCTACCCCTTTGCAAGGCTTTGATATTGTGGTACCTGTGTTTCATAAAACCCAACCTCTGGCCTACCTTATAGTGGGCGGATTGGAAAAAGATAAGGTGCAGAAGTACTTTGATAAACACATCAACTTCCTTCAAACCCTTACCAACCTTATTAGCTTTGCCAACGAGAATAAAAAGCTGTATAAAGAGAATATAAAACAGGAAGCTATGCGCCGCGAAATGCAGCTGGCGGCAGAGTTACAGGGGATGCTGTTCCCTACCCGCTTCCCTAACAACGAGAAGATTGAGATAGATGCCATGTACAACTCTCACCATGATATTGGCGGCGACTATTATGACTTTTTTATATTACCCGATGGCGAGATTGCTTTTTGCATTGCCGATGTATCGGGCAAAGGGATACCTGCGGCGTTGCTAATGTCTAATTTTCAGGCTACTATAAGAGTATTGTCGGGTTTTCGTACATCGCTTAAAGAGATTGTTATAGACCTTAATAAGAGGGTAATGGCTAATGCCAAAGGCGAGAAGTTTATAACCCTATTTTTAGGTAAATATAACCACGACACGCGTAAGCTTACCTATATAAACGCAGGACACAACCCTCCAGTTTTGCTTAATGGCAACAGAATAGAAATGCTACAGGAAGGCTCTATTGGCCTTGGTATGTTTGAAGAATTGCCATGGGTGCGCGAAGCAGAGGTTATTGTTGACCCTGAAAGCATTCTGGTATGCTATACCGACGGGGTTGTTGAGGCTGAAGACAATGATGGACGCCAGTTTGGCACCCAAAACCTTAGCGAGATACTGATTGACAACCGTAACCTGAATATGAAGGAGCTTAATGCCGAGTTTCAAATGAAACTGGAGCATTATAAAAATTCTAAGAAAGGTTTTTCTGACGATGTAGCGCTACTTAGCTGCCGTTTCCGCTAGTTTCCAGCCAATTACAAGTATTGATTTAAGGGGAAATTAAACCCTTATGAAGTTTCTTTGTCCTATTTTTGGCACAGCATTTGAATTACATATACTATAAGCAAAATAAAACCATGAAGAGGTTAGTAATAATAGCGGCAGTTGCCATTGCTCCTTTTGGATCAAACGCTCAAAAAATAGGTGATATTATAAACGGTGTTGTTGACGGGGTATCTAATAACAATGGCAGTGGGTTAACCAATGCCGATATTATTGGCGGTCTTAAAGAGGCTCTAACCATAGGCTCTAACAACTCATCTAAAAAGGCAGCGGCAGTTGACGGCTTCTTCAAAAACCCTTTGATTAAGATACCATTTCCACCAGAGGCTAAAAAGGTAGAAACCCTTGCTAAAGAGCTGGGCATGACTACTCAGGTGAACAAGTTTGTTATGACCCTGAACCGCGCTGCCGAAACCGCAGCCAAAGATGCCGCGCCAATATTTGTTAATGCTGTTAAAGCCCTTACTATTAATGATGGCTTGCAGATTTTAAATGGTGGCGACGATGCCGCTACTGTTTACCTGCGTGGCAAAACCGAAGCTGAACTTAAGGTTAAGTTTATGCCGGTGGTTAAAAAAGCCATTACTAAAGTGCAGCTTACCAGGTATTGGACTCCTATTGTTACCAAATACAATAAAATACCGGGTGTTATAAAGCAAAACCCAAACCTTGAAGATTATGTTACTACCAAGGCTATCGAAGGTTTATTTAAGCTGATAGCACAGGAAGAAACCAAAATACGTAAAGACCCTGCTGCTCAGGTTACCAGCCTGCTACAAAAAGTATTTGGCAAGAAATAGTAAAGTCTGTGTTTTAGATTAGTAATTAGTTAGGCACCAAGGCCCCCGGTAGTATTATCGGGGGCTTTAGTGTATTTATAGGGCAATAAAAAATCCCGCTGCGAGCGGGATTTTTTCAATCTATATATTTCAATCGCAATTACTTCCTTCTCTTAATAAAATCTAGCTTGCCATTTTTATATAGGGCATTCAGCGCTGTTATCAAGCCAATCAGTATTAAGAAATGGACACCATATGAACGGGTGATGCCATTCTCTTTACCAACAAATGATATAAGGCGTTCCCAACGAATGTTCATAGGGAAGGTACCATCAGGATCCATAGACATCCACACCATAACCGGCTTGCCTACTATATGGTCGTTAGGTACAAAGCCCCAAAAACGTGAATCTGCCGAACCATGGCGGTTATCACCCAGCATAAAGAAATAGTCCTGCTTAAAGGTATAGGTATTAGCAGGCTGGCCATTAATAAGCACCTTGCCGTCCTTTTGCTCCAGTGTATTATGCTCGTAAGCAGTGATGCAACGGCCATACATACCAATATTCATTTTATCAAGGGTGATAGTTTCTCCCTCTTTAGGTATATGTATAGGGCCAAAGTTCTGTACTGTCCAGTTAGCCAATGATGTATCGTTAGGTATTATAGCGGTTGGACTAAAAGCTACTTGCTTAGCAACGCCTTTTATAGTAGCTACTTTAGCATAATCCTTCATACTGGCAAATGGTATAGGCAAACCACCGCCACCTCTCCAGCACCTGAAATCCTCTTTTGTTGAGCCTAAATCCTTAAGGTTGTTCATGCTCCTGAAAGAAACATCATACCTTAGCTGTGCATTGGTAGGGAAAGGCTGACGCTCTCCATTTATAATAAGCGTATCGTTCTTTATTTCAAGCTTATCGCCCGGTAAGCCCCAGCAACGCTTTACATAGTGGTCGCGCTTATCTAAAGGTCTATAAACAACTTTACCCCATTCTGCTTTATTAGTGTTCACCTCATTAAAGCCATTATCCCTAACCAACTGATAGTAGGTTTCATTAGAATGCCTTGTGGCTACTGTATCTCCCGCAGGGAAGTTAAACACCACCACATCGCCCCTCTCCACATGGCCTAAGCCGGGCAGGCGGAAGTATGGCAGCGTTAACCACTCCAGGTACGATGGCGTTTCAGTACTCAACGGCATGGTGCTGTGGGTAAAAGGTATCGTCAGCGGTGTCATTGGCGACCGTGCCCCGTAGCTAACCTTGCTTACAAACAGGTAATCACCCACCATCAGGCTCTTTTCCATTGATGAGGTAGGTATTTGGAAAGCCTCTATGAAGAATGTACGGATAATAGTAGCCGCGATTACAGCAAACACAATAGCATCAAGCCACTGCTCTCCGCTGCTAGGCTTGCGGTTGGTGTCCATACCCAAAAACTTAACATGCTTATCAAAACCCCACATAGGCAATACTACTGGGAAGGCAAACATAGCCAGGGCGCGCTCTCCGGCACTGTCTTTCCCATAGGCTTCAGCCAGGTTATACAACATCACCAAAAATAAAATGATGTTAACCCCTGGTATTATCAATATTAATATCCACCACCATGGCTTTTTAATAATTTTAAGCCATATCACAAGGTCGTATATAGGCACAAAGCTATACCAGCCCTTGTACCTGGCTTTTTCAAACAGTTTCCACAGGCCTATGTGCAGCCCTATAAAAAACAAAATACCGATAGCGAGTTTAATAACAATCATAGTTAAGTTTTATCTATAGTTTCAATAAATCAGCCATGGTGTAAACACCCTTTTTGCCTAGTAAATATTCAGCGGCCAGCACTGCTCCGGTGGCAAAACCTTTGCGGCTAAACGCCTCGTGTGTAATCTCAATCCTATCCACTACCGATTTGTATTCTACCGTATGCGTGCCCGGTGCCGGTTCTATCCGCAACGATTTTATAATCAAATCATCATCTTTCAACTCTACTATATTATCTCCTTCTACACTTACCCATTGCTTTTTGGCCGGGTAGTTTCCTAACAAGCCTTCGGCAATGGTAATAGCCGTTCCACTGGGGGCGTCAAGCTTAGCAGTATGATGTATCTCTGTAACTTCAACATCATAACCTTCAGCCATTTGCATCAACTGAGCTAACCTTTTGTTCAACTCAAAAAATATGTTCACTCCCAAGCTAAAGTTCGATGCATAAAACATACTTCCGCTATGCTCTTCGCAATACTTTTTAACCTCGGGTAGTTCATTATACCATCCGGTGCTGCCAACTACTACAGCAACGCCATTAGCAAGGCTGTCTTTTATATTTTGAACTGCTGAGTGGGGCGATGTAAACTCTATAGCTACATCCACCTTTTTAAACTCCTCGCTTTGCAGCACTTCTTTATTGTCTACATCTATTTTAAAAAGTATGCTATGGCCGCGTTCTAAAGCAATTTGCTCTATCTCGCGCCCCATTTTTCCATACCCAATTAGTGCTACGTTCATAGGTTTTATTACAGGCTTTAGTTCTTAAATTTTAATGTTAGAGATAGTCCCCCGCCATAACCGGCATAGGTTGGTATGGCTGCAGGGGTTACATTCAGGCTCAGGTCGGTGCCTACGTCAAAATTAAACAGGTGGGCATCAACGTTTGCGTCAATAATGTTTAGCACATAAACAGCTCCTAGTATGATGTATGATAGGTCCCTGTTCTTGCGGTAATACCGCTGCAACTGGTCCAGGTTGGCGCTGGAGTATTTATTTACGTAAGGGTCTATAGTATTAGGGTCCTCATCAATACGGTCTTTCAACGCCTGCCTAAAGTCTGAATAGTATTTTTGGTTGAAGCCTATGGCATACCCAACACCGGCAAAGCCTGCGTATAAAATAGGCACCTTCCACCATTTTCGGTTATATATCTGCCCAAGGCCGGGTAGCAAAGCGGAATAGATAGTAGCCCTTTTAGGCGAATGTTTTTTAATGGTATCAGCTACTACAGGCCTGCCTCGCTTGGGCAGTGTATCGTTACCTGTTACCTGTGTAGTTGTGGGAACAACAATAACAGGGCTATTGCTATCTGTTGGAGTTGAGGGTAAGGTAGTTGAGCCTTTGGTGTTTTTCAGCAGTTCTAAATTAGCTTTACGAGTGCTGTCTATCTTCGCACTGTCAACCGGCATTTGGGCTTGCATTGCCAACGGCAATAGCAGCAACAGGACAATAGGCAGAAGCGCCCATTGCCCCTTAAACACACCGATTTTAGTTAGGCTTAATAAGCTCAAGTATGCGTTGGTATTCTTTATCCGAGCCAAATTTAATAACAATACTGCCTTTGCCGTTTTGCTTTTTAACGTCAACTTTGGCACTAAAGTATTCGGCAAGGCTTTTTTGTAGTTCTTTCAGGTCTTCCGATTTAGGTTCTGCCTTGGCAGCTTTCCCCTTTCCGGTATTCTTAGCCAGTTCTTCAACAGAACGTACTGTAAGCTCCTCATTTATAATTTGCTTAAACAGGTTTAGCTGTTGGGCAACATCATCAAGGGCTATCAACGGGCGGGCATGGCCCATGGTTATGCGCTTATTTATAAGGGCGGCCTGTATCTCAACAGGCAATTTCAGCAAACGTAAAAAGTTGGTTACCGTAGCACGGCCCTTACCTACCCTTTCGCTCAGCTGCTCCTGGGTAAGGTTGCACTCTTCTATAAGGCGTTGAAAGCTTAAGGCTACCTCAACTGGGTTTAGGTCTTCACGTTGAATATTCTCAACAATGGCCATCTCCAGCACAGTCTTATCATCGGCTATGCGCACATAGGCCGGTATTTCGGTAAGCCCTGCTATCTGCGATGCACGGAAACGCCTCTCGCCCGATATCAGCTGGTATTTATCATAACCAAGCTTACGCACCGTTACCGGTTGTATAATGCCCAGTTCTTTAATAGATTGCGATAACTCTTCTAAAGCTTCCTGCTCAAAACGGTTGCGAGGATTAAAAGGGTTAGCCTCAATTTGTTCAATAGGCAATAAAGCAATAGAACCTGCCACCACCCCGGTAGCCGATTTGGTAGTAATATCTGTTTCAGAGTTTTGAAGCAGCGCGCTTAATCCTCGTCCTAAAGCCTGTTTCTTTGGCGTGCTCATTAGTTTTCTTCTACGTTTTCTACGTTAATTATCTTATCCTCAGTTGGTATCTGGGTAAGGTTGTTCTTCTGCAAAATCTCACGGGCCAGGTTAAGGTAGTTAATCGCCCCGGTTGAGTTTACATCATGCATAATGATGGATTGCCCGTGGCTTGGCGCTTCGCCCAAACGGGTGTTGCGTTGTATAATGGTATCAAACACCATGGTTTGAAAATGGGTTTTCACCTCTTCTACCACTTGGTTAGACAGGCGCAAACGGCTGTCAAACATTGTTAGCAATATCCCTTCAATCTCCAGTTCGGTATTCAACCGGGTTTGCACTATCTTAATGGTATTCAATAACTTACCTAAGCCTTCCAAGGCGAAGTATTCACATTGTACAGGTACAATTACAGAGTCGGCTGCTGTTAAAGCATTAACCGTAATTAAACCCAGCGATGGAGAGCAGTCGATGATGATAAAGTCATATTGGTCACGCACCTTTTCAAGGCAGGCCTTCATCATTTTCTCCCTGTTCTGCAGGTTAATCATCTCAATCTCAGCACCTACAAGGTCTATATGCGCGGGTATAAGGTCAAGGTTAGGGGTTTCGGTTTGCAACGTAGCATCCCTTGGCTCCACCTCGTTTATAATGCACTCATATATACTTGCTTTTACATTACGTGGGTCAAAACCAATACCCGAGGTAGCGTTGGCCTGTGGGTCAGCGTCTATCAACAGGGTTTTCTTTTCCAACACGGCTAAACTGGCTGCCAGGTTAATGGCGGTGGTAGTTTTGCCTACGCCCCCTTTTTGGTTTGCTATTGCTATTATTTTTGCCATCTTCTTTTTCAATTCGATAATCAGACAATTGGGCAATGAGACAATAAATCAATTGTCTCATTTTCTAATTGACTATTGTATGATTAAATATCTATCGTTTTACCTATTTCAACTAATATTAGTTCCAATCCGGCAGTAGCAAATTTGCTTACGGCATCGGCATGGTCAATTACAATGTAACCAAACGTATCGTAATGCAGGCCTACAACCTTTGTAACGCCGGCCCACTGGGCAGCGTGTATCGCATCATCTACACCCATAGTAAAATTACTGCCAATGGGCAACAAGGCAAAACCGGGTTTTTCAAACTCACCAATAATTTTCATATCATAGGTCAGCGCGGTATCCCCTGCATAGTAAAACTTACCTTCAGGACCGGTAACTATAAAGCCCATAGGGTTGCCACCGTATGTTCCATCGGGCAGGCTACTACTATGTACTGCGGCTGTGCATTTTGCTGTGCCAAAATCAAATTTCCATTCGCCACCGGTGTTCATCGGGTGGGTACTCAACCCTTTAGCACGGAACCATTCGGCTACTTCAAACGCAGCAACTACTTTAGCACCAGTACGCTTAGCTATAACTTCCACATCGGCAACATGGTCTCCATGCCCGTGGCTAAGCAAAATAAAGTCTGCGGGTATCGCCTCCACATCAACTTTATCTTTAGCCAATGGATTATCGGTTATAAAGGGGTCAAACAACAAATGCTTGCCGTTAACCTCTGCACCAAAACACGAATGTCCGTAATAAGTAATTTTCATCGGGATAATCTAATCTTAAACCACAAAAATAAGGCTTTTGCAGGGTTATTAACAATATTACTTTTCAACATTTTACAAACGTAAATGCCAACAAACTATGTTAATCTTTTTAGGGTTAATGTTGAAACGTAAACCTTGACAAAGCCCTTTATTAGCCTAAATTTGACACTTGTATAAAACCAATTTTCACCATGGATACTTTAAGCGGATTACCTATCGACAGGCCCTTTCAACTTTTTAGCTTTTTATGCGCCGCCTTCATTGCGGTTTTGTACATCCAATCTGGTGCCGACAAAGTGATGGACCGCGAAGGCAACCTTGGCTGGCTGCGCCAGCACTTTGGCAAGTCTGTTTTTAAAGGTATCGTCCCGCCTATGTTCTATGCCGTTATGCTGCTTGAAATTGGCAGCGCTGTTGCCAGCATAGCAGGCTTGGTGCAAATACTTGTTTATCAGTCAACCCACTTGGCTTTTATTGGCGCGGCCATTTCTGCCGCCAACCTAGTTTGCCTGTTTACAGGCCAGCGTTTTGCTAAAGACTATGCCGGTGCTGCTGCGCTGGTGCCTTATTTCATCCTTAGCATTTTGGCCATGTTTATTTGCAAAATGGGTATCTAAACATCTATCCGTCTTTTTTAGTTGTTATCTCAAATACCTGAGATAAGTTATGCCCGTATCAGCCGGAATACTCCTTTACCGCCAAAACCTTGGCTTCACGCAAGTGCTATTAGTGCATTTGGGTGGGCCATTTTTTGCTAAAAAAGATGATGGGGCATGGACTATCCCCAAAGGGTTGGTTAACCCCGGAGAGGACTTATTAACTGCCGCCCTGCGCGAGTTTAACGAAGAAACAGGCTTTATAGCCAGCGGGCAATACCGCCAACTTACCCGTATAAAACTGCGCGGCGGCAAAGAGATTAATATTTGGGCTGTTGAAGGCGATGCAGACCTGGCCGACTTTAAGAGCAACACGTTTGAACTGGAATGGCCTCCCCAATCAGGACGGATAACACAATTTCCTGAAGCCGATCGTGCCGAATGGTTTACTATTGATGAAGCCAAAAACAAAATTGTAAATGGGCAACTTCCTATTCTTTACGAGTTTGAAACAATAATTTAGAAAAATATAATTCATAATTAACTCTTTTTATATCAGCTTCTTTATCTAACTCACCTAAACCAATTAACCAATCTGAAAATTGCTTGGCAAAGTATGGTGCCATCATTACCCCTTTGCTTCCCATACCATTAAAAACACCTAGTTGGGGGTGCTGTGGATGTAACCCAATCAATGGCCTGCGGTCTGTTACGCTGGGCCTAACACCGGCCTCGTGACTAAGGGTTTTAAAAGGCAAATCAACCAATCCCGCCAACTTTGTTTCTAAATCCAACTTCAATTCAGGCGTTGGCTCATTATGTTCCCATTGCCACTCATAAGTCGACCCTACCTTAAATTGATTACTCCCCAAAGGCAGTGCAAATACTTTCCGGTTGATGATGCCATCCTCAACCAATCCGTTAACCTCAGCAGTCAACACCTGGCCCTTAGTTGCCTTAAGTGGCAGGTAGTTGAAATATGGATTTTGGGTTACCCCATACCCCTCAGCAAAGATTATCTTATCGGCCAACAAGTGCTTATAAGCTACTTTTCCCTCTCTAAATTCTATTAAGTTATAATCGAAGTTATCTTCAATAAGCAATTCTCTTTCAATAAAGTATATTCTAAATAAATCAAGTAGCAGGTTAGTATCCACCCACCCCGAACGCTTAACATACCCTACACCAAACGTTGGGGTTACCCCTTCCACAGGCGATTCATCCATATCATCCCCTAAAAAAGGTTTATACTCGTCTTGCTCTTTAAAATTAACCCAGTTATCGCGTTCGCCTTGCGATGCAAAATAACGCAGGTATGGCATTGGGTGGTAAAACTTACCTCCCAGTTCTTTTTCAAGTTCGGGGTAATACGTTTCTAAGAAATCAAACAGTACTTCGTATTTCCAGGTAAGGGTAGTCCGTTTAAAAACCAAGGGGTGGTATATACCCGCTGCTACCCTCGATGAGCCTGCCCCGCTATCTTTATCTATAACAGTAACCGTATGGCCTTGTCTTAGCAATTCATAAGCTAATATACTACCGGCTAGTCCTTGACCAACAACTATATAACTATTACTCATTAAACTAAAGCTTCAGTTATATCAATATCCTTTGCACACCTAAAATGCCCTTGCGGGCAGGCTTTATAACCGTGCAATCCGCAGGGGCGGCATGTTAGTTCTTCAAATATTTCAATAATTTTGGTTTGGTCTGATAAGGGATAAAACCCAAACTTTGGTACCGTTGAGCAGAAGAAGGCGCTTACAGGGGCATTTACCGCCGATGCCATGTGCAGGGGTGCCGAATCGTTCACATAGTTCATTACCGCACCTTTTATTAAAGCGGCTGATTCTAAGTAACTTAACTTACCAGCCAATACAATACCGCTACCTATTGCTACTTGTATCTCAATACAAAATTCCACATCGCCTGGACCACCAATCAAAGCAACAGCATATTTAGCAGTCAATTCCTTACCCAGCTTAACCCATTGTTCCTTAGGCAACTGCTTAGTAAACCATACTGATGCAGGCGCAAAAACAACATAAGGCTTCGCAACCAAATGGGCTACTTTATCAAAATCGCCTTGGGTGGGGTATAAAACCGGCCGCTGCAATACTATATCAGTTATATCACTTACCAATTCCAGATTTCGTTCCACCTCATGCCTTCCATCAAGTTTATGAGGTAAAGCCTTGGTAAAGAGGAATGATAAAGGGTTCTTGTCAAAGCCCACTTTCTGTTTCCCTCCTGATAACACTGTCAAAAAACCCGACGAGGCAAAACGTTGCAGGTTTATCACCCTGTCATAATGCTCCGCCCTAAGTTCTTTAGCTATCTTCCACAGGCCAGCATACTTACCCTGCTTCTTATCCCAAACATATACCTTGCTTATAAACGGGTGGTTAGCCAAAAGGTCCTCATTCCCTTTCCGTAATACAAAATGGACAACGGCTTCAGGATAATACGCATGCAGCTTTTCAGCCACCGAGGTAGCCAAAATCACATCGCCTGTAAAGGCCGTTTGTATTATCAGGAATTTCTTCAATAGTATGCTTACTGTCTATTTATCCTCTTCGTCAATATCAACATCATCAATATACAAACTGTGATATATGCGGTGCAACACAGGGGTAAACAATACACCTATTGATGTTAACAGCATTACCCCGCAAAATATTGCGTAAACAGATGCAAAAACCTTTCCCAAATCATTATTAATAGGGTTCATAGGCCCCATACCACCCAGTATCATAGATGCATTTAG
The DNA here is from genome assembly GCA_945869825.1 of Chitinophaga pinensis. Lineage (GTDB taxonomy): Bacteria > Bacteroidota > Bacteroidia > CAMBQF01 > CAMBQF01 > CAMBQF01. The sequence continues at coordinate 6,897 of CAMBQF010000025.1, read as the reverse complement.
TAACGAATCTACCCAGCTATAGCCACAAGTATACTTATAACCAACAATGCCTATTAAAAGAGAGAAGCCTAAAATGCCAAGCATATACACCCCGCTACGCAATAAACGCTTGCGATAAACAGATAATGTCGCTAAGGGTTGTTTCTTATGTTCGTACATCTTTTTTAAGTTGGTAGTTTTTTGTTGGTAGAAATGTTTGTGAAAGATAATTTTTAACTACCAACCACAAACTAAGAACTAAACAGCAACATTATACTCCCTCAATGCGTCGTTTAACGACGTCTTCAGGTTGGTACTTTCTTTACGCTGGCCAATTATCAAGGCACAAGGCACCTGGTATTCCCCTGCAGCAAATTTCTTGGTATAAGAGCCCGGTATCACAACTGAACGCTCAGGCACATACATTTTATGCTCAACAGGCTCAGCGCCTGTAACATCTATAATCTTAGTAGATTGGGTAAGTACCACATTGGCACCTAAAACAGCCTCCTTACCTACCCTAACACCTTCTACCACAATACAGCGTGAACCTATAAAGCAGCCATCTTCAATTATAACCGGGGCAGCCTGCACAGGTTCTAACACACCACCAATTCCAACACCTCCGCTAAGGTGTACATCTTTGCCTATTTGAGCGCAAGAACCCACAGTAGCCCAGGTATCAACCATAGTGCCGCTGTCTACATACGCGCCAATATTTACATAGCTGGGCATCATAATAACACCCGACGCCAAATAAGCACCATAACGGGCTACCGCATTGGGCACAACACGCACACCTAAATCTTTATAGCCTGTCTTCAGACGCATTTTATCGTGAAACTCAAAAATACCTACCTCTATGGTCTCCATATGGCGGATAGGAAAGTACATAATTACCGCTTTCTTAACCCAATCTTTTACCTGCCAGCCATCTGCAGTGGGCTCAGCAACTCGCAAGCGGCCTTTATCCAGTTCTTCTATTACAAAATTGATGGTATTAATAGTTTCCGGATCTTTTAAAAGCTCTCGGTTCTCCCAAGCTTGTTCTATTACCTGTTGTACGTTGCTCATATTGTCTTAATTGTAACAAAAGTAACTAAGAATTCAACCTTTGTAAACAATTTAACGTCTTATTTATTAGCTTTGGAATTCTAACTCACATCTATGAATCTTAAAAAGGTACTGGCAACTTCAACAATTGCCTTAATTTCAACCGTTTCTATTGCCCAACAGGCACAATTATCAAACACATTCATTAATACACACCCACAAACCAACGGTGATGGGGTTGAAGTAAAAACCCCAGAAAGCAATCGGATTACCAATGAATACATTGCCTGGCTAAAAAAAGGGGTTGACGCTAACGCTATTGCAGCGAAATACGGACTTACAGTAAAACAAAAGCTTACTGTTGAATACGATTTGTACTTACTAGAAAACCCAACCTCTAATTCAACCATATTATCACTGTTAAAAAGAGATGCAGACGTAGCATTAGCCCAATACAACCATAAAGTTGAATTACGCGCTACTGTTCCTAACGATGCATCCTTCACCAATCAATACTCACTGCGCAACACAGGCCAAAATGGAGGTACTGCAGGGGCCGATATTGACGCTACCCTGGCTTGGGATATTACAACAGGGGGCTTAACTACGGCTGGTGACACTATTGTGGTGGCTGTTATTGATGGTGGATTCCAACTAAACCACCCCGACCTTGTTCAAAATATATACCGCAACTGGGACGAGATTGCCGGCAATGGCATTGATGATGATGGTAATGGTTATATTGACGATATTAATGGCTGGGATGCTTTTGGCAACGATGGAGGTATACCATCTGACCAACACGGAACCCATGTTGCAGGCATTGTTGGAGCACGTGGTAACAATAGCATTGGCGTTTCGGGAGTAAACTGGGCCGCTAAGGTTATGACCATTGCAGGCTCTTCGGGCAACGAGGCTACCGTTGTAACTGCCTACGGCTATGCAGCTAAAATGCGTAAATTATATAACCAAACCAATGGTGCTAAAGGTGCTTATGTGGTTTCAACAAACGCATCATTTGGCGTAGACCTTGGAGACCCTGCAGATTATCCTATATGGTGCGCTTTTTACGATACCCTTGGAGCTATTGGTATTCTTAGTGCTGGTGCTACTGCTAACGCTAACTATAATGTAGACACACAAGGCGATATACCTACTGCATGTGTAAGTAACTTTTTGGTATCAGTAACTAATACAACCAATACTGATGCTAAAAACGGAAGTTGTGGTTATGGTTTAACTACTATAGATTTGGGCTCTCCGGGAACAAACACCTATTCTACTGTTACCAACAGTGGCTACCAAAATCTTACCGGTACCTCTATGGCTACACCACACGTAGCAGGTGTAATTGGTTTAATGTATGCCGCTGCCTGCCCAGAGCTTATTGCAGCCAGCAAAACAACGCCTAATGTTGTTGCTACGTTAATGAAACAGTATTTACTTGATGGTACTGACCCTATCCCCTCTATGGCAGGAATTACCGTTACCGGTGGCAGGCTGAATGCTTACAATGCATTGCTTAATGTACAAACCTACCCATGCGACCCTAACAGCCCGCCAACAGCAGCTTTTGCAGCTACTACCACTTCGGGTTGCTCGCCTTTGGTGGTTTCTTATAATAACAATTCATCTTTCAACGCCCAAACCTACCAATGGTTCTTTCCTGGTGGTGTGCCTTCACAATCGCAAGATGCAGACCCTGTGGTTACCTATACCGCCCTTGGTCAGTATAACGTTACCCTTATAGCAACCAACCCATTTGGCAGCGATACTATTTTACTTACTAATTATGTTGATGTAAATACGAATGGAACAGTAACGGTTTATACTGAAGATTTTGAGGGAGCTAACTTTAATGCTATGGGCTGGTCTACAGTAAACCCTGATAACAATAACACATGGGAACTGGCCACTGTTGCAGGCAATACGCCAGGTACCAAAGCTGCCCGAGTAAACATATTTCAAAATCAAGCCAATATAGGCCAGCGCGATGGGCTAATCTCACCATCGTATGATTTTAGCAACAATACCGACTTTATGCTCTACTTTGAGCATGCCCACCGCCGCCGTGTAACCTCTGTGCGCGACTCTATGATTATCTACGTTTCAACCGATGGTGGCAGCACCTTCCCTAATCGTGTTTTTGCAAGGGCCGAGAACGGGCAGGGCAGCTTTGCTACAGCCGGAACTTTAACATCCAACTTTGTACCCACTAACAGCGACGATTGGTGTTTAACAGGCAACGTTGGGACATCTTGTTTATCTGTAGACCTTAGTCAGTTTGATGGCCAGCCGAACGTTAAACTTAAGTTTGAAGTTTATAATAGCGGAGGTAACAATATCTATTTAGATAATATAGAACTGCGCGCTACCTGCGCTGCCCCTGTTGGCATGCCACCCATTGCACAGTTTATTGCCAATGCTGGTGTTTGTTTAAAAGACACCGTACAATTTGTTGATTTAAGCCAAAATGTGCCCACACAATGGAATTGGCAGTTTGAAGGTGGCTCACCATCAACCTCTACAAGCCAAAACCCAGAAGTTATTTATGACAATGCCGGAACTTATGATGTAACTTTGATAACAACTAACGCTTACGGCAATGACACCATCACATTAGCTGATTACATCACCGTAAACACCGCCCCTGCCCTACCTACTATAACAGACAATGGAGGCACATTAACCTCGTCTCCTGCTGCCAGCTACCAATGGAACGATACCAATGGTCCTATTAACGGTGCTACCCAACAAAGCTACACCCCAACACAAGGTGGTATATATACCGTAACAATTACAGATGCTAACGGATGCCGCGCCACTTCTCAGGCCTTCCTGGTTGGTATTAACGAAATACCCGGTATTACAGGTATAAACATTTACCCTAACCCTGCTACCGATAATCTATTTATAGCCATTTCCACTACCGAGAAAAAAGTTCTTTCTGTAGATATGCTAAATACAGTTGGTCAACTTGTATGGTCTCACAACGGTATTGCTGCCAATGGTAATACTATTATAGAAGCGCCTTTAACCAACCTTGCTAAGGGCATTTACTTTTTGCGCATTAACCATACTGCTAATTATAAGGTGGTAGTTAAATAAATAAATAACCGTATACATTGAAAAACAAAATCCCCGCTCACTTAGGCGGGGATTTTGTTTTTAGTGATCCCAAAGGGACTCGAACCCCTGACCGTCTGCTTAGAAGGCAGATGCTCTATCCAGCTGAGCTATGGGACCAGTATAAGATGCAAAAATAGTATTTCCCTATTGATTGGGCGTAATATTTTTCATTTCGGTCAGCCATTGCTTACTAATTCAGCTTTTAAGTAGTGTTTTGCCAGCCAACACAATCGTGGTTTTGTATTATCTTTGAAACTAATTTTGCCATCAGTAAAAATTATGAGAAATTACTTATTCTCCATGTTTCTGATAGTTACCTGCTTTACTTTTGGCCAAAACACCGGGCAAATAACTATTAAAGGCAACTTTACCCAACTTCCGCAAGGAGGGCACTTGCAGGGAATTCAATTGTATCAAAGTGGATGTCAAAATTATATTTTTGTTTCAGGCAGTTCTAATGATTTTGCATACTATTTTGTGGCAAAAGACATAAACGATAGCCTGTATAACTTAGCCTACATTCGTAAGATGTTACATAAACCTTTTAAACATGCCGGAGGGTTTCAAATAGCCGGGCATTATTTGGTTGTTGGCATTGAGGATGATGTAGCTAAAGATTCATCTAAAGTGTTGGTTTATGATATTGCTAACCCAGGAATAAGTGATACCGTGCCTTTAACAGTGATTTTACGTGGGGGTGTTTTTAAAGAAAGTACCGCAGGCGCAGTAGGGGCAATGCTTAAGGGCGATACGTTAATTGCCGCCATAGCATCGTGGGATGCTACGACCATTGATGTGGTTCATTTTTATTTTGATAAAACAACTAAGTGTATTACAACTCAAAAACACATTGCTAAATGGAATATGAGTAATAATGTGGGCTGGCAAGCATACCAGTCTATTAACTTATACTTGGTTGATGAAAGTGAAATATTATTTGTAGGTACGGGGGCCAAAAATGGGGAACAGATTGTTGATGTTTACAACATTAAGCCATTTACTAATAATAATTGGCAATGGATTAAAACCCGCAGCCCCGGAGTTGATTTTACCGCACAAAGTTTGCGCTACGCCGGCGGAACAAGTATGTACAATAATAAGTTTACTGTGTTTGCTACGCCTGCAAAAACAGGCGATAAAGAGGTCAAAATAGCATTTCAGGTCATTGATTAATAAAAGTATTTATGACTATAGTTTCGTTGTTTAGTATCCACAATGTAGCTGAATTGCCAGTTACCGTTTGTACCGATGTGGATTTTAATACTATTGATTGTATAGAGGTAGTTTATACCCAATTGCCTATGGGTATGTTTGTTGCATTATTATACGACGGTGCATTTTTTGAGGCGGCTTTTGTATCAAACCTATCGGATTTTTTATTGAAAATGCAGCAAAAGTATATAAATGCTCGCTTTACAGTAAACAACCCACACTTGCAAAGTATTGTTGAAAGTCTATTTAAACCTAAAATATATAGCACACTATCATCTATTAGTATTCTACTTAGCGGTACCCCTTTTCAGTTAAAAGTATGGAATGAACTGCTTAAAATCCCTTTTGGGCAAACGGTATCGTATGATTATATTGCTGTTAAGTTGGGCGATAAAAATGCATCACGTGCGGTAGGAACCGCTGTAGGGCAAAACAAAATAGCCTACTTAATACCCTGCCACAGGGTGGTTGCCAAAAACGGCAAACTAAGCAATTTCAGGTGGGGCATTGATTGCAAAAAGCAACTCCTGGCATGGGAATATAGCTCCTAAGACCTTGGTGCAGAGCGTCGTTTACGCTTTTGGGGTGTTACAAAGTTAAATTCTGATGATTCTCCCGTGCGATATAATATCTGCTTAATTGACAAGAAGTGGATAAACAAAAAGAAAGGAACAATAAAGGTTTGAAGCCAAATAAAAGGGAACTGTATAGCCAGCCTGTTAGGAACATCGTTTTCAAACACAAATAGCGGCCCATCTGTAGACAATAGAGAGGTGATAATAAAAACAACTAAAGATAGGGCACCAAAAATATTCCAAACCAAGGCAAGCCTTATAGGCCACTCTTTACTTTTAAAGCATCGGTAAGCTACAAATGGCGCTGATAGGCCAAAAACAATATCAAAATTAAAACCTTCCAGTGTCATTTGCTTGGGCACAATACCATCAATAAACATAAACCAAAGCATTAACTCTATAAACACCCTAATAAAATGGATATTTATAAACCACTGTTTGGTCATTTTCATTATAACTTTGGTAAGCTTGCCTGAATTATACAGATAGAAAACACTAACCAATGGTATAATAACACCTATGGTACTACTAAGAAAAGGAAGGTAGCGCTTAGGAAAAAAATCTACGAAAGATATAAAGCCGGTAAAAAGCAACCAACCTACCATAACAAAAACAGCAGCATAACCTGTATATCTAACAGATGAACTCGAATAGCGCATACGGCGCATGCCAAGCCTAAGTGCCCTATAAGTTAACCCTACTAATAGTGACACTATTGATAATAGCAAAACCGCAGCTACTGCAATTACAGATATTTCTCCCATAGTGTAAAAATAGAAAAAGGCACCTAGTAAAAGGTGCCTTTTATATTATTAATACCTAGTTTAAATTTATTACTCAGCAACTACTTCAAATGAAACAGCTGATTGAATGTCTTTATAAATTTTAACTTTAGCAATGTAAGTACCTAGGGCTTTGATATGATCCTCATCAATAGTGATGTTTTTAC
>CAMBQF010000024.1 GCA_945869825.1 Chitinophaga pinensis | reverse complement strand
AGTGCTTTGCCTATTTTAGCCAGTATGTATTGTGTTTGCCCATAGGCATCGCCGGGGGCTACAATGGTGTCGCCATCAACAGCGGTAGTACCGGCAACAAATACCATATTGCCCAACCGAACCGCGCGGCTATAGCCTATTGTGGTTTCCCAGGGTGCTCCCGATGATATTAAGGTCCTTTCCATAAGGCAAGTATACTAAAAAACAAAGCCCCGGCATTTAATGTCGGGGCTTGTATTATATTAAGCTTTTAATAGTCATGCTTTTTCGGCCAGTACTGTAACCTTATTGTTTAGTACTTCTACAACACCGCCGGTAAGTTCAAAAAAGGTAGTTTCTTTAGCAATATCAACCACCTTTACCTTGCCTTGTGCCAGGGTGGCAATAAGCGGGGCATGGTTTTTAAGTACCTGAAACTTACCCTCAACGCCGGGCAGCTGAACCGAAATTACTTCGCCGCTGTAAACGTTTTTATCGGGGGTTATTATATCTAAATGCATATACTGGTTGTTCTAAAATTAGTTGGCTTCAGCCATCAATTTCTTACCTTTTTCAATAGCCTCTTCAATAGTACCTACAAGGTTAAAGGCAGCTTCAGGATACTCATCCACTTCGCCGTCCATAATCATGTTAAAGCCTTTAATGGTATCTTCAATAGAAACGAATACACCTTTTAGGCCGGTAAATTGCTCAGCAACGTGGAAAGGTTGAGATAAGAAACGTTGAACACGGCGTGCGCGCGCTACGGTTAGTTTATCTTCTTCAGAAAGCTCGTCCATACCAAGGATGGCGATAATATCCTGAAGTTCTTTGTAACGTTGTAATATGTTTTTTACACGTTGAGTACAAGCGTAGTGTGCAGTACCTACAATAGCCTCGGTAAGGATACGTGAAGTTGAATCCAGAGGGTCAACCGCAGGGTAGATACCAAGCTCAGATATTTTACGGTTCAATACCGTAGTAGCATCTAAGTGGGCAAATGTTGTAGCAGGTGCAGGGTCAGTTAAATCGTCGGCAGGTACGTATACCGCTTGTACCGATGTGATAGAACCGCGTTTGGTAGATGTAATACGCTCCTGCATCAAGCCCATCTCTGTAGCCAGGGTTGGTTGGTAACCTACCGCCGATGGCATACGGCCTAAAAGGGCCGATACCTCAGAACCTGCCTGGGTAAAACGGAAGATGTTATCAATAAAGAAAAGGATATCGCGGCCACCAGACTGCTCATCACCATCGCGGAAATATTCAGCCATGGTAAGACCTGACAAGGCAACACGGGCACGGGCTCCAGGAGGCTCGTTCATCTGTCCGAAAACGAATGTAGCTTGCGATTGCTCAAGTTCTTTCATATCAACCTTGCTCAAATCCCAGCCACCGGCTTCCATAGAATGTTTGAACTCTTCACCGTAACGTACAATGCCTGATTCAATCATCTCGCGCAATAAGTCATTACCCTCACGTGTACGCTCGCCTACACCGGCAAATACCGAGTAGCCAGAGTGTCCTTTAGCGATGTTATTGATAAGTTCCTGGATAAGTACGGTTTTACCCACACCTGCACCACCAAACAAACCAATTTTACCTCCTTTAGCGTAAGGCTCAATTAAGTCGATTACTTTGATACCTGTAAAAAGCACCTCAGTAGCCGTAGATAAGTCTTCAAATTTTGGGGCATCGCGGTGGATAGAAGCACCACCTACGTTGCTAACCTCGTTAATACCATCAATAGCGGCACCAACAACGTTAAACAGGCGACCTTTAATTTTATCGCCAACCGGCATGCGGATTGGTGAACCCGTAGCCACAACAGCCATACCGCGGCTTAAACCGTCGGTAGAGTCCATCGCAATGGCGCGGATAGTATCTTCACCTACGTGTTGCTGACACTCAATAACAACTTTGCCACCGTCTGCACGGGTAATTTCCAAAGCGTCTAGAATGTTAGGTAATTTAGAGTTTTCGGTATCGAACGAAACGTCGATTACGGGACCGATAATTTGGGTTATTTTGCCTGTGTTAGCTGACATATAAGTAATTATATGGATTGTATCATTATTTCAGGGCGCAAAAGTAGTCAATTATTTTCGAGTTTCATAGGGTTGTTGATAGTTTTTTAATTGATGATTCTATGGACGGTGTCCGGGCAACGGAAAACCCGCACGGTTGTAATAAAATTTAAAGGTTTTGCAATTAATAATTCTCCACCCTTCTGGTGCTCATAACCCAACCTCCCAACCATATTACCTTTCTCTTTTCGTTTTTCATTTTTAGCTCAAGCCAAAGGCTAACGGTTGTAGTAAATTTTAAAGTTTTTGCAAGCCGGTTTTTCGTTTTTCATCTATCATTCTTCATTAAATACAAAGGTACGATATGGGATAGGCCTTTGTCAATTTTCAGCATGATAATTAGTCAACAACAGATATTATGAAATGATATTAAAAATTTAGATATTGCAGTATGAAATGGTTGTCAATCTGTTTTTTAGTTGTTATTACCTCGGCGGTAGCATCGGCCCAGTGCCCTACCAACCGCTATTTAGATCCGCAGTTTGCCGTTACCAAACAAAGCAATGTGGTGTTTGCCAATGCCCCGTCTATTCCGGCGGTGTATGTTAGCGAAGCCGTTACGGTAAACGAGGATATTACTATGGATATTTTTCAGCCGGTTGGCGACACAGCCAGCAAGCGCCCGCTGATAATCTTCGCCTTTGGCGGTGGCTACATCTTCGGCACTAAAGACGATAGCGATATACAGGGCCTATGCGATTATTTTGCCAAACGCGGCTACGTTACCGCCAGCATTAACTACCGCAAGGGCTTAAACGCAACAAGCAACAACAGTGCGGTGCGGGCCATATATCGTGGTGCGCAAGACTGGAGTAGTGCCGTGCGTTGGTTTAAAGAGTTTAGCGGTACCTATAAGGTTGATACTAACTACATATTTGCGGGCGGAAGCAGCGCGGGCTCATTCGGGGCGTTGCACATGGCCTATGCCGACGATAGCAACAAGCCACCCGAAGCTAATGCCAGTGGTTTCCCTAATTTTAATCCTGATTTAGGATGCCTAAGTTGCTCTGGCAACAATTACCAACATAGCAACAAGGTAAAGGCGGTGCTAAACTGCTGGGGCGCTATGCTTGATAAAAATTTTATTGACGCTAACGATAAGCCTATTCTCTTTTCAACCCATGGCACTACCGATCCTATAGTCCCCTTCAACTCGGGCTCACCGTTTTCGGCCAGCATTATAGTACAGTCGGTTGATGGGTCGTTGCAGTTGAACCAGCGCGCGCAGGCGGTGGGCATTCCTACCAAGTTTATCCCTTACCCCAACCAAGGTCATTGTGTATGGGGTATTTGTGTGCTAAACGCATGGGCTCCCGGTAGCCCTACCGAGTTTTACAACCCTATATTAGACAGTATGCGGGTGTTTATGTATCCGCTACTGCAACCTACAAACGCTACCATTGTTGGCCCTACAAAAATTTGCCTGGGCGATACGGCCGTATATTGGGCCAGCACCACCAACGGCATACGCAAATGCTGGCAGGTAACCGGTGGAGAAATAATAGACCAGACACCCAACGGCGGCGCGGTGAAAGTACTTTGGGGCGCACAAGGCCCGCACGATATTTACGTTATCCCCTACTCTACTGTAGGCGCGGCAGGCAATGTTACCCACCAAAGTATTACCGTAGTGCCTTACCCTGATATTAACTCGGCAATATCGCAAAGCGGCGATACCCTATTTGTAGAAAACAGCCCCTACATTTACCAATGGTATTTAGAAGGACAGGCTATTAACGGCGCAAATACCAATACATATATTATTTCTGAAAGCGGAACCTATACCGTTGAAATAACTAACGATGGAAGCTGCTCTATACAGTCTGCCCCAACCTATGCAGAGCATACTGTAGTTATAGAGCCTACAGGCATTGCCGAAGACGGTGTTGCGGTAAGTATCTACCCCAACCCAAACAACGGCCTGCTAATAATAGACGGCATAGCCCATCCGCAGGTAGTTATATACAATAGTATAGGTCAGGTTTGCACTATTGGCGATATTAATTACTCAGCCAATAAAACTACTATACGCCATAGCTTGCCTAAGGGAATTTATTATGTTAAGATGAAGGGATATTCTGGAACAATAATGGTTGAATAATCGCTTGGTGAGATGATAAGCACTGCGATTTGTATTACAAAGCTTGTAGTCATGCCTACGCAGGAATGATATTCACCTTTTATTTTTCGTTTTTCACTTTTAGTTTTTAACCCGCTAAAAGTTAGGTCTTAGTAAGTACTTGCTGTAGAAGTTGTCAATAATTTCTACGGCTTCGTCTGCGGTATCAACCAATGCAAACAGCTCTAAATCGGGTTCAGAAATATTGCCTGCTTCAAGCATGGTGGTTTTAACCCAATCGTACAACCCGCCCCAAAACTCCTTGCCAACCAATATTATCGGAAACTTACCAATTTTGTTGGTTTGTATCAGGGTGATGGCTTCAAAAAGCTCGTCTAACGTGCCAAAGCCGCCGGGCAATACAATAAAGCCCTGGGCATACTTCATAAACATCACCTTACGGATAAAGAAATAGTCGAATGATATCAGCTTGTCAGCATCAACAAAAGGGTTTGCATACTGCTCGTGGGGCAGCTCAATATTCAACCCTACCGATTTTCCACCGGCCTGTTTAGCGCCTTTATTGGCCGCCTCCATAATACCCGGGCCACCGCCGGTTATAACACCATAGCCCTCTTTGGTAAGCTTAGAGGCAATCTCCTCTGCCAGTAAGTAGTACTTATGCCCCGGCTTAGTCCTTGCCGAACCGAATATAGAAACGCAAGGGCCTATTTTGCCCAGCTTTTCAAACCCATCTACAAACTCGGCCATTATTTTAAATATCTGCCAGCTGTTTGATGTTTTAATCTCGTTCCAGTCTTTCTCTGCAAATGCTTTTGCTATCCTATCGTCAGTGTGTTCTTCTGCCATATTTTAATCTTTTACGGCCCGCGCAATGCGCTCACGGCCAAACATATCTTTTACAATTGTACAACTTTTATACCCTAAAGTAAGCAAAAGGTTTGCCACTTCGGTAGCATGGTCGGTGTGGCATTCAAAATACAATACGCCGCCGGCCCTTAATTTACTAAGCGCAGCCTTGCCTATATGGCGGTAAAACAGCAGCGCGTCGCTATCAGGAACAAACAGGGCCGTATGGGGTTCAAAGTTTAACACATGTGGCTCTATGCTCTCTTTCTCATTTTCTTTCACATAGGGCGGGTTGCTAACTATCACATCGCAACCATTTGGCAAGGCAGTATAATCTCCGCTAAGCGCATCGTGCTTTAATATAGTTACATCAGCCTCCAAACCCTTGGCATTCTCTTTTGCTACCCCTAGGGCGCCATCCATAAAATCGGTAGCCCAAACTTCGGGATTAGCTATGTTTTTCTTTAGGCTGATGGCTATACAGCCACTACCGGTGCATATATCTATAATACGCTTTGCCGTTGGGTTTTCTTTTATAATGAGGTCTACCAGTTCCTCCGTCTCGGGTCGTGGAATAAGCACATTAGTATTTACTTTAAACGGCAGTCCATAAAACCAGGCTTTGCCCAATACATATTGAATTGGCTCATGGGTTAGCAGCCTTTCTATAGCGGCATTATACCCATCATTTTTTATCTCTTTATTTCTATATCTATTATATTCAGCATACGGCACTCCAGAATACTCCTCCAAAGCAAGGCGGGCAAAAGTTTCCACCTCGTTAACACCATACACCTCATCCAGTTTAGAATGAAACAGGGCTAGTATTTCTGCTACTGTAGTATGCATCAAGTCGAATTATTTCCTCATTTTAGCGCCCGCTAAGGTAGTGCTATGAACGAGATTTTTACAAAAGCCTTTATACTCAAATTCTTAAAATTTGGCGTGGTGGGCGTTAGCGGCACCGCTATCGACTTTGGTACTACCTGGCTGCTTAAAGAAAAAGCTAAGATAAACAAGTACCTGGCCAATGGCATTGCCTATATGTGTGGGGCTACCTCCAACTTCTTCCTTAACCGTTGGTGGACCTTTAGCAGCCAAAAGCCAGAGATTGTAGAGCAGTACTTTAAATTCCTGGGGGTATCGTTAGTTGGTTTGGGTTTAAACACCTTAATTATATACCTGCTGGTAAATAAGGGCAACCAAAACTTCTATGTGTCTAAAATTGCCGCTACCCTACTGGTCCTTATCTGGAATTTCTTCGGCAACCTGATGTTTACGTTTTAAACTCTCCACCTATTTATAAGGGGAGTACCGCGCAGCGGGGAGGGGGTACAATCTATTTAGCCTTACCCTCCTTCATTGCCTTCTTCATCAGTTCCTTCAATTTCCGCTCGTCTTCTTTTTTTTCGTCCAGTATTGCCTTCTTTATTTTCTTGAGCTTCTTTACATTAAAATCACCGCGGTTAATCTCTACTAGCCCCGCTACAATTTGCCCATTTACATAGGGGCAATACAGCAACCTGTTCTTTACTACAAAAGCCAGTTTGTTATCCTTTTCAACCTGTAGCAACTTGTTCCAGCTTAACTGCCCTGCAGAATCTAACTTCATTTTAAGGCAGTACATACCATAGCTATTCTTATAAATATTCAGTTCTGTAATTTCACTAAGTAATATACTTGGCCCACCTTCTAAAAAGTAAAAATCGCCCGTACCCTCCAGCTTACGCGGATATGCATTAGGCTTAGCCGAAATTTGATACCACCCCGTTTTTAATTTAAAACGGCCTGTTTGGGCAAAAGCGTTGCTACCGATAAAAAGAAATAACAATACAACCCAAAGTATTTTAGATGATTCTCCCTTCATAAGCAGTCTGACAATGATAGTAAATGTATTGACTTCAAGTTATTTAGCTACCTAATATTTTAACCCCTTCTAAATATATATCTATAACTATATAAAGTATAAGTTAATGTCTATTATCTCTAGATGGAATAAACCTTTAAATACAAGTTAATAACCTGTTAGAAAGGATTTTATTTAATATTAACTCAATAAGCTTAATTTAAGAATCTATTAATAACAGCACATGCAACGCCTTTTACAATTAGTATCCTTGGTACTATTTGTATTTTCGAACACCAACCTCTTATAATGTAATGATATAGCTAAACACCCAACATCAACACTCTGTATAGCCTTATATAGAAAGGAAATAAAACTAATATCTTTCAAAACCCTAATAAATAGGGCATATAAGTATATTAACTATCTATTTGTTAACTACAAAAGTTGCTTTGTATCATACTATATTGAAAGCAAAAAAATTTTATAGATGTAACATGCAAATACTGTTAAACACTAGTATTCATAGGCTTTATAGAAGGTATTAAGAGAGTGTTAAAAAGCTACCGCGATTGTGAATAACAATTGATTGCGCAGAGCTTTGTAAAGTCGGATATTTGTGGTATTGATATTGACAGGCAGGCTATCTGTCATAAGGCAAGAGCATCCCCCGATTCCCTGAGCCTAAACTTTTCACATTCCAACCGTGACGAGTCAAAACGCCGCTGTAGAATCAGCAATTAATAGGCGTCGTAGTTATAGCTACGGCGCTTATTTTTTTAACGCGTTTCGTTCTACAAATGTATATACATTATGTCATACATTTTTAAAACATTTTTAAAACATTTTAACAAAATATTTAAAAAAATTTTATTTGAATTGCTACAAAAATAAGCCTTTAAAAATTTACAAACATTTTTAAAAATTTAGCTGTCGAAAAAATTGAATTATGAAGCAGCATTAATATTTTAAATTGAGAGAGTTAAAATCAAATTTTGTTGAGTGTCAAATTTCAATAAAATGCGTTTCTAAGAAAAACAAATCTTTACCCTATCAATATACCCGCTACAGTAGCCGATAGATACGATGCCAATGTACCGCATATCAAGGCCCTGAAACCGAGCTTAGAAAGGTCTGCCCTGCGGCTTGGGGCAAGTTCGCCAATGCCACCTATCTGTATAGCTATAGAGCTAAAATTGGCAAAGCCGCACAATGCAAAACTGGCAATAGTAATAGCCTTGGGCGATAGCATACCTTTCGCCATCATACCGGTAAGGTCGCCATAGGCAACAAACTCATTAACAACCAGTTTTTCGCCCATCAAAGAGCCTACGTTGTAAATATCTTGTTGAGGTACACCCATACACCAGGCAAAGCCCGAGAATACAGTACCAAGTATGGTTTTAAGGTCTAATGCGTTAAGGTCGTACCCAATGCGGTCTACTGTTAAGCCACACCATACAAGGCCTTCGCCAACGTTGTGCAATACCACATCTGCCAAATAAATAAGGGCTAAAAAGCCCAACAGCATAGCCGCTACATTGAGTGATATTTTCATACCGTCTGATGCGCCGTGCGATATAGCATCTAACAGGTTAGCGTGGGTCTTTTTAACATCAAGCGTAACCTTACCTTTAGTTTCTGATACTTCCGTTTCAGGGTATACAATTTTAGATATTACCAGCGATGCTGGTGCCGCCATAATACTGGCTGCCAGTAGGTACTCTGCGGGAACGCCCATACCAATATATACTGCCATAACTCCACCTGCAATACAGGCCATAGAGCCCGACATAGATGCTAAAAGCTCAGACCTTGTCATGGTAGGCACATAAGGTTTAATAAGTATCTGCGCCTCTACCTGGCCAACAAACGCGCTGGCTACGTTGCTAAGGGCCTCGCTACCACTAACGCCCATAAGATAGTACACCCCTTTGGCTATAACCGAAACTATACGTTGCATTATACCTATATGGTAAGCCATACTAACCAGCACCGACACAAAAATAATGGTAGGCATAACTTTAAAAATAAAGATGAATGCTTTAGATGGTCCAAATACCTCACCCATGGTTTTACCATCTACCAATACCCCAAAAACAAAGCTGCCTGCTTTGTCTGATAGTTCAAGTAATTTACGGATCCACTCACCCAGGGTGGCAAACACCTCTTGCCCTACACCAGTTTTTAATATAAAAAAAGCAAGAGCCAACTGCAAGGCCAAGCCCGATAGTATAACGCGGTAATTAATATTTTTTCGGCCGTTTGATAATAAAAAAGCTATGCCGATAATTAATGCAATACCTATAAGTCCTGTAAACCTTTCCAATAGTATGTTATTTACGGTTATTTAATTCATCGCGTATACGCGATGCTTTTTCGTATGCTTCTTCTTCAATGGCCAGCTTTAGCATAGCTTTCAACTCATCGCTGGTGTATTTGGTAAACTCGCTCTCGCCTGCTTTTAAAACTGTTTCGGTTTCTTCATCATCGCTGCTGCCCATACCCGTGGTAAAGTTTTTGCTTATACTTTGGTCATCTCCCTCAGTATCCAGCACAATGCCTGCCGACGATAAGATAAACTCAAACGTATGGATGGGAGCATTAAAACGTATTGCCAGGGCTATAGCATCAGAGGTCCGCGCATCAATCTCTTTCTCTTCAATACCGTTAGAGCATACCAGTTTCGCAAAAAATATTCCTTCAACCAGGTTGTATATAATAACTTCTGTTACAGTTACACTAAAGGCATCGGCAAAATTTTTAAACAAATCATGGGTAAGCGGCCTACTGGGGGTCATTTTTTCCAGCTCAATAGCTATTGCCTGAGCCTCAAAACCACCTATAATGATAGGTAAACGGCGGTTGCCCTTCCCCTTCTCTTCGCCTAGTATTAGCGCATATGCTCCCGATTGTGTCTGACTGTATGAAAGTCCTACAATTTCGAGCTTTATCTTTTTCATCTATCTGCTAATTCAAAGCGTTAAGATACGTCAATTGTTAAAACTAGGAATACCTAAATGCAAAAAAAGTTAAACAGATTTATGGTATTGTCTTTTTAATTAAGCCTATACCACAAAAAAAGCCACGGCAAACCGTGGCTTTTTTAAAATTATAATCGGTACAATTAGTTTTGGCTTGCTTTAAGCTTTTTAACAGCTTCTGTTAAGCGTGGCACAATTTCAAAGGCATCCCCTATAATACCATAGTCGGCTGCTTTAAAGAAAGGTGCTTCAGGGTCTTTGTTAATTACCACCATCACTTTGCTACCGTTTACACCGGCTAAGTGTTGAATAGCACCAGAAATGCCTATAGCAATGTACAGGTTAGGACGAACTGTAACGCCTGTTTGGCCTACGTGTTCGTGGTGTGGCCTCCAGCCAATATCTGCAACCGGACGAGAGCAGGCCGTAGCAGCACCCAAGGCGTGTGCTAAGTCTTCAATCATACCCCAGTTTTCAGGGCCCTTCATACCGCGGCCTGCCGATACTACCAAATCTGCTTCTGGCAGTGGTATCTCGTCTGCCGATACGGCTTTAACAACATTTTCTATGCTTAGTTTAGATGCTTCAACCACAGGGGCGTAAGCCTCAACAGCTGCAGAACCTGCATCGCCAGTAACACCTACCGAGTTTGGTGTTAAAGAAATTACTTTAACATCAGTATTAATGGCTACGTTGGCAAATGCTTTGCCGCTAAACACGGCTTTCTTAACGGTAAATTTACCGTCGGTACTTGGGTAATCAATAGCGCCGGCAACCAACCCTGCTTTTAAGCGGGCAGCTACACGTGGAGCTACACCTTTACCTGTAGTATCGTGAGAGAAAACGATAACCGTAGATCCATTTGCGTTAGCAGCTTCAACAACAGCCTTTGCAAGGGTTTGCGGGTCGTAACCGTCAAATTTGCTATCGGTAACGTGTAGTACTTTGCTTACGTTTATAGCTGCCAGTTCAGCGGCATCAACCTGGCCAACGGCCAAACCTATTGCCTGGGTACCCAGTTGCGATGCAACTTTAGCAGCGTATGAAGCAGCTTCAAAAGAAGACTTCTTCACTTTTCCTTTTGCTATTTCTATAAATACTAATACTGACATGATTATATAACTTTAGCTTCAGTGTGTAACAATGAGATTAATTCTTCGGCATTTTCAGCGGCAATCATTTTAACAGCGCCTTTTTCAGGTGGCAATGTGTAAGATTCTACTGATGTTAAAGCCGCTCCGCTATAAGGTACAACAGTAACCGGCTTGCTGCGGGCAGCCATAATACCACGCATGTTTGGTATGCGGGCGTCGGCAACACCTTTAGCAGCGCTAACCACTAATGGGAATGATGCCTTAATAACCTGGTCGCCATATTCACTTTCGCGCTCTACCTTTACGCCATTGCCTTCAACATCCAATTTGTTGGCAAGGGTAATGTAAGGCAGGTCTAGCAACTCGGCAATCATAGCACCTGTTACGCTGCTGTTGCCGTCTATAGTTTCTTTACCGGTAAGTATAAGGTCAAAACCTTCGCTTTTGGCGTATGTTGCAATAGCATCAGCTACCTGGAACGAGTCGGTTGGCTCAACATCAACGCGTACAGCGCTGTCTCCACCAATGGCCAAAGCCTTGCGGATAACAGGCTCGCTATCAGCGCCACCTACGTTAATAAGGGTTACTGTGCTGCCAGCATTAGCCTCTTGCAGCTCAAGGGCGCGTACCAAAGCATACCATTCGTCAGATGGGTTTACAATCCACTGTACGTTTGGGGTGTTTAGTTTGGTCTTGCTCTCGTCGAACGAAATTTTAGTAGTAGTATCAGGTACTTTACTAATGCAAACTAATATTTTCATTGTGTTGGTTTGATTTTATTTAAAAAAGCTCAGCAAAGATAATCAAACAACAAACAGCGCAAAGACTTGTTCAAAAAAAAGTATGCATGCAGAGTATTTTTTTGTTTTAGAGGGGGAGATTAGAGCCAAGAGGAGAGAAGGTTATTCGGTTTAAAATTAATGAGCAAAAAAAATTAAAGAATTTTTAGCAGCAACATTTAATTTTTTAATTCATTCAATTTTATCATTTTAATTAGAATAGATTATTGCCAAAGCGCCACAAAGGGCCTTTATCAGCATTAAACCATCTACCACAATCAGGTAGTAGAAAATGCTTTTGCGGCGCAGCAGCGATAATGCCACCGTAACCAGCAACACAAACGGTATGGTGTTTAAGAGTATTTTGCCAAAGCTGAAGTCCTGACTTAGGGCATATACTATAAATGTTGATAAGCCCAGCAATGTTAGCGGAAACAGGATATTAAACACCGTTTTGCGCAGGCCCAGTTTTACTATAAAGGTGTTTAGCTTTTGCTGGTAATCTATACGGTAATCTTTAAAATCGAACATAATACACAGCAGCCCCACATACATGGTATTTTTAAGGGTAAGCAGGCATAACCTTTCAGTAATTATAAAATGATGACCATCTTCTAAACCCTTTGCCAGTATGGGGTAAACGGTAGCAAGTCCCGCCCATATCAACCCGATAATAAACGGCTTAAGCCAGCCAATATTCCGCAGGCTGTATTTTTTTAGCTTCTTATTTTCCAATGCATAATAGGCAAACGCTACTATGGGGAAGAACAGGTAGAGCAGCCATTCCTGCAAGGTGCTTTTCAGCAAATTATCTCCTATCAATTGCAGGTATAATAGCCCGAATACTCCCAACAAAATAGCCAGTACCACCTGTGTAGCTATAACCATCTTTTTATTTTCGGCATACCAGCGGGCGCGGGCGTTCGATGTTATATCGGTAGTGCTATCGCTTATATATGCGCGGGTATAATATAGCACCGTTGCTATAAAAAGCAGGATATAAAAGTAAGGATGGTTTAGAGTGAAGTTTTGCTGCAATGTAGCCTCTACCGCCAAGGCAATGGCGCATAAGCCGTAAAAGTAATTCCCAAAAAATACAAACTTTACCGCACGACTGCCAAACAAGCTTTTCTCCAGCTTAGAACCCGGGGCAACTATTGATTTATTGGGGATGCTCACACTGCTAAATTAGGGTACAATTAGATAATAAGCGAATAAGATAATTAGCGAATGTTTTTTAAATCGCTTCTTTCCATTATCTTATTATCTAATTCGCTAATTCTAACATTTTTTCATACACCTCTACCCACTCTTTATTTTCAGCAGTAAAGCTATCGTTGTGCCAAATAGAGATAAACTCGCCGCCTACAGCTTTTACCTCATTCATTAGCTGGGCTATGGTAGCGTTGGCTTCGGCGGGGCAAAGCTTCATATAATCGCGCAGGGTACCTTCCATTACAGCCGATGGGTGCAGCGTTAGGCCTGTTTCAGCATCGCGTTCCACATCAAACCAGCGGTGGGGCGTGCACATGCCACTCCTAAACCCAGGCAGCGGCGAGTGCGCCATGGTATAATCGTGCATAATATTAAAATATACCTGCGTGCGGTACGTAACGGGGAAGGTAAGCCTAAGGAAGTGGCAGCGGGCGGTATCAACATGGCGGCCTATCATCTCGTTTACACGGTCGCGCTCCTCGCCTACCTTATCAATATGCATGTACGATGCGTACGATGGGTGCACCCCAATAATGTATTTATCGGCCAGGCGCTTAGCTAAGCGTTGGTAGCCGCGGTTGTCCCAATCGGGGTTTTTATCGTTAAAGCCATAATCGCCCACCAGTAGAAAAAATTGCAGGCGGTGTTTATACTTTTTAGCAAGACCTTCTATAGTATCGTAGGTAAAGTATGGGTCGTTAGACTCGTGCATCCAGCTTTTTATGCGCACAGGCATCCGCTTAAACTTAAAGTCGAACACATCTTGCACCAGGCCTGCCACCCCACGCAATAAACCCTTGTGCGCAAAGGCAAAGGCATTATCAATATCTATGGTTGAAATAAACTCAAATTTAGGTTTGGCCCAGCTGAAATCAGGATAAACAACCTCAATCAGTTCTGCCAGTTGGTTGGCCCAAATGTTAACCACCGGCTTATTTAAAAAACCATATTTGTAGTGGATAGATTCGGTGGGAATATAGCGGTCGTGGTTATCTCGTTCGTGCGGCAAATACTCCTCGCACCTTGTTGCCATATAAAAGGCTGCAGCAAAAATATCAAACGGTAGTATAGCCTTGCTATCGGTAGCAAATATGGTAGCTATGCCTTTATATTCAATGCCTTTGGCGGGTTGTTCTGTCCTAAAGCCTGTTTCAGTAAGTAAACCCTCGGCATAAATAAAAGGCTCGCCGGCAATAGACTGCCTGCCATACGATAGCTTAGGGCCACGGTGGATACCTAACTCCGCTGCATCATCAGTCAGTTTATATTCGGCCTGCACACAACTACTAAACACTAGCTTTGTAGCATAGCGCAAACGGTTGGTAATAGCGGGCGAATAGATAAGCAGCATTAGATGTATTGGGCTAAAATTTCTTTATTCAATTCGTGCTTGCCAACAAAGGTTTGGCTTTGGTAGCGTACGCTCCACGCGGAAAGCATCTCCATTAATTTATCAGTATACCCCTGCGGAATAAGCGGATCTTCTGTACCGTAAATTACGTGTACATCTGTTACCTTAGAAATAGCAGCTATTTTCTCCGGCTCTAAATCGTTAGGAATATCGCCCGAGCATAACAATAATGTTTTAAACACTGGCAAACCTCCAGTAGCCCAGCGGCAAAGTGTAGCACAGCCCTGAGAAAAGCCCAGGCCATTTAGTTCTACATTACCCAATGGCTGAATAACTTCGCTGTAGATGGTATCTAAATAAGTTATGTTATCAGTTATATCCGCCATGCGGTCTTCGCGGGTCATCCAGCTGGCAACAACGTCGCCACCCAGGCCTTTGGCATAAAACCGCGATAAGCCCTCGGGGGCAATAAGCAGTGTATCGTCTTTTACCAAGCCATTAAACTCGTTGGCAAATACCGACCCTAAAAAGCCGTAGCCATGAAGCACAACCCATACCTTTGCGGGGTTGGTTATATTGCCAAGGGTGAAATACCGTGCGGTACGGCGGGTGGTTATATTATGTGCTGATGGTTGTACCATGCACAAATCTACTCAATTAGGCCTCTGCCTGCTTTTTTAATCTCGCCTTTTTCTTTCATCTCGCCCACAATTTTATCTAACAAGCCATTTACAAAGGCTTTGCTTTGCGGGGTGCTATATATTTTTGATAGCTCGATATATTCATTCATAGATACCTTAATTGGAATGCTGGGGAAGTGAATAATCTCGGCGATAGCCATTTTAATCAACAATACATCCATAGCGGCAAGACGCTCAATCTCCCAGTTTTTTACTTTTGATGTAATAAGCTCCTCGTATGCCTTAGACGACATAATGGTTTTACGGAACAAATCTTTGGTAAATCTGGCATCGTCTTCCGCATCTTTGTATGTAGACAGTATGCGTTGCTGCTCGCTCGAATTTTCGTGGAATAACTCTACAGTGCGGGCCAGGGCACCTATAGTTACTACCCAATCGTCAGCAAAGTAAATACTGTCTTCTTCCATCTTCTCGCGCAAGTCATCGTCAGGGGCAATGTATTCCTCTATAAGAGCCAACACTATGTTTTTATCATCAATAAAATTTTTGCCCGGGGTAGCCATATATTTTTGGTACTCCTCACCTTGAGTAAACTTGGTAAGCAGGCGGCGGATAAGCTCAAAGCGCGGCTGCCAGTTTACTTTGTATTTCACAACCTTATCATGCAATTCTGCATTGTTTTGCAAAAGCTCAATAAACTTGTTATTAATGAATTTAGTATTTGGATTTAAATCATCAGCCGTAGGCAGGCGTTTGTGCTTGCGCTCTTCTGCAATTTGCCATGCACACTCTTTCAACTCCACAATAAGCTGCAACATCCAAATGTAAAGCTCGTAGCTTTTGTCAATACTATAAAACAACTCCTTTTCGCCACGCATAACATCATCGTTCTCGCTTTGGAAAAACCCGTATAGCGCATGCATTACCTTTACTCGTATATGTCTTCTGTTAAGCATTCAAATTAAATATTTACCTCTTCCCAATCAACCTGTGCAACCAGCATTAAGGCTGTAACGCCTCCTCTCGAGGGGTCCCGATAGCTATCGGGAGGGGGTAAGGCCGTTGTTTTTACATTCTTGTTTTAATGGCTGCCATAGCGTTAATACGCTCTTCAGCTATGTGGTTAGCAGCCAGTTGTGGAGTTATTTTTTGCATTTCGGCACGCTCTAAAATAGCCAGCGTTTGGCCGTAAATAGTTTCGGTATGGCGCATTACTCGGTCTTTGTTGTATTTACCAAGCACCTCGTTATACACATTAATCAACCCACCGGCATTAATTAAAAAGTCGGGTGCGTAGATAATTCCGCGGCTGATAAGGGCATGGCCATCCTGCTCTTCAATAGCCAGCTGATTATTTGCTGAGCCTGCTACAATTTCGCACTTAAGGCGGGGTATGGTGTCGCTGTTTAGCGTAGCACCCAATGCGCAAGGGGCGTAAATATCGGCCTGCACATCGTAAATATCGTTAGGGCTTACAACGGTGGCGCCCGTTTCGTCAACTGCCTTTTTCAGGTTATCTTCGTTAATATCGGCCACTACCAGTTTAGCGCCTTCTTTGACTAATAATTGAAGCAGGTAAAAACCTACATGGCCGGTGCCTTGCACGGTAACTGTTTTGCCGTTAAGGCTGTCGCTGCCCCATTTGTGCTTAGCGGCGGCTTTCATGCCCATGTATACACCATAGGCAGTAACCGGACTAGGGTCGCCACTGCCGCCCATACTCTCAGGCAGGCCCGATACGTGTTTGGTTTCGTTGCTGATGTATTCCATATCGCGGGTGTTTATGCCCACGTCTTCGGCAGTAATATATTTACCGCCAAGGCTTTCTACAAACCTGCCAAAGCGGCGTATCAATGCTTCTGATTTTTGTGTTTTGGCATCGCCGATGATAACAGCCTTGCCGCCACCCAGGTTTAACCCTGTAATGGCTGCTTTGTATGTCATGCCGCGCGACAGGCGAAGAACGTCGTTCAATGCTTCCGTTTCTGTGGCGTAGTTCCACATGCGCAAACCACCCAGTGCAGGGCCCAATACCGTGTTGTGAATTGCAATAATGGCTCTTAACCCTGTTGCTTCGTCGTAGCAGAAGGTAACCTGCTCGTGCCCGCCAATTGTCATCCCCTCAAACGGTTTCTCAATGGTGGCCTTATTCTCTTGCTTTACTAATGTCATTTTAAAGAGCTTTATTCAAAGAACGGCGCAAAGGTAGTAAAAATTGGCGTACAGCCAATTTTTAGTTGGTGGTTATAGGTTGGGGGTATATAGCCCTATGTACTAAAACGCTTTCCGACAAACGTCCAAATTTGTCCTAACAGGCATGCTAAAAATCCGTAACTTTACGTTATATTTTAGTACGTACGGTAATGAAAAAGTATTTCTATATAATTGGCTTTGTAGCAGCCAGCCTTGCTATGCAGGCACAGAACCTGCAATCGGCATTAAACTACTGCACCTTTAACCGCCCCGGGGCTAAACCCTTTGTTGAAACGTACCTAATGGTAAACGGCGAAACCGCAAAATTTGCTAAAAATGCCAACGGCAAATACCAAGGCAATGTAGAAGTGGTGCTTACCGCCACCCGCAACGATACTGTTTTTTATGCCGATAAGTACAACCTGCTTAGTCCTGAAATTAGCGACAGCGCCGCCCTTAAGCCTAACTTTATTGACAAGCATAATCTGCCATTACCCAACGGCAAATACACACTGGAAATAAGCATTGCCGACCTTAACCGTGTGGCACCGGCCTTTGCAGGTAATATTCCAATTATGGTTAACTACCCTGATACGGGTGTTACCATGTCTGATATTATGCCGGTGGATACCTTTGTAAAAAGCAGCACCCCTACCCCACTTACCAAAAGCGGGTTCGAGATGGTGCCGTACATATCTGGCTACTACCCCGAAACAGTTACCAATCTTAACTTTTACACCGAGATATACGGGACAGATAAGAAATTTGGCAACAATGAGAAGTTTGTTATTTACAGCTTTATAGAATCGGCCGATACGAAGAAACCACTTGATACTCATTTTAAAACCAAGGTGTACTTAAGCCAGCCTGTGGTGCCTGTGTTATCAAGCTTTGATATTACCAAGCTGCCATCGGGCAACTACTATCTTGTAGTAGATATCCGCGATAAAAACAACTTTATACTGGGGGGCAAAAAGCTATATTTCCAGCGCAGTTCGGGCATTAAGCCTGTTGCCGACTTTAGTACGCTAAACAACTACGGCAATAACTTTGAAGCCTATATAGGAAACCTGAAACTGGATACGCTAAAGGATTATATTAAATCGCTTAGGCCGATAGCTACGCCCAAAGAGCGTATGTTTATTGACCAGAAGAAAATGACAGACTCTACCGCAATGCGTGCATACTTTAAAGCTTTTTGGACAGCCCACAACGCAGCAGACCCTTTTAAAGGCTGGGCTGAATACCTTGCTATGGTTAAGGTAGTAAACAGGGAGTTTGGTACATCTATACGCCGAGGGTACCAAACCGACCGTGGCCGTGTATTTTTACAATATGGGCCGCCAAACAACCGCACCGCCAGCCTGCACGAACCCAGCGCTTACCCCTACGAAGTATGGCATTACTACCGCATAGGTCCGCAAAACAACCGAAGGTTTATTTTTTACCTGCCTGATTTGGTTACAAACGATTATACCCTGCTGCACTCTGATGCCAATGGTGAGATTATTGATAACCAATGGCAACTTAGGTTGCACAAGCGCGATACACAAACCAATAACTTTGATAATAACAACGTAAATCCAACCTATGGCGGGCGGGCTAATGATTTGTTTAATACACCAAGGTAGTTTCCCTCACCCCAATCCCTCTCCCAATAGGAGCGGGGAGTTAAGTAAACCCCAATTTTACCCGGGTTAGGCCCAAGGTTATAGAGATTTAATCCCTCCGGGGTTGTTCACTACTGTCAATAAAAAAACATACCATTTAACAACAGGATAATTAAGAGGGAATTTCTCTACTTTTGCAGGACAATGGCAAAACGGATACTGTTTCTTTTTCCTTACCCGCAAGGCACGGCTGCAAGCCAACGCTTTCGGTTTGAGCAGTATTATTCTGCCCTGGAAGAAAAAGGCTTTACCATAGATAAGCAGGCATTTATTGATGATAAAACATGGGCTATACTCTACAAACCCGGCCATACTGTTGCAAAAATAGCGGGTACTTTAGGCGGGTATTTGCGCCGCCTGAGTAAAATGTTCTCGCTTGGTAAATATGATTATGTATTTGTGCACCGCGAGGCGGAGTTTTTTGGCCCGCCTTTATTTGAGTGGATTATAACCAAGGTTGCAGGTAAAAAGCTGATTTACGATTTTGATGATGCTATCTGGATTCCGAACACATCAGAACATAATGGCTTCTTCTCAAAGTTTAAGTTTTACAACAACGTGCCCAAGATTTGTAAAATGGCTTACAAGGTATCGTGCGGAAATGAGTACCTGCGCAACTTTGCCGCCCAATACAATACCAATCCGGTTTACAATCCAACAACCATAGACACTGAACATCATCACAACAAAATAAAGGACCAAAGCGGAAACGGCTTTGTAATAGGCTGGACGGGTACGCACAGCACCATGCAATACATGGATGCCCTGCTGCCTGTTTTTAAACGCCTGGAAGAAAAATATAACTTTACATTTAATGTTATAGCCGACAGGGCGCCCGATTTTGAATTAAAATCGTTGAAGTTTACCCCGTGGAAAAAGGAAAGCGAGATTGAAGATTTACTTCAATTTAACGTAGGCCTTATGCCATTGGTAGATGATAAATGGGCTAACGGAAAGTGTGGCTTTAAGGCGTTGCAGTACATGGCACTCGGTATACCCGCGCTGGTATCGCCTGTGGGCGTTAATACCCGCATTGTTGACGATGGGGTAAACGGTTTTATTTGCACCACGCCCGATGAGTGGTACAATGCCCTGAGTAAACTGATGGACGAACGCCAGCTTTTGATTGATTTAGGTGCCAATACCCGTAAAAAGATAGAAGCCGAATATTCTGTGCATGCAAATACCACCAATTTCATAACTTTGTTCTCTTAATATTTTCAATGGAAGCAACTATTACCAAACGCACACCGCTATACAACAAACATGTTGAGGCAGGTGCTAAAATCGTTCCCTTTGCGGGCTACGATATGCCTGTAAGCTATACAGGTATTAACGCTGAACACGAGGCGGTACGCACCGCTGTGGGTATGTTTGATGTATCGCACATGGGCGAGTTTATTGTAAAAGGCCCGGGCGCGTTAGACCTTATCCAGCGTGTTACCAGCAACGATGCTTCTAAACTGTTTGATGGTAAGGTACAATACAGCTGCCTGCCAAACAGCAACGGTGGCATTATTGACGATTTGCTGGTTTACCGTATGTCTGAAGAAGAATATATGTTGGTGGTAAACGCATCAAACATTGATAAAGACTGGGATTGGATTGTATCGCAAAACACCGGTGGTGTTGAGTTGAAAAACATATCAGACAAAACCGCATTGCTTGCCGTGCAAGGCCCTAAGGCTACTGCAGCTTTACAAAAATTGACTGATGTTGATTTGGCCAGCCTGGAGTACTACTCGTTTGTACGTGGTACCATGGCCGGTTTTGACAACGTAATTATATCAGCTACCGGCTATACCGGTGCGGGTGGTTTTGAGCTATACATTAAAAACGAAAATGCCGAAGCCCTTTGGGATGCCGTTATGGAAGCAGGCAAAGAGTTTGGTATTGCATTAGCCGGCCTTGGCTGCCGCGATACGTTGCGTTTAGAAATGGGCTTTTGCCTGTATGGTAATGATATTGACGATACGACATCGCCTATAGAAGCAGGCCTTGGCTGGATTACCAAATTTACCAAAGAGTTTACCGCAAGCGATATTATACAAGGTCATAAAACCAATGGCACCAGCCGCAAACTGGTTGGCTTTACTTTAGAAGAACGCGCTATACCGCGCCACGACTATGAGGTATGCGATGCCGATGGCCGCGTTATTGGCAAAGTAACATCGGGCACCCAATCGCCAAGCCTGAAGATACCCATTGGTATGGCTTATGTAGAAACGGCTTTCAGCAAAATAGACAGCGAAATCTACATTAAGGTACGCGAAAAACTGAGCAAAGCAAAGGTGGTTAAACTTCCATTTTACAAAGCCTAATGCGCAACGTACAGGTTTGTTTTTCGCCCGCCTTGTTTCAATACTACGACTCTACCGACCGTATAATTGTTGTTACTGATATTTTGCGTGCCACATCGGCTATAGTTACTGCTTTTCAATACGGTGTTAAATCTATAATACCCGTAGCCACTATTGAAGATGCCACTATCTACCGCCAAAACGGTTACATGGCAGCCGCAGAGCGCAACGGCATAGTGCAGGATGGCTTTGAATTTGGCAACTCACCCTTTAGCTACATGACAGACCATGTAAAAGGGCAGACCATTGCATTGACCACCACCAACGGCACACAAGCTGTTGAAATTGCCAAAGAAGCATCGAAGGTTATTATTGGTGCCTTCATCAACCTATCGGCTTGTGCCGACTGGATTTTGAAACAGAACGAGAATGTTACCATACTATGCTCGGGCTGGAAAAACCGCTTTAACCTGGAAGATACACTGTTTGCCGGGGCACTGGTAGAAAAGCTGCAAGGGGAGATAGAATCGACTGATTTTGACGATGCTGCCCTGGCTGCCCTGCGCATGTACCAGGAGGCTAAAGATGATTTATATGGCTACCTGGAAAACAGCAGCCACCGCCACCGCATGCAACGTTTAGAGTTGGAGAAAGATGTACGCTATTGCCTGCAACTGGATACTACCGACGTTGTACCTATATTGCAAGGCAAACACATTGTAAACGCTTTATAAAGCATGGATACTATTATAGAAGCAAAAAGTATGGTTAAGGCCTACGGCACGTTAAAAGTGCTTAAGGGTGTTGACCTTTCTGTTGCCCGTGGCGAAGTTGTTTCTATTGTAGGTGCATCAGGTGCGGGTAAAACTACTCTGCTGCAAATTATTGGTACGCTTGATAAACCCGATGGCGGCAAGCTGATCATTAACAATAATGATGTGTTTTCTTTGGGCGATAAAAAGCTATCGGCCTTTCGTAATAAAAATATTGGGTTTGTATTCCAGTTTCATCACCTGTTGCCTGAGTTTACAGCATTAGAAAACGTGTGTATACCTGCCTACATAGGCAAAACCAGCAAGGCCGATGCCGAGAAACGCGCTAAAGAACTACTGGGCTTTCTGGGCCTATCGCAGCGTATGGAGCATAAGCCGGCTGAACTATCAGGTGGCGAACAGCAGCGTGTTGCCGTAGCCCGTGCATTAATCAACAACCCTGCGGTTATTCTTGCCGATGAACCATCGGGCAACCTGGACTCAAACACAGCCAAAGACCTGCACAACTTATTCTTTACCCTACGTAAAGAGTTTAACCAAACCTTTGTGATAGTAACCCACAACTATGAGCTGGCCAACATGGCCGACCGTAAGTTGGTGATGCGGGATGGGTTGATGGTTTTATAGTTTCTAGGTTTTAGGTGCTAGGTTCTAGTTACATTGAAACAGATATAATTCATTCTCAGGAAACAACTCTCCCTTTTAAAGGGAGTACCTCTGATCCCGATAGCTATCGGGACAGAGGGGAGGGATTTTAGCGATACTTACATAAAATAGTTTTGGTGTGGCTAAACCATTAGCATTATCTTGCAACAAGTGAAGAAATTGCTAATCATATTAGGGGTGTTTATTTGCTCAATTACATGGGCGCAGAACCTTGTGCCCAATTATTCTTTTGAAGAAATAGATACATGTCCCACGGGAGTTACTCCATTTTCTAATGCCGTTAACTGGTTTAGCCCTTCACCTGCAACTCCAGATGTATATAATTCATGTGTTACCATAATTAATGGATTTGATGTTCCTGATAATTTTTTTGGTTTCCAACATGCAAATGAAGGAATTGGTTACTCAGGTCTAGTACTATATTTTCCAAATGATAGAGAATATATTGGTACAAAATTA
This sequence comes from Chitinophaga pinensis, assembly GCA_945869825.1. Taxonomy (GTDB): domain Bacteria; phylum Bacteroidota; class Bacteroidia; order CAMBQF01; family CAMBQF01; genus CAMBQF01. The sequence continues at coordinate 6,841 of CAMBQF010000024.1, read as the reverse complement.
TTGGATTCATTAAAGATAAACACTTATTATTGCCTTAGTTTTTTTGTGAGTTTATCACATTCTTACCGTCTTTCATGTAGTTCTATAGGCGCCTTTTTTTCACCTGATAGCATATATGCTAATACAACTAATGTTCTCCCTTATTTCCCTCAAATAGAAAATCCAGATACCGATTTTATCAACGACACTGCCGTTTGGAAGCCTATAACAGGTTATTTTAAAGCACAAGGTGGCGAGAAATATATGTATATAGGGAATTTTAGAAATGATGCTAATACAGTAACTCAAAATTTTACCCCTGGGGCAAAATCATATGTTTATATTGATAATGTTCAACTGTATGAATGTGATAGTTTAATCGGAGTTGAAGAGAATAAGATTGAGCAAATCAAAATCTACCCCAACCCAGCACAGGATTTTGTGAGTATTGATATACCTAAAAATTATTCCCATGCACAACTTAGCATTTATAACCTGACAGGGCAGTTGGTTGCTACCAAGCCTATTCAATCAAATCAAAATATTCCGGTTACAGAGTTGGGCAACGGTATGTATATTTTTGTTGTGCAGACTGGTGATAAGATTTGGAGGGAGAGGGTTGTGGTGAGAGATTAAATCTTGACAAAGGCCTATCCCAAGTCGTACCTTTGCATTAACCACAAAATTAATTATGCCTACGCTATTTTCCCCCACCCAAACCCTCCCCTTGAAGGGAGGGCTTAAACAGTGTGCAAAAACTCGAAATTTTACTACAACAGAAGGTGTTTTAACTCTCCCTCGACACAGGAAGTTTTATACCTCTGAAGATACTTAACAGCGGTCTCGCCCCTCTCTTAAGAATAAGAGAGGGGTTGGGGTGAGTTGTGAAACGAGGAATTGAAATGTCTAAATTTTACTACAACAGCAACCCTTTCATATCTTATTTAGAAACTTTCTAAAGTTTTTGTTGGAGTGTATTAATCCATGCAATACTTTTGCGCTTAGAATCATTCTAAATAACAAAAACTGATTATGCAAACCACAGAAGGCAAAATCATGAAAAGTGAGGAGAACAATACTAAAGCAAACTGGAAAAAAAGGCTTAAACAGCTTGGTTTTATTGGTTTTATGTTCTTTCTGATAAAAGGGCTTATATGGTTAGCTGTGTTATTTTTTGGGGCAAAATTTTTTAGCGGTAATTAACAGGATGGATATTTACAACCAATCTGAACAAAATAGTGACTTAAGTCATTTATTAGCAACCCAAACCGATGTATATTTGTATACTGAAATGATTGATAAGGCACAACATACTGGTAACAGCCCTGGCGCCATGCATACAATGCCCGCAAAGGCGTTTGGTGAGGTGGTTACTGATTTGGCGCTTACCGCTGAAAACGTTTTAACACCAGCCGGTGTTGATGTTGACAATTTGGAAGAAGGCTTAGCACTGCTATCCTTTACCAACCTTTCAGCCGAGAGCACTACGCTTAGCTTTGAGACTGAATTGCCAATGATGTACTTCTTTTTTACCCTAAACGGTAAGGTTGTACTTGGCGAGTCTGTTAACAATACCAGCAAAGCCATAGATACCTCTGCATTCCGCTTTTTTGCTTACCCACGCGCTAAGGCTACGTTACAGTTATACTTAGAGCCGGGAGCTAAAGCGCTGTTGCAACTGATATCGCTTAAAAAGCTGCATGAGTTTTTTATGCCGGGCCCCAATATGGCCGACCGTACATCGTTTGAGACCCTAAGCCGCTCTATGCGTGGTGGCGACCCAGCAATACAAGGGGTGTTAAGCCCGTCAATGTCGGTAGTGGTAACCCAGCTGTTGGCAAGCCAGATAAACCCAGCCTTCCGCCAGCTATACCGCAAAGGCAAAGTGTTAGAGTTTTTCAGTCTGTATCTTGACCAAAGTAAACGATCGGCAGTTACAGCCGCCGAGTGCCCCTACGTTGCCAACGATATGGATATTGACCGCATACACAATGTTCGCGAGCTGTTGGAGAAGGATATGGCTAACCCACCATCGTTAGTAGAGATAGCTAAGATCACGGGCCTAAACGAGTTTAAGCTTAAAGTAGGCTTTAAGCAGGTGTATGGTAATACTGTATATGGCTACCTAAACGATTTGCGTATGGAAACCGCCCGCAAAATGCTGGAAGAGCGTAAGCACCAGGTTAAGGAGGTGGGCTTTTCTATAGGCTACAACAACGCCAGCCACTTTATATCGGCCTTTAAAAAGAAATTTGGTGTTACCCCCAATAAGTACATGGAAGGTTAACTATCACAAACTATATAACTTATAAACCCCGGCAGGCAACTATCGGGGTTTGTTGTTTTATGGCATCAGGTATCCTAAAGCTTAGAATTAAAATCTGATGAGGATTACCTTTGAGAGAACTGACGTATGGTGTGATTACTGCGTGAGCAGTTTGGGGAGGCTAAGAAATGTCAAAAGCAATACTTCGTGTTTGCTTCTTTTGTTTTCGCATGCTTATTGAAGTAAACTTGGGATTACTGGTGTGATCCCGTTTGGGGAGGCTAAAACAATTAGAGTTGCCTGCACTTCGCTAGGCAATTGTTTATTTTTTCATTTCGAACTCAAACAAGTTTGGTTCTTATTCAAAATAAAATTGCCCCTGGCTTTTAAGCCAGGGGCAACTCTAATTGTTTGCGGTGAGGGCGGGATTCGAACTACTTATATAACTAATTGATATTAAATAAAATACTACTACAATACAAAACAGGTAACCTAATAGGTAACCTACTTAATGCTGTATTGCTTAGTAGTAAAAGGAAATAACGTATTATTAATACCTGTAAACCTGTATATAATGCATATATAAGTTGTATATAAAAGAGGGTACGGGGGGCTTACTTAATGACTTAGTAGAGGGGGCTACCTATAAACCAAGGTACCTGCTTAGAACACATTTGCTATATTAATAATATAAGTACAACGCATTTACTCTACACCTAAAAAAGGTTATACAGCCTTGAGCTAGCGTAGGGTTTAGCAAAGCTAATCAGCGAGCCACAGCGAGTGGAGTAAATGGTGGAAAAAGAAGAGCCTGCAAGAGCAAAGCGAATAAAGGCGGTTTGACCTATGTTTCTTAACACAAAAGCTGGCGTGTGTTATTGTTTTAAGCAAGGGTAAGAGGGTAGCATACAATAACCATGACAGCTTGCAGCCATTTTACGACCAGCGGCGAGCTAAAATAATAGTAGGCGGGCAATGTATTAGGCTGCAAAAGAACAACGTGTAGTGAAGCTTAAAAACAGTGCAAAGTAGCCTACTGATGAGGAATGAACGAAATGAATTAAAATAGTGCCAAGCTATTGCCGAAACATAGGTTAATGCTGAAAAGCCTTGTTAGGTTTTGAAGCTTAACGCACTTGGCGGTATTTTTGAATTGATTGAGAGAATGACGAACACCTTATAACCATTTTTGATAAATTTATTAACACATGTAAGAAATAAAAGTGGGGACTATATCTTTACAAAGATGAGGGATGTATTTGACCTAATAAAAACATATAACCTAGCTAAAGATTTTGCATATTATCTCGACAGAAAAGATGTTGAATCAGTTAGTAAATTATTAGGTGAAGGGAATTATGAACTACAAACAGAAATTGGACTAATACTAACAAGGCCAAAAACAGATTACGTTGCGTGGCTTGAATATAGATGTTCACAAATGCCATTTAAAGTAAGACCAAGTTACGAATTGAAATTTAGTGAAATTAACAAATTACCTGTTGCTATTTTTAATCTAGGTTTATTCCCTGCTGTACCAACAGAAGAACTACCAAATAACTGCTTGGGTCTAGAAATAGATAGTAATGGTAATAAAATAACTTCAATACGTATTACAACTGAATTTTCTGTCGGTGATTTTACTTGCGATGATATGTATAGAGAGGATTGGAGTATATATTATCCGCCAGAAGACTACACATTGAAAAAATATCTTGACAAGGCCAATGGGGTAAAACCAGACTCTGTTAGAAATGATTTATTTTTAATATTTATTGAAAAATTAGCTACATTTAAAGAACGCTCAGCGTGTAGAACTTTAATGAAATATGGTAAATACCCATATTTAAAAGACATTGATAGTGGCAAAATAGCTGAAAAAGATACGTTTGCTTATCATTTATCAATGCAAATTGAAAAATTAAAAAGTAATGGTGTTGAAAAAATAGACTATAATATCTTAGAACCATTTGAGCTAGATGAGAAAAAATATCGTGTTGTTGTTTTTGACAATGGTAATTTCCCTGAAAATAATAGTATAAAAAATAAAGGAAAGAAAATATACATGGCAATACGGACTTGGCCAGAAGGAGTTTACGAAATCATCTTAGGTTACTTTTAATACAATATAATTTAAAAATATTTTATTTTAATAGGCAAGAGAAAGAGCAATTTGGCTGCAATAAAAATAACAAAGAAATAAGCCTTAATTGTTTACCCCACCCATAGCAAAAACGAACACATTAAAACCGATTGAAAATTATTAGTTTTACACATCAATTATTTAACTTTATAAAAAGATCAGAATGCTAATAGAAACTTTAATATTCTTTGTTGTAGTTGCACTAGTTATTGCGTCTATATATATATATAATTTATGGGGGGAAAATGAGGACAAAACAAAAAAACTAGCTATTTACAAATGGAAAGAAGATATTGAAAAGAATAATAGGATAATCGATACCTTTAGAAGGGAGAGAACTAAATACCTTAATAGAGGAGAAATAGACAAAGCAAAAGAGATGGAAGATGACATATCTATGCTTACTGAGAAAAATAAAAAATTATCAGAAAATATTGAAAAAAATAAGAGAATGTTAAAATTTAGAGGGATAGACAGTTAAATATTTTTATATAAAAGAGTTTACTTTTCTTAACATAACTTACTTGTACCTATACAAAAGTTAACTAATGATTATAATTACGCCTGAAAATTATGACTAGCAAACAAAACCGAACTGAACTGATATTTGCAGAGTCGCTAGCTGCTTTTGATATTGAAACCCTCACAACATTGCTACATGACAAGGGTATATACCCTGATATAGTAAATAGCAACAGTGAAAAAACAGTAAAGAAAGACATATTTTTAAATATGCTTACCTGGAAATTTAATGAAGAAAAGAAAGCAGGAAATAATAGCGTAGATTATTACATTGACCAATGCAACTATTGCAAAAAAGGCTGCAATGCTTTTATTTTTGAAGAAGGCAAGTTCCCTGTAAAAAGGACTTCTATACCCTTTAAAGAAAAATCAGGATTGGTACTTATTTTTAAAGAAGATAAAATTTTTGAAATAAATTTATGTACCCAATTTTTAAAAACAAAAAACAAGGATTGTGAGTACGGAATAGATGCGCCATTTTAAATTTAATTTTAGTATTAATATGCAAAATAAAAAAAGCAGAAAAAATACTTTGATTCAATTTAAAATTGAGTTAACATTGCATTACAAACACTTAAAACTAAAAACATGAAATCACTTATTACATTAACGATAGCTATGTTAATAGCTTCATTTTCAAACGCACAAACTAAAAAAGATGGCACGCCTGATATGAGGTATAATAACAATAAAAACATGTATAATACCCCTACATATAGCGCACCAACTTACAATATGCCAAGTAACACTGCACCAAAATACAATAATGGGGGGCAGCTATATACACAGCCAGGGTATATAAAATCTAATGGAACTGTTGTTGAACCGCATATAAAAACAAAACCAGACAATAAAAAGTGGAATAATGTAAACCCTAATTAATATAACCCTATAAAGACTTTTGTATTTGTTTAGATTATCTTAATTGCTAAATACGATACCTGTGTTTTATTTTTTTGCAAATACAGAAATAATAATGATAGCAATAAAAACTATTGCAAAACCGATTGTCTTAATATTATTAATAATATCCTGTGTCAAAGAAATTATTGGAAGCAGAAAAATAGCGCCGATTCCCATTATGATGACACCAAAGCAACCGATATTTGTAGAAGTGTTATCTTCTTTTGATATGTCTTTTTTGCTCCACATAAAAATGTATGCAATAAGAAACCCAACTATTAATAATGGTATAGCAATCTTAAGGGAATCAAGAGCGTCAGGTATTTCTTTATCAGAAAGAACATTGTCGTCTACTGCACCGAAAAGTTGTGCAAAACCAATACTGCTTGTAACCACTAATGCTATTGTAAATAGTTTTTTCATTTCTAATTTGTTGTTGTTTCCCGATTTGAGTAAAAGATTAAAACCCTTTAATGGAATCTTAATTAATCTCATACAAGTAAAAATTACACTATAGCAAATAAGTTGTTTATACAAAACTAAAAAACTTTAGTAATAAAAAAAGCCCTAGTTTTAACCAGGGCTTTAATTTTTACCTAACTATAACTACTACTTGTTGCCAAGCAAAGGTTAACCAAGAGTTATAACCAAGTTCTTCTGAAATTTTATTTATTTCATCTTTTGTGTAAATTCTATCTGCATTTAATAATAACTCGTAATTTGAATATAATTCAGATAACTTAATTGTTACAATACTATCATTTTGATTGCCATTTACACCAATTAGAATATCTTGCCCATTATATTCTGTAATTTCAAGGCCGTTATTTTCAAAATATACTTTTAATGCTGCTGTAACTCTTTCTTTTAAAACACTTAGTGAAGGTTTATCAAACAGGGGTTTATAAACTCTAACGGCATACTCCCAATTGTTTTCCTCATCATAAAAGAAAAGGTTTAAATCTGCAATTTCCCGACGCGTTTCAATCATTTTTAAATTTAAATTGTATTAAAATTATAACCAGAAA
>CAMBQF010000023.1 GCA_945869825.1 Chitinophaga pinensis | reverse complement strand
AATAGTATCCCTTAGTTACTTATAAGTTCTTCGAAATTAAACCTCAACAGGGGTTTCTTTAGCAGCCAGCCAACGCTCGGCTTCTAAAGCAGCCATACAGCCTGTTCCCGCTGCGGTAACAGCCTGGCGGTATACATGGTCTTGCACATCGCCGCAGGCAAATACACCCGGCAGGTTGGTTTGGGTAGTGCCCGGTTTGGTTTTGATATAACCGTTTTCGTCCATATCAATAAAGCCTTTAAATATGCCTGAGTTTGGCGTATGACCAATAGCCACAAAAAAGCCTGTAATATCCAATGTGCGCTCTTCGCCAGTTTTCAGGTTACGTACAAGGGCCGATTCAACGGCTTTTTCGCCTTGAATTTCTACTGTTTCAGTATCCCAAAGCACTTCCAAATTTGGTGTGTTTAGCACACGGTGTTGCATGGCTTTAGAAGCGCGCAACTCGTCGCGGCGAACTATCATATACACCTTGCGGCAAAGTTTAGCCAGGTAGGTAGCCTCTTCGGCAGCCGTGTCGCCACCGCCAACAATGGCTACATCCTGCCCGCGGTAAAAGAAGCCATCGCACACGGCACAGGCAGATACGCCAAAGCCGTTTAAGCGTTCTTCGCTAGGCAAGCCCAGCCACTTGGCTGAAGCACCGGTAGATATAATTACAGTCTCAGCCAACACTGTCTTATTCTCATCAATAGTAACCTTATAGGGTTGCGATGAAAAGTCGACCGATGAAACATAGCCCCAGCGCACATCGGTACCAAAGCGCTCGGCCTGCTTTTGCAGGTCTTGCATCATGGCCGGGCCCATTACTCCATCAGGGTAGCCAGGAAAGTTCTCTACGTCATTAGTTATGGTAAGCTGCCCACCGGGTTGTAAGCCCTGGTACATAACAGGCTTAAGGTCGGCACGGGCTGCATATATAGCGGCTGTGTACCCCGCAGGGCCAGAGCCTATAATCAAACACTTAATGGTTTCTAATTCTGTATTCATGGTGCAAATGTATAAATATGCAATAAGAGGCTTGGTAACACAGGTTACAATTTTTCCACTTTAGCAAGGTAGTATTGAACAAGTGAGGGGATAGTTGGTTGAGTATCTGCAAAACGCTTGTTTTAGCATAAAAATATCCGCTAAGCTTTATTATATTTGCCTTTCATAACCTCCCATCCCAATGCTGCACATACTTAACAAAAACAATACTATTTTCAACCATTTTTTGGCTGAAATGCGCGATATTTCGATTCAGGGCGATAGCATGCGCTTCCGCCGTAACCTGGAGCGTTGTGCCGAGCTTATTGGGTATGAGATAAGCAAGTTGTTGGACTATGAGAACAAAGAGGTAACTACGCCGCTGGGTATTGCTAATGTTAACCTGATATCAGACAAAGTAGTTATTGCCTGCATACTGCGCGCGGGGCTGCCTTTTCATCAGGGCATGCTAAACTACTACGATGGTGCACAAAACGCCTTTGTATCGGCCTACCGCAAGCATAAAAAAGACGGCACGTTTGATATTAAAATTGAATACCTAAGCTGCCCCGACCTGACAGATAAAATACTTATTATTTGCGACCCTATGATTGCTACGGGTGCATCAATGGTATTGGCATACAAAGCCCTGCTTACTAAAGGCATACCTAAGCATACACACTTTGCGGGCCTTATAGCCAGCAGCGAGGGTGTTGAGTATACCCGCAGCCACACGCCAAGCAACTGCACTATTTGGGTAGGTGGCATTGATGATGAGCTTACTGCACAGGCCTATATTGTACCAGGCCTTGGCGATGCAGGCGATTTAGCTTTTGGCCCCAAGCAAGACAGTTAGAACAAATCCATTACATATTCGTTACCCACTTGTGTTTAGTGTAATTTTAAGTAAAATAGTAACCATAAAATTTATATCGCTGTTTTTATCGTCGGCATTTAAATTTTTGCTATTCATCCCCATTGCTATTCAGGTTTTTCAATTCAATTTTGTTGAAGCTATCTGTTTTTCTATGGCAGCGGGTATGTTTGGCGTTATGGTTACGCTATACTTAAGCAAGTATATTTTTCAGGGGTTTGATTGGATTAAGCATAAAATTACGGGCAAACGCCATAAGCCTAAGCGCAAGGTATTTACACCTAATAAGCGCAGGTTGGTTAAGTTTAAAGCCACGTATGGGTTGATAGGTATTTCGCTTATTACCCCTACCCTACTGTCGATACCCGTGGGTACGCTTATTGCAGCAAGGCTGTACCGCCACGACCGCCGCCATGTATACATGTATATGGCAGGATCATTAGTTATTTGGTCGGTTATATTTTCGGCCATATTTACTTCTTTTTAATATTGAATTTTTTGGAAGGTATACGCCACATATTTTTTGACCTTGACCGCACCCTGTGGGACTTTGACGCTAACGTTGATATAACACTGCGCGAGATGTATACACGCTATGGGCTTGATAAGCACATAAGCAGTCCGGAGGTGTTTATTGCTGAATACCAGTTTCAAAACCAACGCTATTGGGACTTGTACATTGATGGCAAGATTACCAAAAAACACCTGCGCACGGTACGCTACCGCAAAACGCTGGAGGTGTTTGGCATAAAGAATAAAACAATGGCGGAGCAAATGGGTACTGACTATATTATGCTAAGCCCGTTGCAGAAAATGGTGTTCCCCGACACACACAAAACCCTTGACTACCTAAAAGAAAAGTATACGCTGCATATAATTACCAACGGGTTTGAAGAGGTACAGCATATCAAGGTAAAATCATCGGGCATAGACCATTATTTTGATAACCTGATAACATCAGAAAAAGCAGGCGCATTAAAGCCCCACCGCAAAATATTCGACTATTCGATGAAGTTGGTTAAAGCCCACCCTGAACAATGCATTATGATTGGTGATGACCCGGAGAAAGATATTCACGCTGCCCTTAACATAGGCATGCAGGCCATCTATTTTAACCCCGCAGGGTTAACAATTAATGGAGTAAAATCCATTAGCAACCTGAATGAATTGATGGAGATTTTGTAGTTATTTGATTTATTGAAGAATAAACCCTTGCAATACTATTAACTTAAAGAGGTGCCAGCTTCTTCTAAGGAACGTACAGCACGCTGAGCAGCATTTTCTGACGCTTCTTTTTTGGATATGCCCATACCATCGGCTATTTGCTTGCCATCTAAGGTTACTATAGTACGGTGGTAGCGCTTGGTTTTAGCTGATTCGTCTTCGGCAGGTACTTCTACAAAGGTAATCTCCAGTTTACGGCGCTCACGGTTGGCCCAGTTAAGCAATTTGCTTTTATGGCTTATGTCTGTATCCTCCAATACATCAATATCAATCTGGCCATCTATAAGCCGCTTCATTATAAAACGCTCGGTAGTTAAATAGCCTTTATCAAGAAAAAAAGCCCCAATAAAGGCTTCAAAAGTATTACCCAGTATGGCCCTGTTGTTTCGGATAACATCTTTGCCTGCAACAATAAAATCCTCAAAGCCCATTTTTAAAGATAGGCTGTTAAGGTTGTTACGACTTACTATCTTTGACCGCATTTCGGTAAGGAAACCCTCATCACGGTAGGGGAATTTTTTAAAGAGGTAGTTTGCTACCGAAGCGCTTAATATAGCATCGCCAAGGTACTCCAAACGCTCGTTGCTGTTGCGCGCGCCATAGCCAATATCCTGCGATACTGAACTATGCCTGAAAGCCTGCTTATACAAGCCCAGGTTTTTAGGCGCAACACCGGTAACATTAAACACAAAAGTGAATAAACGTTGGTCTTCAGCATTAAGAATAAACTTCTTTAGGGTATTTACAGGCACAACTAATTGCTGTATTTTTTGAAAATAACCGAGGCATTATGCCCGCCAAAACCAAAGGTGTTGCTTAGGGCAACATCTACATTGCGTTCCTGTGCCTTGTTTAGCGTCAGGTTAAGTTTTGGGTCAATCTCGGGGTCTATAGTTGCGTTGTTTATTGTAGGGGGCACAACACCGTTTTTAACGGTCAAAATACAGGCAATGGCTTCTATTACACCGGCAGCACCAAGCAAGTGGCCTGTCATAGATTTGGTAGAGCTTATATTCATTTCATAAGCATGGTCGCCAAAAACCTTTTGTATAGCCTTAAGCTCGGTAGCATCGCCCAATGGGGTAGATGTTCCGTGAACGTTAATGTAATCAACATCTTCAGGCTTCATATTAGCATCGCTCAATGTTTCCTGCATTACCGCAATAGCGCCCAACCCTTCAGGGTGTGGCGCGGTAAGGTGGTAAGCATCGGCAGACATGCCTCCGCCAACCATTTCTGCGTAAATTTTAGCTCCACGGGCTTTCGCATGTTCGTACTCTTCAAGAATGATAGCACCTGCACCTTCGCCCAATACAAAACCATCACGGTTTGCATCAAACGGACGCGATGCACCTTCAGGGTCATCGTTGCGGGTACTCATGGCATGCATTGCGTTAAAGCCACCAACGCCTGTTTCGTTAATAGCAGCCTCAGAGCCACCGGTAACAAACATATCGGCCTTGCCTAAACGTATGTAGTTAAAAGCATCTATTACCGAGTTGGTTGATGATGCACAGGCAGATACAGCAGTATAGTTAGGGCCGCGTAAGCCATAACGGATAGAAATTTGCCCACCAGCAATATTTCCAATCATTTTAGGGATAAAGAAAGGGTTAAAACGCGGGGTGCCATCGCCTTTAGCATATTCGGCACTCTCTTTATAAAACGTTTCAACACCGCCAATGCCCGAGCCCCAGATAACACCAAAACGGGCAAGGTTTACCTGCTCCAGATTAATGCCTGAGTCTTTTATTGCCTCATCGGCAGCTGCAATGGCAAAATGAGAATACAAGTCTTGTTTACGGGCTTCTTTGCGGTCGAAATACAAACCAGGATCAAAGTTTTTTACCTCGCAGGCAAAACGTGTTTTAAATTTAGATGCATCAAAGCGGGTAATAGGGCCCGCGCCGCTTACACCCTTAAGCAGGTTGCTCCAGTATTCCGGAACAGAATTACCTAAAGGGGTTACCGCCCCAAGCCCTGTTACTACTACCCGTTTTAATTCCATAAAAGGAAAATTGGTTATTGCTTAACGTTCTTCTCAATGTAAGCAATTGCCTCACCTACAGTACCAATATTTTCGGCCTGATCATCAGGAATGGCAATGCCAAATTCTTTTTCGAATTCCATGATAAGTTCTACGGTGTCTAATGAATCGGCACCCAAGTCGTTGGTAAAACTTGCTTCAGTTGTAACTTCGGCAGCATCAACACCTAACTTATCTACGATAATTGCTTTTACTTTTGCAGAGATATCTGACATTTTAAATTGGTTTTAAAAATTCGGATGCAAAGTAAAGAAATTTATGCGCTACATATCAAAATTATTTTTAAACTCGCTGAATATCAGCAAAAAAGCTATGATGCTAAACCGTGTTTTATTAACCTTAGTATTAATATGTAGCTACATAGGCGCGCTAACTGCCCAAAAACAGGCTAAAACCTATGCCCGCAAGCCCGTTGTAGAACGGTATAACAATATGGTGGTAACCGCCCACCCCGAGGCTACCAAAATTGGGGTAAAAGTGCTGGCCGATGGAGGCAATGCGGTTGATGCAGCGGTGGCCGTGCATTTTGCATTGGCAGTTTGCTACCCCACTGCCGGCAATATTGGTGGTGGTGGCTTTGCCCTATACCGCAATAAAAACGGCACTTTTGATGTGCTCGATTACCGGGAGATTGCCCCTGGCAATGCCTCTAAAAATATGTTTTTAGACAGCGCTGGGAATATTATTAAAGACCTAAGCCTTAAAGGGGCTTTGGCCGCCGGTGTCCCCGGCTCGGTAAACGGGATGTGGGAACTGCATAAAAAATATGGCTCTACTAATTGGAATAAGCTGATACAACCTGCCATAGACTTAGCCCGCAAAGGTTTTCCTATTACCACTATGCAGGCAAGGGAGTTTAGAAACCATGAAGCTGATTTTTCCAAGTATTCTCATCGAAAAAATTACTTGATAAAGAGTGTCGTAAAAGATGGCTATCTAGATATTATAAAGCTATTATGGCCAGGTGACACCCTCCGCATCCCCGACCTTGCCCATACCCTCGAAGCTATCCGCGACAAAGGCCGCGATGGGTTTTACACTGGGTGGGTGGCCGATAGTATTGTAGCCCAAATGAACCGCTCTGGGGGCATTATTACCCACCAAGACCTAGCCAACTATAAAACGGAGTGGCGCGCGCCCCTAAAAGGCACTTACAGGGGCTATACCGTAACTACCATGCCACCACCATCTGCCGGAGGCATTGCTTTATTACAGATACTTAAAATGCTCGAGCCGTTCGACCTTGCTGCACGTGGCTTCAACAAGGCCATTACTGTTAACCTTATGGCCGAAGCGGAAAAACTGGCCTACGCTGACCGCTCTAAGTACATTGGCGACCCACAATATATTAGTATTCCTACTGATACCTTGCTGGATGAGGCATACCTGCGCCAGCGCTTTTTTACCCTGCAATGCTGCCGTGCCAACCCTGCCGAAACTATTAAACCCGGCACCTTCAGCTGGCCAGAGAGTGAAGAAACCACCCACTTTTCTATTACAGATCAATATGGTAATGCCATAGCTATTACCACCACTATAAACAGCCCTTACGGATCGCATTTATTTGTTAGCGGCTGTGGATTTATATTGAATAATGAGATGGACGATTTTAGCACCAAACCGGGTGCTTTAAACAGCTATAACCTGCCCGGCAGTAAAGCCAATTCCATTGCACCAGGCAAACGCATGGTAAGCTCTATGACACCTACAATGGTTGAGAAAGATGGCAAATTGTATTTAGTGGCTGGCACACCCGGTGGTTCTACTATAATTACATCTGTACTGCAGACTATTATCAATGTTATAGACCATAAAATGGATATGCAATCTGCTGTTGATGCACCCCGCTTTCACCACCAATGGTTGCCCGATGTTTTGTATTACGAAAAAGGCGCTTTTACCAAAAAGCAATTATATATGCTAAAGGCACTTGGCTATAAAACACAAGAGCGCGAGCCTATAGGCCGTATGGATGCTATAATGCTGAAAGACAACAAATTTATTGGTGGGGCAGATTACCGGGGTGATGATAATGCCGATGGGGTTAATGACGGCACTAAATTCGACGAATAACCGTCAGCTGTAAAACAAAAAGCCAGGACATTGCTGCCATGCATAATTGGTTCGTAAATGTAAGGATGATTTACTACTGCCTTTCCAAAAAGGTATTACCTATAATCCACAAATCGCTTTTGAGGAACGCAGAAAAAAAGCCAGACCTGAAAAATTCGTTTTCATATTTAAAAAGTGCTTTCGCCATTTTACAGTATTTTATTATTCATACTTGCGTGTTTATAAGAACAAACTAAGCATTAAATTGCAAATTTAATACCAATTCTTACATCAATTTTATGCTTATTTGCTCATAAGCTTTATATGGATTTAATACTTAGTAAAAACAACATAATACTATATATTAAATAAGAACAGACTGATTTACCCTATACTGTATGCTGTAAAACTTATCTTTAAAAAGACAAGACCTTACATGCCATTAAAAAAGTTAGGCTCTCGCACAAAAATCAGAAATTATTAATTACCTTAGTGGCATATTATTATGGGTGAAATAGTGGCTACTCCTGCAAAACAGCAAGTACAAGTGCTTACAATTGAAAAGCTGGTTAAGCTTTTGAGTGATGAGCATTTAGCTGAGTTTAAGTCTTACCTGGCCAAAGCAAACGCACAGTTGCCTCTTAAGCTTATCAATTCAATAACTACTGACATTAATGTTTTTCAGGGCAATGAAGAACTGTGCAAGCTAATTTATGGCAAGGCTGATAAACAAACGCGCCAAAGTTTTAACCAGCTGGCATCGTACACCCTAAAATTAACCTCATATCTTGCCCGCAACTATCCTACCTACATATCAATAAGTGTTTTTAAGCCTGAATTAATGGTAAGCCAAGGCCGCATTACCGAGGCTGTTAAGCTTATGGAACTGCTATTAGATATCGGTGAGAAAATTGAAGACTTTAAAGCAACAACAAGGGCACTTACGTTTTTATCGCAATACAGCTACATGAGCAATGCGCATGGCGAAGGGCTTAGGCTGCAAAAACGCTTAAATGAAATTTTAACTTACGAGATTATCTTAAATGAATTAACACTATATTTTAAAAGCAATATTAATATCAATGTCCGCGAAAACGATTTAGGCTCTGACTTGCAGAAACACCTTGATTATTTTGGCCGATTTGTTAACCATACCTGCTTTTCAATATCAGCCCACGCAAGGTATTTTACGTTTTATATAAACTATTATTACAACGCACAACTGTTTTACACACCCGAAAACCTGCACAACCTTGCCATTTTTGAAGATGATTTAAACAAATACGGATACGTGGTTATGCCTTATTTTACTGATATGCAAAGTAAAATAACGCTATTTAAATTAAATCACCCCGATATTGATTTAAACTCCAGAGAAAGTAAAAAAGAAATTGACAAACTACTGCGCCTAAACGAGTATTTTCAATATTGGAAATACTTTGGCAACCAGCCAGAGTTGTACGCTATAAATATTAAGGCCACCTATTACCTGGCCAACTTTCATCAGGTATTGCACCTGCAGGGTACCGAACAAAACCTATCTGAAGAGGTACGGGCAGATATTGAACTATGGCGCAACAGGGCTGATGAGATACACAACAATACCGAGTGGAAACGCAATAATATACTAGACCTTATACACCTTAGGCTTAATCTTAGCGCACTTATGCTTTTGGGCAATAATACACAGCGCGGCGAGGCTATAGACCTTATTGAAGAAACCCTTATATCATATCAGCAAATATCATTCTCTGAAAGTATAGACAGTTACTTTACCTGCCTTATGATAGGATACTTTTCTAAAAAAGAATTTGAAAAGTGTGTAAACACCTACAAACGCTATATTAAGCTTACCCAGGGACGTAAAATAAATGAGGATAACGATATTTGCATACATGCATACTACTATGGCGCACAATGGATGCTTACCGGCCGTAAACAGTATGTAGAAAAAATGGGCGGTATCTATAAGTCTACATTGGTTTCTGATTTCTTTAAACACCCCCGCTCTACCATTACCGCAATTGTAGACAGCTGCCAAATTCCGGCTACATTGTAGTATCTTTACCCAATGCTTTATACCACGCGGGCCATTGTGCTGCATTATAAAAAGTATAACGATAAAAGCCTTGTTGTAAAAGCCTATACCGAAGCAGACGGATTAAAAACCCTATTTGTCCGTATGAACAGCAAAATAGGGTTAAGTTATTTCCAGCCTCTTACCCTTCTAAACATAGTATCGTACAAAAAAGAGAACAACAACATGCAAAACCTTAAAGAGGTTTCGTTAGCAGAACCATGGCATAACATAAGTGGCAATATAATAAAGGGGTCGTTGGCAGTATTTATGGCCGAGGTGTTTATTAAAAGTGTGAAACATGAAGAAAAAGATGACGACCTGTTTACCTTTTTAGAAACCACCACCCGCAATTTAGAATATGCAAAAGACATTCCAGCCCTTTTTCCACACGCATTTTTAATAGGCTTTTCGCGCTTTTTGGGCTTTTTACCAACTGAACCACCCGAAGGAGCTACCTTATACTTTGATTTGGTGGTAGGCGAGTTTACATCAACCATACCCAGCCACCCCCACTACACTGATAGTACCGAAACTGCGCTGTTGGCCCAATGTATTAACTGGTATTTGAGCGAGGGTGCTGTGCACTTTCACCCCGACAAAGGCCGCCGCGAATTACTATTGCTACGCTTGCTGGAGTATTATAAGATACATATAGAATCTATGGGCACAATCAAATCTCACCTTATATTAAAAGAAGTATTGGCTTAAGCTTTTAGCTTATTTAAAGGAAAAGGCAACCTGTTGATTTTTAATTTAGGGTACTTTACCATATAACCACCAAAGCTTAAATAAAAACGCGCCAGGCTAGCATTGTTAGAGCCTTCAAAATCTAACAGGGTATTTGTACCTGCATGCTGCTTAATATATTCGGCTATAAGAAAATGCATAGCTCCAGCCTGCCTTGCATCGGCATTATTACCCGAAAATAAAAACACATGTCTTCCAAATGATGATATAAAAACGGCACCGGCAACAATTGTTCCTGTAGCATTGGCTACTCCCCAAACTGTACAAGCATTTTGTTGTTTAGCCTCTTCCACCAACTTTTCTAATAACACGTAAGCAGCAATATCCATTGCTACATCTTTGCCCTTATTGGCTTTAAAAAGGCTGATAACTTCTGTTGCACTTATCAACTCTTGAAATATAAAACCGGCCCTTTCTGCCTTTTTTATATTTCGTTTGGTATTATCGGCAAACCCTGCATACAGGGCATGAAAAGTATTGTTAAGATATAAGAGGATATTATTATTTGATATGCCATCTGTAACATTGCCCTCATTCAGGTTTGTATCAATATACTTAAACTTGGAAGGAATAGCTTTTATAAAATCATCCACATCGGCATTCGCAGCCCCAAAAACTCCCAACTGCTGCACAAATGGCGGAGTAAAAATATAGTTTACGCCATATTTAGTGCGGAAAGGCAAAGGCATAACAGCCTTATAGTCGTCTAATACCAAGGCTTCCCAACCAGGCGACACTACATCTAAATACCAACTTAGCCCGTAGGGCAACGGGCATATTGAAGACGATATGCAACCGTCCCATTTAAGTTTGTTAATTTCGCTGTGTTTTAGGTGGGTAACCACGTTTCAAATATCGGGTAAATTGAGTAATAAGAGCGCATCACTTTCTGCAATATTCAACAATGGCACTTCTGCATTGCAGTTTGTGCAGTTATTCAGGTTTGCATCGCTGCTGCTTACCGGTGTTGTACTTGCACAAATGGGGGTTAGTTCGCAGCTTATCGGTATATACGAAACTCTGATATTTCTTTCTTCGGCAGTTAGCTTTTTCTGGCTAAATGGGTTTATGCAGAATATGTTGATACAATATGCCAAAACCAGCAACAAAAAGGCATTAATGCAAAATACCTTTTGGTGGCTTATGGCATTCCGCCTGCCCATAACACTGCTTTACCTTGCATTTATACACCTACTATACCCGGGCTTAGCTTCGGGGCAATATAGCCAGCCTTTAATGCTATTTGGGGTAGTAATATTTATATCGGGTACAGCGGTAATGATGGAGTACGTATTGCTACTGGAGCAGCGTCTTACGTTTTTAGTTTGGTTTAGTATACTACACTATACTGCCCATATAGCAGCCGTAGCAGTTGCGTTTGCGCTGGGCAATGGCATTGCCGATTGTGTAAACTGGCTTATTGTGCTAAACCTGTTGCGTTTTGTGTTGCTAGTAAGTGTTGTATTTGGCAAAAAAATATACAAGCCCAAAAAAGATGTTCTGGTTAAGCTTATAACTGGCGCAACACCACTAATAGTAGCTGCGTTGTTTAGTGGTTCGGTAGAGTATATATCTGGTTTTTTTGTGTCAGGCTTTATGGGCGAAACCGATTTTGCCCTATACCGCTACGGCGCAAAAGAACTGCCGCTAACCCTGCTATTAGCCAATGCTTTCAGCGCGGCTCTTATACCGCAAATTGCAGAAGCCGGCAAAGAATGGAGGCTGGGCTTGCAACCTATAAAACGCTCTACAGCAACACATATTGGCATACTATTCCCCTTTTGTGCGGTTTTAATGGTTGCCAGCCCATTTATTTACCCAACTGTATTTAACCCGGAATTTGCAGAGTCAGCCTCGGTATTCAATATTTTTTTACTACTGGCTATTAGCCGTTTTGTATTTCCGCAAAGTATATTACTTGGCTTGGGGCAGCGCAGGGCTATTGTGCAAGGCTCTGTTATTGAGCTATCAACCGCCATTGTTACAGGCCTGATACTAGGGTATTTCTGGGGTATAAACGGTGTAGCCTTATCAGTAGTGCTTGCCTCGATTACAGAAAAAGCTTATTTGGTATACCGGGTTAGGGCTATAGAAAATGTTTCCCCATCGCAATACATTCCTATTAAAACCTGGGCCATTAGCACCGCTGCATTAATTGTAGTGTTTGTTGCCATACACTTTTGGTTTTTTACATAACAACCCTCTACCAGAAAAATTCTGGTAATGGGTTGTTGCCTGGAAAAGTATCTGGCTATAAATTATCGTATAGGTATATAGGGTCAATAGGTGTTTTAGGCTCCATATTAAAAATAGGCTTTAAAATACCATCACCCAGGCCATAAACCCAACCATGTATATGTGGCCGGTTATCTTCTTGCCATGCTTTTTGAATAATAGATGTTTTAGCTAAGTTCATTACCTGCTCCTTAACATTTAGCTCTACCAGCCTGTCGGTTTTGGCATCCATATCTGCCAAAACATCAATTTCTTCGCGGTGGTTATGGTACACATCTTTAATATTCCGCAACCATTTATTTATTATACCCAAGCTTTGGTTGCCCAAAGCTGCCCTAACACCACCGCAACCATAATGGCCACATACTATGATGTGTTTAACCTCTAAAACCTCAACCGCATATTGCAATACACTAAGCAGGTTAAGGTCTGTATGCACTACCATATTGGCAATATTACGGTGTACAAACATCTCGCCCGGTTCAGTATTGGTAACCTCATTAGCAGGTACACGGCTGTCAGAACATCCTATCCACAAAAAATCGGGCTTTTGAAGTTTCTCTAAACGGCTAAAAAAATCAGCGTCGTCCATCAGCTTTTCCTTAGACCAAGCCTTATTTTCTAATAATATTCGCTCTATGCTTTTCATAAATCAGCTCCATTTGATTGTTTAAAATGGTCTATTCCGTTTTTCGGTTTTTTAAATTCAACCCTAATTTCTTTAAGGTGTGCATGCTCTAAGAAGTCGTGCACATCTTGTATAATATCATTATCTATATAATAAGAGTTTGATGCATCAATAAGTACATGGCTGCCAGCAGGTATTTTTTCAAGCCAATTCCGCACAAATGATTTGTTGAGAAAAGACACCTCGCTTCGAAAGCGCATAAGGTAATTAGACCCATCATTAACAACAAGCACAGCTTGTTTGTAGTTACTACGTATTAAATAGAAAAGCGCTATAGCAATACCAACAAAAATACCCTTTAACAGGTCTGTAACTACTATTGCACCAATGGTAACTATAAAAGGAACAAACTGGGGCCAACCGCGCAAATAAACCTCTTTAAAAACAGTGGGCTTTGCCAGTTTAAAACCTACAAATATTAATACAGCAGCAAGTGCCGAATACGGTATCATATTTAGTATATCTGGTATAAACACCACGCATACCAATAGCAAAACACCGTGCAAAATAGCACTTAACTTAGTTTTGCCACCAGCTGTTATGTTAGCCGAACTGCGCACAATAACAGCCGTAACAGGCAAGCCGCCCAACAGGCCAGACAGTATGTTGCCAACCCCTTGTGCCACCAACTCGCGGTTTGGCGGCGATAGCCTCTTGTAAGGGTCCAACTTATCGCTGGCCTCTAAGCTAAGTAACGATTCTAAACTGGCTACCAGCGCAATAGTACCTGCAGTTATCCAAACATTAAGGTTAGATAAAAATTTGATGTCAGGTGTCCTGAAAAAGGTTTTGAATTCAGTAAAAGAGCCAGCTACAGGTATTGCAACCATATGCTCTGACCTTACTGCATAATCAGGTGCGAAGTTGATATAAATTTGCTGTATAACAATGCCTGTTACAACAACTACAAGAGAGCCTGGTAAAAGGCTTAAAATCTTATGATTTTTAAAAAACTTAGTATCCCATAATACAAGAATTGCAATACCAATTAATCCTATAAAAAAAGTACTTGGCGTAATGTGGTTTACTGCATCCCAAAGTTCAGTAAACGTATTTTTATGGTCGGGCTGAGAGAATTCCTCATCACCCATATAGTCAGCATCAGAACCCAAAAGGTGAGGAATTTGCTTTAGTATAAGCATAATACCAATTGCCGCCAACATGCCCTTAATAACAGATACAGGTACAAAATCTCCTAAAAATCCAGCCTTAAGTTTACCAAGTAGTATTTGTATAACACCTGCAAGCACTACAGCCAAAAGAAAAGCCTCATAAGCGTGCAAGTCGGCAATGGCCGATGCTACAATCAGAGTTAAACCAGCAGCAGGCCCGCTTACGCTAAGTTGAGAGCCACTTATAGAGCCTACAACTATGCCGCCAATTACACCAGCAATCAATCCAGCAAAAAGGTTTGGGGCGTTTGACCCAAGTGCTATACCCAAACATAAAGGCAAAGCAACCAAAAACACTACCAAGGAGGCAGGCAAGTCGCTAGACAGGCTGCCCCTTAATTTATCTCTAAAATCCATACTTTAAGGTTCCGGTGTAAAACTAAGTATTTTATGATATAACTGCACCTTATTTACAACAGGCATAAACAAGATTTATTCACACATTAAAAACAACAACAATACTCGCAAAAAGAATGTCATAAACCAAAGTAACAGTAAAAAATTCAGCACTTATTTGCCAACCTGATGCATATATACGAACTACTTTATGCGTAGTATTTTTTTCAATACTCCCTATACAATTCCGTTTTTGTTTAGTTACTTTGTAGTAAATTATAGAGTTGTATGAGGCGTTTGTTAATCATATTGGGGTTTACTATTATTGCTGCAATAGCTAATGCCCAAGCATGTAAATCATTTATTAACCAGGTTTATACTGAAAATACAGGACTAAAGGGCAAAGTAACTTTTGATGGTGGCACGCTTAAGATGTGCGATTTTGAAGATACAGCGCCCAACCTTAAAAAAGGGACAGAGATTGAATTGCTCAGCCCAAAAATGATTAAAGATAATACATCGTGGAACCTTTCGCATATAAAAGTGAAAGTAATAGACGATAAGGGCACCGGCACTATGAATGGAAAAATTGGGTATATGTATCCTGCATCTACCAGTTTTTCAGCCTTTGCAGATTATACAACTGAGCGGATAAACATTGACAATATAAATATTAAGCCATCAAATCAAATTACCCCAAAAAACAACACTTCTTTTTTAAACAAACTTGATACTGAAGTAACCGGTGTAACCGGTACCGTAACTTTTGATGGTGGCACTTTAAAGCAATCGTCTTTTGAAGACACATCGCCTAATCTTGATAAGGGTACAGCATTAGAGTTAATAAGCCCAAAAATGCTTAAAGACAACACTTCTATAGCTCTTCACCATGTAAAAGTAAAAGTGCTAGAAGGCCCTTATAAAGGCGAAATTGGCTATATGTACCCCTCGTCTACCAGCTTTTCCAAGTACACCGATTATGACAATACACGCATAAAGGTAGAAGATGCATTGGATGTTGAAGAAGATGCTCCGTTTGCAATTCCGCCACCACCCTCTTACACAGGCAATTTTTTAGCCCGTTTAAAAACAGAAAAAACAGGCGCTACGGGCATAGTAACTTTTGATGGCGGGACACTTAAAATAACGTCATTTGATGATAGTAAAACCCATTTGGTATACGGTGCTAAAATTGAACTATTGAGCCGCGATATGGTTAAAGAAGATGGTGGATGGAACTTATACCATATAAAAGTAAAAGTTATCGACGACCTTGCCGATGGCAGGCACAACGGTAAAATTGGATATATGTATCCGGCCTCAACCAGTTTTGTTTCTTTTGCCAATTACACTGAAGAAAGGATGGAAGCCCCAAAAGGCTTTTCGCCCGATTTGAAAAAAGACAAAGATGAAAACAATAATAATGATAATTTTACAGCCGCTGCCCCAACTCCTTCCGACGGATCGTATGAGCTACCAAGTTTTACAAATGAAAAAACAGGAATTACCGGAATAATAAATAGCGGGCTGGGCGATGCCTACGCATATACTGATGGTTCTGACTGGGCTAAAGAAGTGTATTTAAAAGCTGGCACAAAGTTTGAATTGTTGAGTAAAAAAGTATTTAAAGATGCCATTACCAAGTACTACTTTATTAAAATAAAAATTATTGCCGACCCTGATAAAACATTTACAGGTAAAACAATGTGGGTTAACGTAGACGAAACAAGTATTGCTGACAGGGCAAATAAAACCGATTTGACAATTAAATAAATAATTATACATTTGAACTCCTAAACATTATAACTATGAGAAAATTATTTTTACTACTCCTGATAATTGCGGGGAGCGTTACAGCAGTTGATGCCCAAACAAAATTTCTTGATAAGGTTACAACAACCAATCCAGGTATTAAAGGCAAGGTTACATTCTCTCCAACTGCTGGTTTTAAACAATACAGCTGGGATGATGACACACGTGTAAACGAAGGTGCAACCTTTGAATTAATGACACGTGAGTTAGCTAAAGATGACATTGGTTTATTGTGCGTTAAAATCAAAATTATTGATGACAATGGCTCTGGCAAATTCAATGGTAAAGTAGGCTTTATGTATGGCGCTTCTACCAGCCTGTCTGACGATATGGATTACACTGCCGAGCGTATTAAAGGTGGTGGCAGCAGTTCATCAAGCGGCGGTAACTATATGGACCGTGCAACAACTACATACCCTAAAGTGTATGGTAAAGTTACCTTCTCTCCAACTGCAGGCTTCAAATCTACAGGCCATGACGATGCTACACGTGTAAACGAAGGCGCTACTTTTGAGCTACTTAGCCGCGAAATGATTAAAGACGATATAGGTCTTTACACTATTAAAATTAAAATTATTGACGATAACGGCTCTGGCAAATACAATGGCAAAAGCGGTTACATGTACCCGGCTTCAACCACTATTTCTGACTTTACAGATTATACATCTGAGCGCATTGTAGGTGGGCCAAAATCAATTAGCGAAGTAAACAGCAGCGGCGGAGATGATGAAGACAGCGGTAACAGTTTTACTGATCAAGTAGCTTCTACATTCCCTGGTATTAAAGGTCGTGTTACATTCTCTCCAACTGCAGGTTTTAAACAATTTGGCTGGGATGACAACACACGTGTTAACGAAGGTGCTACTTTTGAATTATTAAGCCGCAAAATGGCAAAAGACGATATTGGTCTTTTATGTGTTAAAATCAAAATTATTGACGATAACGGCTCTGGCAAATTCAACGGTAAAATTGGCTATATGTATGGTGCTTCTACCAGCCTGTCTGACCGCATGGATTACACCACTAACAAAATTGAATAACTAGGCGAACAGGCCTAACTGGCCATCTAGTCTAGGTACCTTAAAAGCCGTCAGGTCTAACTCATAGACCTGGCGGTTTTTAGTTTTAATATACCTGTTTACAGATGTGGTGAACATCTGCCTTATAGATTCAACTATTTTCCCTTCGCCATGCATGCGCACACCAAAGCGGCTGTCATTCAATTGGCCCCCATGCGCCTCTTTTATATGGTTCAATACCTTATCAGCCCTGTCGGGGTAATTCTTACACACCCAATCAGTAAAAATGGGTCCAATAGCGCCGTTTAGCCTAACAATGGTATAACCCGCCATACTTGCCCCGTGGTCGGCGGCGGCTTTAATCAGTGCAGGTATCTCATCGCTGTTTAAACCCGGAATAATTGGCGCTGTCATTATACCGGTTTGTATACCGGCTTTGCTCAACTCTTCTATAACCTGCAACCTGCGTTTGGCTGTAGCTGTGCGGGGTTCCATTTGCTGGCGCAAATCTTCTTTTAATGATGTTATAGATACCATAACATGCACCAGTCTTAGCTTTGCCATTTCCTGCAATATATCCTTATCGCGCAGTATCAGGGCATTCTTGGTTATCATGCTTGCAGGGTGCTTAAACTTGAGTAATACCTCAAGCATTTGGCGTGTAAGCTTCATTTTACGTTCTATAGGCTGGTAGCAATCGGTATTGCCTGAAAACATAATAGGAAACACCATGTGGTTTTTTCTACGCAAATCGTGCTCCAGTATCTTTGCCGCATCGGGCTTAACAATAATTTTCTGCTCAAAATCAAGGCCGGCGCTAAAGCCCCAATACTCGTGGGTATTACGGGCATAGCAATATATACAACCATGTTCGCAACCCTGGTATGGGTTCATAGAATAGGCATGCCCAATATCGGGACTGTCAACCTTATTAAGAATTTTTTTAGGGTGTTCTTCAAAAATCCGGGTTTTGCGGTTCAATTCCCAGGGTTCATCAATCCCCTCTATATGTTCCTGAACATATACCTGTTTTAAAAACCTGTTTTGATAAACAAGTTGAGCTCCCCTACCCTGTATGTATTCTTCGTTCTCTAAATAATCCATAACATAACTATCTATGCGGCTGCAACATGCAACCACGGCCTATCTCTTTTCCCAATAAGATTTTCGGTACTATAAATATACTGCTACAAACCTAATTTTTCAAGCCCTTTAGTAAATTCTATCGGCTTGTAATTGAGGTGATTTGCTGCCTTGTCTAAAATAAAGCCCGTAACCGGGGGGCGCTTGGCAGGCTGGTTTAAACTGGCCGATGCAATAGTCTCTATAAAACTACTATCAAGGTTATAAAACGCTGCTATTTTCAAGGCCATATCGTACACGCTAATTAAAGGTAATGGGCCACTAATATGCCATATTTCATTGCCTTTATTATATACCAGCCACTCTGCAGCTTTAACAATGCCAAAAGCTAAATCAGGAGCATAAGTTGGGGTGCGATACTGGTCGTTAACAACCTTAATATTCTCTCCTTTTTCTAATGCACCTTTAACCCAGGTAACAAAGTTGCTACGGTTTAACTCAACTGTATCGCCATATACTAATACCGTTCGTACTATACTCCAATTGTTTAGTTGCTGGGTTATCTTCTCCCCTTCCAATTTACTCCAACCATAGTAGCTAACGGGGTTTGGAATATCAATTTCACTGTAAGGGCCCATAGCGCCATCAAAAACAAAGTCAGTAGAGATAAAAAGCATCTTAGCACCTATAGCCTTGCAGGCATCGGCTACATTTTGTGTCCCTTCAATATTTACACGGTTGCAAAGTTCTTTATCTGTTTCGCATGTATCGGGTGCACTAACTGCCGCCGAGTGGATAACTACATTGGGTAATAAATCGTTAAACAATTGGGCAACACTTTGCCTGTTTGTAATATCCAGTTGATGAAAGGCAACATCGGGCATCGTAATTTTATCAGGCGATAACGAAGTAGCTATAACAGTATATTCAGGCAGCTTATCAAAAGCCCTGATTAACTCGCGGCCCACAAGGCCATTGCTGCCGGTAATAAGAATGGTTGGCATTATCTGTATAAAGTCATATTTACCAACTGGTTATTTTTATTATAATTAGCAACATTACCAGAATTGCATATAACAGGATTATTTGATAAATAGTAATAAAACTCAGTGCCATTTGAAGCATAATCACCTTTTTGAGACATGTAAAATGTTGTATCGAAATTATAATAAAACCAATCGCATTTAAATTCCTTATATATAATGTACCTATTTTTTATTAGCAGGTAAAACACATCCGATACTTTATTGATACTTATTGCATTCCTTGTTCTATCAAGCTTTCCCTGCATTACAGCCTTCCCGTCTTCGTCTGATATGACTACGTCTGCAAATTCTGATAGTTCTCCATTTTGCAGCACCCTTACATTCACATTCTTTAATAATACATCATTTATTTTCAATTTCCATCTTCCACTAAAAGATTCTGTATTAACTAATGAATACTGCTTTACAGAAATTGATTTTAAATTTTGCGGTGTATTAACTTGGTTAGCAAGCGCCGAGTCTACAGTTACTTCAAACAAATGATTATAATTTTCCTTTACTTCTATCGGATAGCTTGTTTTATCATCTATACTACCTTCGCCATCTATTTCTTTAACAATTATGCGAAGTTTATATTCTCCCTTTTTCTTATTAAAGACTACCCTTTCTGATGCATTACTATTAATCTTCTCACCGTTTATAATTACCCAAAACTTGTAGCCAGTATTAGAAAAAACAGTAATGTTACCAGCTGCATTAACATTAATTATAGCAAAACAACACAGCAATAACAGGAGTAAACTTTTCATTTATATTTAGATAATGTAATTACAAATCCCATACGCGGGTGCGGCCCGGGCGGATGTAATTTTTCATCCTTACCCAAAAGGCCAGTATCATATAAATAATAACCGGCGAGCCTATAGTTAGAAAAGAAGTGTAGATAAAAAACAAGCGAATAGGGGCAGGCTCCATATCAAGCTTATCGCCCAGATAGGTGCAAACGCCAAAGGCCTTTAATTCAAAATATCGTTTTATATTATCTACCATTTTTTAAAAGGTGCGTTCCGACAGCGCAAAATAAGCATTTTTTTTCGTCGCAGTACATATTTTTTAATTCTATTCCGCCCTGGGTGTTATGGGCATTTTTCATTGGCACGTTTAACGCTTGCCAGCCTTTAACAATTGTGTTGCTCTCGGGGTTGGTTTTGGTAAGCAGTTTTAACGCCCTGTTCCTGTAATACTCATCATTACGCTCTACCCCATAAGCAAACAGGGTGGGAACGAGGGAGTTGATAAAAATATTTTCTACCGAAGCCGCCCCCATGTGCTTTTCTTTCTCGCCACTTTCTTTATCAAACACATAGTGGGTATCCCAATAGGCCGAAGCTTTTACATCAAACAGCCCACGCAACTCCTCCGTACGCTTAGTTTCAAGCACCTTGGCAAACAATCCGTTCGACTTAATAATCAATGCTGCAAATTGCGCGAGCCTTACCGTGGGGAAATTATCAGGCCTAAGGCGAGAAAACTTCCATATATGCCCCGGCAATGTAGTTAGGTTGTATTTCGTTTTTAGGAATTTATACTCTGCTTTTAACTTATTTGGGTACTCATCAAAAAATTCAGCCTCTAATAAGCCAGCTACACCAAACAACATAGCCTCAATTTGTATATCACTCGTCTTTTGCCGCGCAAAGTAATTCTCAGGAATACTGCGCGCAAGTAACCCGAAAGGCTCGCTATTCACTTTAAAACCAAAATTAGCTGCGACAATCTGGTAAAATGTTTCCTGCCAGCTGCCCTTGTTCAATACCAAAGTATCCAAAACCGCTTTTGATTTGCGCTCTAAACGCTCCACCGCCATGCGCTCCAACCAACTCTCTACAATAAACGGGTCAACACGGCCAATGCTGCTTTCGCAGGGAATCCAACCTTTATTATCCGTAAAGTTCTTATAGGTATTATAAAATTTCAGGTCGATGCGGCCCTTTAGCTCTATGGTAGCTACCGGGTTATTTTGTGCGTCAGCCAAGGGTTTATCATTATCAAAAACTACATGCAAAATAATGTTGCTGTATGCAGGATCGCTCCCGTGTTTATGCCTTGCCCAGTCTGATGCGCGGGTATGTATTTCTACATTACCTGCCCAGATTGTATCGCCAATTTTTATCCTCGAATTAAAAAAATCGGGGCCTGCGTTGCGGTTGTGCGTGCCCTTATGCAACACGACAACCTCATCGTCCGTTGTTGTTTTAAGCCCGACCATATCAAACAGGCCAAATTTCCATATATAGTGTAGGAAGTCTTCGTTCACAGCGTTGCAAGTATAAAGTTTAAAATAATATCTCAACCAATCTGTAATAATTATTGCAACTTGCACACTTATCAATATCAAACTAAATAAAAACACTCCCTTTGTACTGTATTGAAACTAAGAATGTAACCTATAAATTTTCCGGCGGCGATACCGTTCTAAACGATATCAACATACAAGTACCTTCCGGCTCTATTTATGGCTTTTTAGGCCCCAACGGCGCCGGCAAAACAACCACCCTGCGCCTTATACTTGGGCTGCTAAAAAACCAGGCAGGTTCTATATCAATTTTGGGTAAAGAGTTTGAAGGCAACCGTGTAGAGATACTACATAACATAGGTTCACTTATTGAGGCTCCATCACTTTACGCCCACCTTACAGCAAAAGAGAACTTAGCCATTTGGCAAAAAATATACCAATGCCCTAAAGAACGTATAGCTGAGGTGCTGGAGGTTGTTGGCCTTGCAAACACTGGCAAAAAGCGGGCTGGCAAGTTTTCGTTAGGTATGAAACAGCGCCTTAGCATTGCCATAGCATTGTTGCACAACCCCAAGTTGCTAATACTGGATGAGCCCACCAATGGCCTTGACCCTAATGGTATTATTGAAATTCGTGAGCTGCTTATAAAGCTGAATTCTGAATTAGGAACTACCATTGTAATATCAAGCCACTTGCTTGCCGAGATTGAAAAAATGGTAAGCCATGTGGGTATTATCCACAAAGGTGCTGTCCTTTTTCAGGGCACGCTCAACGATTTGCACCTTAAGCAAACCCAATCTTCAGTAATTAATTTTACTACTGATAATGCCGATAAAACCAAAGAGATAATTATTGCCAATGGCCTGTTTCCGCTGCATAGCAACGGCTCAATTAGCATTCCTATTATTGAAAAGAAAATTATTGCCAAAATCAATACCGAGCTGGTAAACAGCGGCGTGCAGGTGTACGAAATAAGCACCGTTAAAAACGATTTGGAATCAATATTTATGGACCTTGTAAAGAACTAACCCACTATGGTATTTATAAACAGCTTACAAAGCGAATGGCTTAAGACCAAACGCAGCACATCGTTCTGGTTGGCAATAATAGGCGGCTTTTTTATTCCACTAATATGGCTTATTGTTTTTTTGACTAAAGGCTACACTATAAACGCTTACCCCAGTATACCCGGCATTTGGTATTTATACTACAACCAAATGTGGCAAAACATGGTATCGTTTTTACTGCCTATGGGTGTAATACTTTCCAGTAGTTTAATAACCCAGCTTGAGTATAAAAACAACACCTGGAAACAAGTACACACATCGCCGCAAAGCTACGCTACTTTGTTCTTTGCCAAGCTGTCGGCTATTTTGATATTGACACTACAATTCTTTATCTATTTCAATATCGGCATTTTACTTTCGGCCTACATACCTACACTTATTTTAGAGGGTGGATTGCCTAAACAATCGTTACCCGTATGGGATGTTATAAAAAGCAACGCCCGCATTTTTGTTACCATACTGCCCATTATAGCTATACAGTATTTGATAAGCCTGCGGTTTAAAAACTTTTTAGTGCCTGTGGGTATTGGTTTATTGGCTCTTATTGGCACCTTGATAGCCGTTAGCCCATGGGAATATGCATGGGTATCGCCCTACGCTTATTGCTTTTTAAACCTTATAACAACTTCGCAGGCAAACGTACCTATCAACTTTTACTGGATGTCTATACTGTACTTTGTAGTAGTAACCGGCATAAACTACTACCTGTACACCAACCGTAGCGAAAAAGGCTAACCTCTATTTCTTGGTTTTTACTGAAGAATATTTGTAGGGTGATGGCGGCTGTCCGATAGCGGCATTGGTTATTAACTCAGCCAGTCGCCTTTCGCGGGTGGCTTGTTGCTTGGCACTCTCAACCCAATGCCCTGTTGTTTTCTGAAAGCCCGGTGCCTGTTTGCTAAACCATTCCCAGGCCTTTTTATTCTTCTTGACTAATTTCAGGCTCTCATCGCTCAAGCCTTTGTTGTCAGGTTTTTCAAATGAGTATATCCCTGATTTTTCAGGCTTTCGTGCTTCGTAGGCCTTTATACCAGCTGGCATCATCAATCCCAGTTTAGTAAGCCTTTCTACATGGGCAATATTTACGTTGCTCCAAATACTGGTGGATTTGCGGCGGGTAAAACGTATGGTGTAAGCTTCATCATCTATACTCTTACGTACAGCGTCAATCCAGCCAAAGCACAGCGCCTGCTCTACCGATTCAGGCCACGTCATGTTCTCTTTGCCCGTTCCTTTTTTGTAAAAGCCAACCAGTAGTTCTGTTTCTTTATCGTGGTTTTTTTCTAACCACTTGCGGAATTCTTTTGGGGTGAAAAATTGAGGTTTCATTATTTAACCGATGTTATCCACCATGTATTTCCGTTACTATCTTTAACCCCACAACTGCGCCCGTAATCCTGGTCGGCAGGTAGCATAACAGATGTTGCTCCGTTATCCAGCGCCAATTTATAACGCTCATCGGCATTGTCAACATAAATAAAAAGGCCTGCTGTGTTAGCGCCCCATTCAGGCGTGGTGTTGGAAAGCATAATGCAAGCCTCACCAATTGTAACTTCTGCATGACCAAAGGTACCGTCGGGGTTTGGGTGCTGCATTTTTAGCTTTGCATCAAACACAGTAACTAAAAATTGCATTAGCGCTGCTGCATCATCAACTATCAGGTAAGGCATTACAGTATTGTAACCTGCGGGTATTCTTAAGTTATTAGTCATAGTTTAAAGGTATTAAAAAGCTAAAGTAATTAGTTTGGATAAAATTACACTATTCTATTATGGTACGGAAGGTAAGGTTTACCCGCGGTGCTGAAACTTTGGTAGTGGTTGGCAAACGGTGCAACCAATTGGTTTGCGTTGCATCTTTCATCACCAATAAGCTACCATGTTCTAATAGCATAGAAACGGTTTCTTTAGTTGTTTTGTGTTTGAAGAAAAATTTGCGCTCAGCCCCAAAACTGAACGATGCTATAGTGCCATTTTTAGCCAATGCTTTTTCATCGTCACTATGCCAGGCCATGCCCTCATTACCATTGTGGTATAGGTTTAGCAGACAAGAGTTATAGGTTGCACCGGTAAGTTCCTCAGCTAGCTTTTTTAGCCCGATTAATTCAGGCGTCCACAGCAAGGCAGTTTTTGTTGTTTTAGAATAGGTGTAGCTATAGGGCTTATCGCCATACCAGGCAACTTTGCGGGCGGTAACAATGTGCTTGCCCATGATAATAGCCTCATCATTTTTCCACTCAATAGTAGTTAAAAGTGCTTGTAGGTAGCGGTTTGCATCGGCAGGGCTTAGCACAGTTCCGCAGTAGTTTACCGTGCCACCATGCGGCAAAAGGTTAACACTGCTATCATCAAATAAGCCCATTTACTTGGCTGTTGTAATTATGTATAAAAGTCTGGTTGCCGGTTGACGAAATATTTAACTGTTCACTTATAGTTTTTCACTTAGAATTACCGCCATTTCCTGTTGCATTTTCAGGGCTTCTGCGCGGGCTTTTTCGGCAAAGTCAGCGCCATCTGATGCAAAAATTATAGAGCGCGAGGCATTTACCAGCAACCCTACATCAGGCGTTAAACCGTATCGGCAAACATCTTGCAAACTGCCGCCTTGTGCACCTACACCGGGCACTAAAAAAAAGTGGTTAGGCACTAGTTTACGCACCTCGCCCAGCATTTCAGGCCTTGTAGCGCCTACTACAAACATGGTGTTGGCATCTGTGCCCCAATGCGATACTGTTTTTAACACACGTTCATATACTTTCTCGGGGCCATCAAAGGTTTCTAGCGACAAGGTTTGAAAATCCATCGCCCCTTCGTTAGATGTTAAGGCCAATACAATGGCCCATTTACCATCCTGCTGCAAAAAGGGGGTAATACTATCTTTACCCATGTAGGGCGATAGTGTAATGCTGTCAAAGCCAAGCTCATCAAAAAAAGCTTTGGCATATTGCTGGCCGGTGTTGCCAATATCGCCGCGCTTAGCATCGGCAATGGTAAATACATCTTTGGGTATTACCTCCAATGTTTTTTGTAAGGTATCCCAACCCTTAGGCCCTAACGATTCGTAAAAGGCAAGGTTGGGTTTATAGGCCACGCAAAGGTCGTGCGTAGCCTCTATAATGGCTTTGTTAAACTCAAAAACAGGGTCTGCGGCATTGCGCACTACAGCCGGCAGTTTTGTTATATCGCTATCTAAGCCAACGCATAAAAACGATTGCTTGGCACGTATTTGATTTATCAAGTCTGTTCTTGTCATATTCTAACAGCCTTAGTCCAGCTTAAGCACCGCCATAAACGCCTGTTGCGGTATCTCTACGTTACCAACCTGGCGCATACGCTTTTTACCTTTCTTCTGCTTTTCCAATAGCTTACGCTTACGGCTAATGTCACCACCATAACACTTTGCCGTTACGTCTTTACGCAAGGCTTTAACCGTTTCGCGGGCAATTACCTTAGAACCAATAGCGGCCTGTATGGCAATTTCGAACTGCTGACGCGGAATAAGCTCGCGCAGTTTTTCGCAAATACGCTTGCCTAAATCGTAAGCATTATCTTTATGTATCAAAGCCGACAGGGCATCAACCGGCTCGCCGTTAAGCATTAAATCAAGCTTAACAAGTTTCGATTCCTGATAACCAATAGGGTGGTAATCAAACGATGCGTAACCTTTCGAGATGGTTTTTAACCTATCGTAAAAGTCGAATACAATCTCAGCCAAAGGCATTTCAAATGTAAGTTCAACGCGGTCGGCAGTCAGGTAAACCTGGTTTTTGATAATACCACGTTTCTCTATGCACAATGTCATAATAGAACCCACAAACTCGCTTTTGCTAATGATAGAAGCTTTAATGTACGGCTCTTTAATATGGTCTATTTTAGACACATCGTCAGGCAGTTCAGATGGGTTGTTTACCACCGTTTCGTTGCCTTTGGTATCGGTAACGTGGTACGATACGTTGGGTACCGTAGTAATAACCGTCATATCAAACTCACGTTCCAGGCGTTCTTGTATAATCTCCATATGGAGCATACCTAAAAACCCGCAACGGAATCCAAAACCTAAGGCCGCCGATGTTTCTAATTCAAAAGTTAACGAGGCATCATTCAGTTGAAGTTTGCCCATAGCCGTGCGTAGCTCTTCAAAATCGTCCGTATCTACCGGGTAAATACCGGCAAATACCATGGGCTTAACATCTTCAAAACCTTGTATAGGTTCAACGGCAGGGTCGCTAAGACGGATAATGGTATCACCTACCTTAACCTCACGCGCTTCTTTAATACCCGATATAATGTAGCCAACATCGCCACAAAAAACCTGGCTGCGGGGCTCTTGCTTTAAACGTAAAATACCTACCTCTTCAGCAATATACTCCTTTTCTGTATTTACAAACTTAACCCTGTCGCCTTTTTTAATGCTGCCATTCATTACGCGGAAATAAGCAATAATACCACGGAATGAATTGAATACTGAGTCGAAAATCAATGCTTGCAGCGGGGCATCGGGGTTACCCTTTGGCGGGGGAACACGTTTTATTACAGCCTCTAAAATATCGTAAACCCCCATACCTGTTTTACCGCTGGCGGGGATAATAGCATCGCGTTCGCCGCCAATAAGCTCAATAATCTGGTCTTTTACCTCCTCAGGGTTTGCACTTGGCAAGTCCATTTTGTTAAGAATGGGGATAATCTCCAAATCGTTACCCAAAGCAAGGTAAAGGTTAGATATGGTTTGGGCCTGTATACCCTGCGATGCATCTACAATAAGTAAGGCACCATCGCACGCAGCTATTGAGCGTGATACTTCGTAAGAAAAGTCGACGTGACCCGGCGTATCAATAAGGTTTAAGGTGTATTTCTCCCCCTCAAACTCATAATCCATTTGTATGGCCTTACTTTTAATGGTAATGCCCCGCTCACGCTCCAAATCCATATCATCCAGCACCTGCGCTTGCAAATCTCGTTTAGATACGGTATTGGTATATTCGAGTAAACGGTCGGCTAATGTGCTTTTACCGTGGTCAATATGGGCTATAATGCAAAAATTGCGTATGTTCTTCATGCGGGCGCAAAAATAGTACATTTTAGCCAAAATTCGGCTACAAATGTTCCTTATACTATCTAAAAGTCCTAATAAAGTTTGGGTTAATAAAATGTTTCAGTATATTTGCGAATTACCATTCTAACAACAATCTTTTGTTAAGATTATGAAAGTAAAACATTTACTAAGCACTGTATTTCTAACACTCGCAGCCCTGCCGATCTTTGCCCAACAGGCAATTCCGGCGTTAAACTCGCCGCAGTATCAATCAATGAAAGAAGCGGGCACACTGCCTCAGCCTTTTATGGGTGTACCGGGTGGCGACAACCTGCTACAAAAAGTACAGCGTACTGTACAGCCTTCAAATTCAGTTCAGGCAGCAACATCATGCAACTGTTTGCAAACTATAGACAACACATTCTCTGTTGCTGAATTTCAAGGGTATACGCCTCCCGATTACCGTAATGATGATGCCTCTACAGCGCAAATTTCGCTACCGTTCAACTTTTGCTTGTATGGCACTAACTACAATAACTGCTATATAAACAACAACGGCAATATATCTTTTGACGATCCATACGCAACTTACTCTGCCAGCGGTTTTCCATCGGCAAACTTTGTAATGGTTGCCCCGTTTTGGGCCGACGTTGATACCCGTAACCTGGCCAGCGGCCTTGTATATTATAAAATTACCCCAACTGCTATGATTGTTCGTTGGCAAAATGTGGGTTATTTCAACTCTCAGGCAGACAAGGTTAATGACTTCCAGCTTATTATTACCGATGGCTCCGACCCTATCATACCCGTTGGTTCAAATGTATCATTCTGCTACGGCGACATGCAATGGACAACAGGTTCAGCATCTAGCGGTGTAAATGGTTTTGGTGGCACCCCAGCTACAGTAGGTGCTAACCAAGGCGATGGCACTAACTTTATTCAGTTTGGCCGTTTTGACCAAGCAGGTGTTGCTTACGATGGCCCCGGTGGCGCTAGTGATGGAATCAGCTGGTTAGATAACCAAAGCTTTTTCTTCAATGTTTGTACAAACAACAACAATATTGCCCCTATTGTTAGCGGCATAAATGTTTGCGACACAATAACATTGTGTATTGGAGAAAGCATTCCAATCGACTTCTCATTTTTAACCCCTGAAATTGGGCAAAATATTTCAACCGCAATTAACTCTAATGGTGTTTCGGGCTTTACAGGCTCTGCCACATCAGGCACAACCAGTGTTATCACATCAAGCTTTACAGCAACGCCTCAAAACGTTGGTTACAATGTAATAACTTTTACAGGCACTGATACCGGCACACCTAATGCCAGCACAACTGTTACTATAATTATCAATGTTATTGATGTACCTCTGCCTGTTATTACCGGTAATGGTTATTTCTGTGCAGGCTCATCTGATACTTTGAGCTTACAACCCATTTACGAAACATACCTTTGGAACCCCGGCAATATTGATTCATTAAGCACTATAGTAGTTACTAATGGTGGCACATACACAGCAACTGTTACAATCCAGGGCTGTACGCTTGATACTACATTTACTGTTGCTGTAGGCAACCCTATTGCTACCATTGCGGGCAACGCCCCATTCTGCGACGGTGAGTGTGTTACGCTTGATGCTGGAACAGGCTCAGGTATTACTGACTACAACTGGACTATTAATGGCATTGCTGACTCGACACAAACAGTAACATTGTGCGATACTGCTGCTGTTACGCTGATTGTAAGCGACCAATACGGTTGTTCTGACACTACTTCTGCACAGGTGATATCATTACCTAAACCTGTAGCCGCATTTATTACTACTCCTCCATCTCCGGGCTTTATAGCACAACCTGTTCAAATAACAGACCAGTCTACAACACCTGGTAACACAACCGTAACCGGCTGGAACTGGAGTATACCTAATGCACTTCCATCATCTTCTACAGACCAAAACCCTTTAGTGTTATATGGTGATATTTCAGACTCAACTATAACACTTATTGTTACCAACTCTGTAGGATGTACAGACACCCTAACACTTATATTTGAGGTGATACCAGCTAATATACCTAACGTGTTTACACCTAACGGTGATGGCCAAAACGAAACGTTTGTAATACCAAAATCTACGGTTATTGACAATTGCAAGCTGATTATATGGAACCGCTGGGGTAAAGTAGTTTACCGATCTGACAACTACAAAAGCGATTGGGATGGCGAAGGCCACAGCGATGGTGTTTACTATTTTGTGTTTACCGAGCCGGATGGCAAAGAAGCGAATGGCACTGTAACCATTTTGCGCGACAACAATTAATTTACCTGAAACTACGATAATATTAAAGAGGCTTGCCGATAATGGCAAGCCTCTTTTGTTTATGTACTATATTTGCCAAAATTTATTGTTTTGAAGATTACCGATTTAATACAAAAAGAAGGTAAAACCTTTTTCTCTTTCGAAATATTGCCACCACTGCGCGGTAAAAGTATTGATGCCCTTTACGAGGGTATAGACCCGCTGATGGAATTTGAGCCTCGTTTTATTAATGTAACCTACCACCGCGAGGAGTATGTAACCCGTGAATATCCTGATGGGCACGTAGAGAAAGTATCTACACGCAAGCGCCCCGGCACTGTTGCGGTATGTGCGGCTATTAAGCATAAATATAAGGTTGAGGCTGTGCCCCACCTTATTTGTGGTGGCTTTACCCGAGAAGAAACGGAATA
>CAMBQF010000022.1 GCA_945869825.1 Chitinophaga pinensis | reverse complement strand
CCAGCTGGGCCTTGAGGACCCGCTGGTCCAACAGGACCTTGTGCACCGTCTACTCCGTTTGTGCCATTTATACCATCTGCACCGGCAGGACCTTGTGGGCCAACTGCTCCATCTATACCATTGATTCCATCTGCGCCGGCAGGACCTTGAGGACCTGCTGGTCCAACAGGACCTTGCGCACCATCAACACCGTTTGCTCCATTGATTCCATCTGCGCCAGCAGGACCTTGAGGACCCGCTGGGCCTTGAGGACCAACTGCACCATCTACTCCGTTTGTGCCATTTATTCCATCTGCACCGGCAGGACCTTGTGGGCCAACTGCTCCATCTATACCATTGATTCCATCAGCACCGGCTGGGCCTTGAGGACCCGCTGGTCCAACAGGGCCTTGCACACCGTCAACTCCGTTTGTGCCATTGATTCCATCTGCGCCGGCAGGACCTTGAGGACCCACTGGTCCAACAGGACCTTGTGCACCGTCTACTCCGTTTGTGCCATTGATTCCATCTGCACCGGCTGGGCCTTGGGGACCCGCTGGTCCAACAGGACCTTGTGCACCGTCTACTCCGTTTGTGCCATCGATTCCATCTGCACCCGCTGGACCTTGGGGACCTTGAGGACCAACAGGACCTATTAAACCTTGCGGACCAGTTGAACCTGTAGGACCTTGAAGACCGGCAGGACCTTGGGCACCTTGTGCTCCTTGAGGACCAGCCGGGCCTGCTAATCCTTGCGAACCGGTTGGGCCTGCAGGACCTTGCGAACCGGCGGGTCCCTGGGCACCCTGAGCACCTTGTGGGCCAAATGGACCGACAGGGCCTTGAGGACCTGTTGGGCCTTGCGCCCCATTAACAGAACCCGCATATAGGGCATAGGGAACAGACCATAATTTCATGGTACCCATATTTATATAACCAGTACCCGTATTTGCACGTATCCTTGCAAAAGTCTCCGATGCTCCCCATGGTATATTGGCAAATGAAGTTTGTATACCGCCAATAGGATTACCCTGACCAATTACCAGATTGAATAAACCAAACTGGTTTGTTTGCAAACCAAGAAACTCCTCTTCGTATTGAATAACCGGAGTGATAGTATCAGAAAGAATCGCAATCCTGACATCGATTGGGTTATTTGCTAAAATAACTCCAGAGTTATCTCTTGCGACAGCCTGATAATTTACCCCCTGTGGCGGAGCAGGTTGAGCCAAACCTATTTGAATTGCAAATGACACAAACAGTATTGACAATGAAAATTTTAAGCGTATAGATGAATTCATAAGTTAGATTTTCAACAATGTTATGTTCAAAAGTAACTTTTTGAAGTTCAAATACAAATAAGAAATAAAAAACAGATGAAGTTTAATTACTAACAAAAAATAATAAGCAGTATATCTATTTACAAATCAATACATTGATAAATATTCAGCATATAAAAAATAATAAAAAAATAACATCAAGATTTATGGTTAACCATCAAATTTAAATTGCAATTTTAATTTAACGCGGTATTAGCCCTATTGCCCATACAAAAGAGTAAGTCTATGGCACTTAAATTAGGGGTAAAGGTAAATTTATCTGAAAAAACCTGACGATACGGAATTGGAGTATAGGAACTAATTGTTTTAGGTGTAATTGAATACCTATAGTCGCCCGCAATAGCTGAAGGCACTATAAATTCACTACTAAAGCTAATTTCACAATTTAATTTAAATAGCTTTAAAAGCAGCTTTGTAAGTTCAATATTGTATTCAAATAAATACAAGTAACGCCTTTGGTAATAAGAGGCAAAAAAATCTGCATAGTGTTCAAAAAACGGTGAGCCCCCATAAGCTGATTTAATAGCACGCCAATGCACAGTTTGCCAGTTTGATGAATAATCAATCTCTGTTTCGGTGATTAACTGTTGGTTATTCTTACCTTTTTTTAAAGGTATGATTAAAGGTAATGGGCCATTAGCGCCCAAAATTACAGCCCGGTTACGATAGGTTTGTTTAACAAAATGCTCCTTCGATTCCACCTTCACACTATCATAATTAGCCATAATTGAAAAATACTCAACGGGTGGTAAATAAGCGATACTTAATAAAGGGGTATCCATAACACTATTCAATAGTTTGAAATAAACGATTGTACCTGATATTATGCTCTGCATCAATTGAAAGCCAAATAAACCAGGCCTTACCAACAATATGGTCTTCGGGCACAAAACCCCAAAAACGCGAATCGGATGAATTATCTCGGTTATCACCCATCATAAAATAATAATTCTGTTTAAATGTGTAGGAGCTGACGTTTCCACCATTAATCTTGATATATGGTCCATTAACCCTTAAATCGTTTTGCTCATATACCTTAATAATTCGCTCATAGAGCTTAATGTTCTGTTCATTAAGAACAACAGTTTGCCCTTTTTTAGGGATA
Source organism: Chitinophaga pinensis (assembly GCA_945869825.1). Taxonomy (GTDB): domain Bacteria; phylum Bacteroidota; class Bacteroidia; order CAMBQF01; family CAMBQF01; genus CAMBQF01. The sequence continues at coordinate 30,353 of CAMBQF010000022.1, read as the reverse complement.
TATAATGGGCCAAAATTATCGAGGTTCCAAGGATAGGCAGGAGACTGAGGAAAAACTTCCAATATCCTACGATTTGGAGCATAGCAAACCATTCTGACAGTATCTACATCTTTCAGTTTTGAAAGGCTGTCGGCCATTAGTGTATTAATGCTAAACTGGTAAAAGCTAAGGCTGGTAACGGGTGTAGCATCGCCAAAACCCAGTCCGTTAAAATACTCAGGATTTACATTACCATTCATTTCTGCCATGTAATTATATTGGGCTAACGGCGGGGCTGCCTTTATATATCCATTAACTTTAACTACTTTATTATCTATAAAAAGGGTATCGCCAGGTAAAGCTATACAACGCTTTATATAATTGGTTTTTCGGTCTACTGGCTTTGAGTCATCAGCAGGAAAATTAAAAACAACAACGTCTCCCCTCTTTACATACCCGAAACCAGGCAGCCTGAAATAAGGAAGCCTGAAATTATCTAAATACGAATTATTTTGCCCATTAGCATTTTGCATAAAGGGTATTGCAATAGGTGTAATAGGTAACCTGGGGCCATATTTAACCTTACTAACCAATATATAATCGCCCATTAGCAAAGTACCCTCCATTGATTGGCTTGGAATATTATACGTTTCAAACCAAAATGGCTTTATATAAGCGGTAACTAAAACAACAGCCAAGATAACAGCCTCTGCCCACTCGCGGAACACAGGAGCAGGGGTTGCGTATTTAAGCCTTGGCCCTGTATATTCAACTTTTTTATTTAACGCTACAATAAAGAGGTAGTATGGGCCAAAAAACAAGCCTAACAAAAAATGATAAAACCGCCTGCGACCAAAAGAATGCAGGAGATCAAAAAAGGCAATCATTACAAACAAAAAGCCTATAACAGGCAGTAGCATGAGAATAAGCCAATACCATTTCCGGCCGGTAATTTTAAATATTGTAAATATATTCAGCACCGGGACAAAAGCATTCCAACCTGCAAAACCCGCTTTTTTAAAGAGGAGGAACAAGGCTGCATGCAATACTATTGCAGTAACAATTGCTATAGATATTATTATTGCCGGAGATAAAACAATCAAACCTAATACACTTATAATTCAATTAATAACTGGTACATAGAGCCTGGGACACCATCATTATCTGTAACGACAAGGAATACATATTTGTTATCAATTTTACGAAGCAAGGTAAGCGATTCTACTTTACCTTGTAACTGATTATTAAAGGCAATCTGTTTATCAGGTACCCACACATTGTCTTTTAGCCGTTGACTAACATTAAAGAAACACCCAACTGCACTGCCTAACACTTTACCATCATAATAAGCATTTGAAGTTAATTCAGCAGCTGCTGTATAAAAAAGGGTATCTATTTCTTCTAAATAATATGCACCTGTAAACCCTGCTTTTGTTTCTGCAATATCAAACGGGGCTGATTCTATCCTATGAATAAAATCTGTGTAATGAAATGCAGCGCTAACATCGGTTATAAAAATAGCATTGCCTGTATTAACATTGCCCCTGTTTAATAATACAAGATGGTCTTTTACCTGCGCCAGACCCTCTATATTCAATTCTTCATCAGGCTTAAGAAATTTTCTAACCGAATTATAAAAGCGTGGCCAATGTTCTACATTATTAATTTTGCGTGATGACAGGTTTAAGAGGATAGCATAATCGCGCACTACATTTTTAGACCCCGAACCAATTAGCAGCAACTTAGGGTATCTTCCGGCTGCGGTAATAACAGACATTGCTTCCCAATCTTTTTTTACCGGCTTTTTCTGCTCCTCAAAATCAGCATCAGCAAAAAGCTTTACCCTATCAATTAAAAAGAAACGCTTGCTGTATAAATAGATAAAATTAATGTTGTCGCCCGCAATGTATACCTTATTATCAAAAACCTCAACCGCCGATGCAGAGCTGAGCTTGCCGGGAACAACTTCACCTATGTACTTTACAACCATTCTTACTGAAGAAATGGGTTAAAGCGCTTTTCGTTTCCCAATGTGGTTGTTTGCCCATGCCCTGAATAAACAAGGTATTCATCATCAAGCCTAAACAGGCTTTTTTTGATGCTTGTTATTAGCTGACTGTGATTTCCGCTTGGCAAATCTGTACGACCAATGCTTAAATAAAACAACACATCGCCGCCAAAAATAATTTTCTGTTCTTCGTTATAAAAAGCAATACTACCAGGTGAATGACCAGGAAGAAATAATATTTGAAAACTACTATTACCAAATTCTAAAACATCCCCTTCATCCAGATATCTTTCTGCTGATGGGGATGGAACCATTTCTACCCCAAACATACGGGCATGCGAAGGAGCTGCTTCTAAAACAGTTTGTTCTATACGATGGTATTGCGGAAGTAGGCCATATTTATCAAATATGAATTTGTTACCCATTATATGGTCTACATGGCAATGGGTATTTAATAGTAGCACCGGATTTAGGCCCTCAGCTTCTATAAAATCAACCAATTCCTGTTCTTCCCTGTTATTGTAGCAACCCGGATCTATAATTACACATTCGCCTGTTTCATCATATGCAACATAGCTGTTCTCATAAAATGGGTTGAATATAAACGTGGCGACTTTTATCATAGTGTATTATACGTTAAAACGGAAGTGCATCAAATCGCCATCCTGTACAATGTATTCTTTACCTTCAACAGATAGTTTACCATTATCCCGACATGCAGATTCTGATCCATATTGAACAAAATCGGCATAGTGTATAACCTCAGCCCGGATAAATCCCTTTTCAAAATCAGTATGGATAACACCAGCCGCTTGGGGGGCTGTATCTCCTTTGTGGATTGTCCAGGCTCGTACCTCTTTTTCGCCCGCTGTAAAGTAGGTTTGTAGAGAAAGCAGCCTATAGGCTGATTTAATTAGCTTGTTTACACCCGGCTCTTCCAAACCAATGTCAGATAAGAACATTTCTCGCTCTTCGAAGGTTTCAAGCGATGCAATTTCCGCTTCAATAGCGGCAGTAATAATAAGCACCTCGGCGTTTTCATTAGCTACTGCTGCTTTAACAAGTTCAACATAAGCATTGCCACTTTTAGCAGAAGCCTCGTCAACATTACAAACATATAAAACAGGCTTGGCTGTTAGTAAAGCCAAATCGGCAATGTGGCGTTTATCTTCTTCTGCAACAGGGGCTGTGCGTGCATTTAGGCCTTTTTCCAGATGTTCTTTATAAACTAGTAACACCTCTGTAGCCTTTTTAGAATCTTTATCTCCTGCCCTACCCAGTTTATCTACTTTCTGAATCTTCTTATCCACAGATTCCAAATCTTTAAACTGAAGTTCGATGTCTATAATCTCTTTATCGCGAACGGGATTAACTGACCCATCTACGTGTACTACGTTAGGATCGTCAAAACAACGCAAAACGTGAATAATAGCATCTGTATCGCGAATGTTGGCAAGAAATTTATTACCCAAACCTTCGCCCTTACTTGCCCCTTTTACAAGGCCTGCAATATCTACAATTTCTATAGTAGTAGGTACCACACGTTGTGGCTTAACCATTTGTTCCAATTTAGTCAGCCGCTCATCAGGCACGGTAATAGTACCCACGTTAGGCTCTATAGTACAAAACGGAAAATTAGCCGCTTGTGCTTTAGCATTTGAAAGACAATTAAAAAGGGTAGATTTCCCCACGTTTGGCAAACCTACAATACCGCACTGTAAACCCATTGTATTTTTTTATAAGGGCGCAAAGATAATGATTGAGAGGGATTAAGCACCAGAATATACTTAATCGTCTAATGTCTTTTCGATAAAGGTTATTAAATTTTCGTAATCAACAGGTTTAGAAAAGTATTCATCAAACCCATCCAGCAAAAATCTGTCCCTGTCTTCGGGCATAGCGTAGGCTGTAACAGCAGCAAAAACAGTATTAATATACAGGGGGTTCCCTTTTAAAATCTTCATAGCCTCAACACCTGTCATTTTGCTATCGCCCAAATTGATATCTAATAAGACAATTTTATATTGTTCATGTTTTGCAAGTATTAGTGCTGTTTCGGCATCGCTGGCCAAATCAACCTCCCATTTGTTTAGATACCGGCGCATTAAATACGCGTTAATCTCATCATCCTCAACATAAAGTATTTTTCCTGCCATACTATTCAAGTTCATTAAAATTGGTTTATGTTACTAATGGTAACAATACTTCAAATGAACTGCCTTTCCCTTTTACACTGTTAACTGTAATACTGCCACCCAATAGTTCAACATAGCGTTTTGCTATTGACAGGCCTAAGCCGTTTCCCTGATAATGCCTGTTTTCTCCCTGACTCTCCTGCAAAAATGGAAAAAATATTTTATCTGCAAAATCATTGGCAATACCAATTCCTGTATCTGATACATTTACATTTATATACTTTTCTTTTTTGCCTATAACTATCACTACCTTTCCTTGGTTGGTAAATTTAATGGCGTTGTGTATCAAGTTATGAAACACCTGGTAAAATAAGCCATCGTCAGCCAGGGTATATAAGTTACTGTCATTGCAAACCAGGCTAATTTCTAAATTTTTAGCACTGGCCTGGGTTTTTAATGAATTATAGGCATTGGTAATAATATCAAACACATTGATACGCTTAAGGGGCATGCCTTCAAATTCAGACTCAAGCCTTGCAAAATTTAAAATACCAGTTAGTGTATTCAGCAGCCGGTTATTACTTTGCTTTTGCAGTGTTACAAGCTCTTTTATTTTAACCAGGTCTGTTTCTTTCTCCAACAGGTTGGAAAGGCCTATCATACCATTTAATGGTGTGCGTATTTCGTGGCTCATATTTGCCAAAAAATTAGACTTTAATTTACTAACCTCTTCTGCCAGTTGTTTGGCCCTGATTACCTCCAGTTCAGCTTTTTTAGTTTCTGTTATTTCTAAGGTGTTGAGCAATACTTTATCAACACCCGAATTATCCGACTTTATAACAGGCGCAAAACTTAGCAGGAACCAAAAATCCACCTCATTAATTTTAAAATTATATTCAAAAAGAATAGCCTCTCCGCTCAAGGCTTTAGCAATACGCTCTTCAAACAAGCCATAATCGCCGGGCTGTACAAATTTAGAAAGGTGCATACCCGGGCGCATTGGGCTTTTATATAATTCTTCGGCCCTTACATTAACAGGTTCATCAACCATTAAAATAAACCCATCCTTATTAACTAATATAGAATGCATAAGGCCATTATTAATTATAGCCTTAAGTGTTTCATCGCGCTCCTTAATTTGCTCTTCAGCCCTTTTCCTATCATCTATATCAATTATAGAGCCTACCGCCCTTATAGCATTACCCTCATTATCCCAAAGTGCTTTTCCACTAAATAAAAACCAACGCGTTGTGCCATCTCCCATTATAAACTTGCCTTCAACACTGTAATAATCATTTTTAACTTCTAAATACCTGTAAAAAGCATCTTGTACAATTTTAAGGTATTCAGGGTCTACCCACGATTCCAATTCTGTCAGGCTATATTCTCTCTCTTCATATTCTCGGCCAATCAATTCCAGATACTTGGGAGAGACATATAGTTTTTGGTTTTTAATATCAAAGAAATCCCAAATACCAGCGGCTACACCTTGTAATGCTAACCGATAGCGCTCTTGCTCAAGTCGCAGTTTTTCTTCTGCCACTTTCCTTGTGGTAATATCTTCGCCGGAACTGATAGTAGCTATTATCTTTCCTTCTTTATCCCTTAAAATTGAATTTTTCCAGGAAACATAACGCAGTTCTCCAGATTTTGTGATTAGCGGATTTTCATAAGCTGAGTGGTCATCATCCCGGTTACCTGAAATAAAATCTTCGTAAGAAGCTTTTAATAAATCGGCTATTGATTGTGGAACAACCTTATCAAACCAGTTTAGGCCTACTATTTCCTCTTCTCTATATCCCAGAATTTCGCAGCCGGCTTTATTAATTATTTCAACTGTTTGGTCTGGTTTTAATACAACAATAATTACCCTTGCTATATCAAGGTATATCTGGGCCTTTTGTTTTTCGTTAGTAATATTTATTTCGGCCTTTTTATACTTATCTATATCCTGCACTATGCCATATACCCGCTCTATCTTTCCTAATTCATTGAAGTAAGCATAACCAGATATTTTAGCCCACATCTCGCTGCCACTGCGGAGTTTAAGTAGTTTTACCTCAATATCAAATTCTTCACCCTGTTCAATAAGTTTATAGTATTTTTCAGATAATTCATCTAAAAAATCGGGATGGCAAATATCTAATAAAGTTTCAGGGGTAATTCTGGTAGTTCCGTCAGCTTCTAAAATTGCATAAGTTCCTATAGTCCATGTTAAAGAACTATCGATTAAATCATATTTCCATGCACCCAAGGTAGTATGCTCAGCTATTAATGACCTAAGGCGATTTAACCTTTTATCAGATGTTGCCACGCGTCCTGATAAAAAAACAGTTGTTTTACCATCATATACCAACGTGTATGAAATAGTATGAAAAGCCAATTCGTTTTTTCGAATGCGGAACTCGCTCTTAACTATTTGATTTTGTGCTACCGCTTTATCAAAATGACGGGTAAAATTTTTTATATCCTTATCAGAAAATAATATCGACAAAAACACATTGGCGCCTTTGTCTGACAGATTTACCCCTGTTAGCTTAAACCACTCATCATTATATGAAACAACATTTTTATCAATATCAAAAACACAAAAAACTTCCTGACTGCTATCTAATATAGTGCCGTAGTTAATCTGTTTATATTGACTGTTTATTTTCATTCAATATTTCCATGCCAGTTTAGTTTTTTAAAGATATTGAAAAATATTAATAAACAAATAATTTCAATATCTTTTGGCTATTGCCAAATCTAAATGCAGCATTATAAATTCCTTTTGCCAATCCACTTACATCAATAGTCTCTGCATATTTATTTACTGCACCCTTATTTATATTTAGCTGCTTTTGCATAACAACTGAACCAAGTACATTGTAAATAATAAGTTCTACAGGCCCGGATGCTATTCCGCTAACGTATACAGTGGCATTGCTATTTGCAGGGTTTGGTAAAATTGTAAAATTTAACATATTGGCATCATCTTCAGCAATACCTACTTTGGTAACAGAAATTGTATCGCTGTAAGAGTAACAGCCGAAGCTATTTTCGGCCCTTACATAATACATACCATCAAACAACGGCTGGCAGGTTTGAGCCGTTTGCCCTGCAAAGGCAAACCCTTCGTAAAACCACTGTAGCTGAAATGGAGGGTTGGTTAAATCTGTTTGTAATAAACCTCCGCTATATGATATTGCTGGCAATTGTGGTAATGGAAATTGGTTCACAGTTACCGTATCGCTACTGGCATTACAACCAAACTGATTTGTAACCTGAACACTATAATGCCCGGGCAAAGTAGCAAAGTGTGTTTGCTGGATTGCATTTGCAACTAAAGTATCGCCCCTATACCACTGATATTGGAATGCAGGGGTTGAAACAATTGCTGCACCCTGTGTACCAGGGCAAAAATCAAAATCGCCAGAAATAGCGGGAACCGCCGGATTAGGATACACATAAATAGTATCGCTGCCTGAAATATTAATTACTGGGTGGTTAATTGTATAGTTTAGTATTAAACCACCTGTAGAGCCAATTTGGGTAGACACCCCCTCTGTAGCAGGTAATAATATATTAATGCCCGCATTGCTTCCTTCCGCGTTATCGGCACAGTTATCATCTGCGCCCAAAAGGCCACCATCTTGGTCCCAAACCTGTATTTTGTAAGGAGGTGAATTAAGGGGAATATTCATTGTCCAGTTGAAAGGTGGGTTGCCCTGTATTGTGCTGGAGCTTGTATTATAGACCTCTTGACCCTGACCATTTAAAATACGAATATAAGCATCGGGGTTATTGCCCGGATTATCGGTACAGTTTACATTGGTTACCTGCACCGCTTCTAAAAAAAAGCCAATAGTATCTATAGATACAGAGTGCTCTATAACATAAAAAGTATCATTGCCATTTGGCGCAATATAATCTACCGGAGGTATAACTTCTTGGGTGGTTGAAAAACCATTGCCTAAATTCCAAAAATAACTGTAACCAGGGTTTGCGTTTGAAGGAAAGTTGGTAGTAAAAGCCGACGGCAGCGGGGTACAACCCGATGGGTTATTTATAGTAAAAGCTACATTACCTGCTGTTGAAGGGTCTATATGCAAAGCTATAGGGATGTTTTGGTTAACTGTTTGCGATATACCAAAAGCCGAAGCTTGTACTGTTATACTAATGGTAACAGTATAATCGCCAGCATTAAAGGGTGTACCGCAAATACGGATACCAGCAAACTCGTTTTGCGAAGGGGTAACAGTAGAAGGATTGGCAGTGTAGTTAAAGCCAAACGGCATGCCCGATACTGCATTAATGGTCACTGTATTCATAGTTACATCCAACCCGGCGCTAGGCTCAAAAAACACCTCAGGAAACCACATGGTAATATCGGCAGTGTATGGCTGGCCTGCTATACCGTCTGGCAAATTATCATCGGGGCAGGTATTTGGGTAAGCAGGGCTTACCGTGCAGCTTTGGTCGGGAGTTGCTAAGCCGCATTGTGCATTAACCTGAAAACTAAAACCAACAAGGGTAGCTAATACTAAGTATATCTTTTTCATAAATCTATATCCAAGCCACAAATGTAAGCAATATTAATTTTTCAGATTTATTAATAGCGCTTAAGAGTGTGTAACAACAGGTTTCTATTACATTTGTTAAACTAACAATTACTTGGCATGGTACGCTTTAAATATTACCCCCCTTTATTTATAAACAACCTTATTTTTTTAACCTTAACGGGGCTTTTTCTGCTGTTTTTAGAATTTATGGGCGCAAAAGCTTGGACTTGGATTATGGAAAGGGTAAGCCTCGATGTATTTGTAATTGTTATAGGCTTTACTTTTTACCTGCTGATATTTTGGGGTGTGGGTGTCCCCTATTTATTACTTGATAGGTTTAAAAAGCCATATTCACTTTACAAATACAAAATACAAGACATACCGGAAGAGCGCAGGCGCAAATCGCCAAAAGTGCCTTTATCTAAAGCTATAGCAAGGGTGCTGGCAAACCAATTTTTAGGTACCCTACCCTTTTTAACCGGGCTGTTTTACTTTATGGTAAAGCTTGGGTATACTGTAAATGTAGCTATACCCAGTTGGTGGGTTGCCTTATTGCAACTTGCCGGGCTTATACTAATTGAGGATGTTTTGTTTTTTGCAGCGCACCATACTATGCACCGCAAGTACTTTTTTAAAAAGATACACCGTGTGCACCATGAGTACCGCGAATCTATTGCCATAGCAACCCATTATGTACACTTTGTAGAGCATATCGTGGGTAACCTTATCCCTGTATTTGCAGGGGTACTTCTGCTACAACCCCACCCTTTTGTAGTTTTATTCTGGATAATGATAGTGGTTATAAATGCCTTACATACCCACTCGGGTTATGCTTTCCCCTGGATGGCTTATTCGGTGCACCACGACTGGCACCATTACCATGTAAATGGCAGCTTTAGCGCCATTGGCCTTATGGACCAACTATTTGGAACAGACAAGGCATTTAATAAGGCGAAAGAAGAGTACAAGAAGAAGAATTAATAATTCTCAATGCAAAATTGATAATGTATTGTTATTCGCTTTGAATTGTGCATTTTGCATTATGAATTTTATAACAGACAATATTTCTACCATACTTTATATAGTAGGGCCTGTAACAGGAGTAGTAACCTTTCAATTCTTCTTTCCGGCATTTTATGCCAATAAGGTTTTGAATATTGAGTTGAAAGATGATTCAGCAAAATTCTATTTTGCCCATTGGGGCATATTGGTTTGCGCCTTGGCCATATTAATGGTTTTAGCGGCTACTAATGAGGCATTGCGCATACCTGTAATAGCTGTTACCCTTATGGAAAAAGCCTTGCTGGTGTTTTGGGTAATTAAAGACATTAAAAAAACCTACACTAAAAAGCTACTACCGGCCGCTGTGTTTGATGGAATAGTTTGTGTGGTGTTTACTGCCTATTTGTTTGGCGTTTAGTTTTATGCAGCAGGTAACTGTACAAAAAACGTAGCGCCTTCGCCCTCATTGGTTTCAAACCAAATGCTGCCTCCGCTACTATCTACAATACTTTTAACAATAGCTAAACCAAGACCCATGCCACTGGTTTTAGTAGTAAAGTTGGGCGTAAATATTTTGTCGTGAAGGTCTTCGGGTATACCATTTCCATTATCGGCCACGGTTGCAATAAAACTATTGCCGCTACGCACAATACCGAGTACAATTAGCCCTTCTTTATCTTCAGGTATGGCCTGTATGGCATTTTTTATTAGGTTATTGAACACACGTAGTAACTGCTCTTTATCCGCAATAACCATACACGGAGGAACTGTTTCGGGTTTAAAGGTGATAACTGCACCGGTATCGTTAGCATGTAGTTGCTGCATGTTAACCAGCATCTCGTAAAGATTAACCCTTTCGGCCTGGGTTTTAGGCATGCGCGCAAAGGTGGCAAACTCCCCAGCAATGCGGCTTAAGGTATCTATCTGCTCAATTAACGACAGGGTAAAGCGCTTTAGCTGGGCTTCCCATTGCGGGTCGTTGGGCTTATAGGTGCGCTGTAATTGTTGCACGCTCAGCTTCATTGGGGTAAGCGGGTTCTTAATCTCGTGTGCCACCTGCTTGGCCATTTCCTTCCATGCGCTTTCCCTTTCTGACCGGGCGAGGAGCTCGGCACTTACATCCAGCTCCTTAATCATCCGGTTGTATTCAGCAACCAAACGACCAATCTCATCGTTAGCTTTGTAATCAATCAACTCGTAAGACTTACCTAACCGCAGGCGGCCCATTTTTTCTTGTATAAGGCGCAGCGGGCGGGTTATCCTGTCAGAGATTAATATTGCCACAATTAAAGAGATGCCAATAAGCAGCACATAGATATTTACGATAGCCACCAATACTGTTGTAATCTCTTTCCTAAGCTCGCTTTGTTTGGCAAAATATGGTAGGTTTATGTAGCCCAGCAATACATTGTTACGGTTACGGAACGGAACGTAGGCTGATATGTAATTAAGGTCGCCGATGTTTTCATCGTGGATATACTCCGTCTTTTGTTTCATACGGAGCTTACGCAAGGCATAAGGGTCTATGTTTTTACCTGCCAAGCCTTCTTCAAATATTACAGGACGAGATGAAGCTATCAGGCGGCCATTCAAATCGTACATATTTATATCAGAAAAGAACACATTTGACATGCGGCTAAAGGAGAAGCTAAGCTCATCATACATATAAGGGTATATGGCGTCGTAACCACCTATCTTATTCTGCAATTCAGTAGATATGGAGTGTATCTTTTCGCTTATTACTTCCTCGTTTTTGTAGCTGCTTTGGTTAACTACATAATAAATAGTACCCACCCCAATAATAATAAGCGATACCATTAGCATGACTATGACAGTCAGCTGAATACGGCTCTTAAAATCGATAGTGCCAAAAAGCCAAGAACGGGATGAGCGCTGCCTGCGGACATTTACTGTTGCTATGATATAATATACCAATGCGAGTAGCCCATAAAAGAAGAAGAAGTAAGAGAATGGAGTGATAACATCTAAAAAGCCGGGCTTTTTGCGGCTAAGCACCACCATGGTATCAGCATCTGTTTTGTCAATAAGGTGTGTATAGCCCTCACTCTCTACCCAGTTGTATTCCTGGTTTAGTGACCCAAAAACAGCTGAAGAAAGGCTGTAAGGATACCTGCCATACTGCCCAACCAACTTTCCATATTTATAGCGGCTATATGAATAATCAGTAAGATCTACTTCAGCTTTTACTTTCCTATCCAGTAAAAGTTCAGGGTAACCAACTTCCTCCAGGTTATACTTCGACTCAAACTCCAAATACAACGTTCCGCTATAATCAACGCCACCATCCTTTTTATTCAGCTTAATTTTTGCCAGGTAGCTAATACGGCCATTAGAATTATCTAAAAAGAAGAAATTATCAGAAACCGTTGACCTACCATGTTCACGAATCAGGCTTTCAAAGTAATTAGGGTCGTGGTGGGTTGATGTGTTTAATACCCGAAGTGGACAGTTATCGGCCCCGAAAACGGTAACCTTGGTTTCATATTTTTCCCAATAACCATTGAAATACAGCTGGTTAAGGTCTTTAAACTGTTTTTTATCGGCAGCCTCGCTATTGGGCAATAAATAACTATGTAGTACGCTGTCTCGCTGTATCTTGTTATTTACATCGGTAAACAAAAATTCCAAGATAGGGTCATTTTCTGCAGCAAGGCGAGATGCCATTAATTCGCGGTTAAGCCCTTCTTTTTGTATGGTATTAGAAGATATTATATAAGTAGAAAACAAGCCGAATAGTAATACCAGAAACAGGGCTGAAGTAAAAGTATACCTAATACGATGTTGTAACTTATTGCCTATTATAATACCCGATATTAGGAAGATGAAGAGGGCGTATATAAGGCTATCAAAACTATAAGACACAAATAACAGCATATATATGCCTACAGCCAGGGCAAAAGCACCTAAGCCAAACTTTAATTTGTTGCTATAGTATATAACAACCCCAATAAGCTTATCGGTAAAAATGAACAAGCCTAATAATATAATACCAAAAACAAAAAAGGCAACATAGCTATAGGCAGTAAGACTAAATAAATTATTTATATTAAATGATATATTAGAATTGATTACCAATCCTTTAAGAATTCCAAATGTAAAAGGGGCTATTAGAAATATTACTAAAAATAGTATAACTGAAATAGAAAAGCGGAGCCAAATTGGTAATCGCTCTTTAAACCTTGTTAGCGATATATACCTTGAGAAAAGGTACAACACATAAAACGCAGTAAGGGTTGTTAAAAGTAAATCGCCGAGGGATGGTAGGGTTTCTGACTGGGCATATAACAAAGGGCTGAACAGCTCCAGGTTATAAAGGTTGTCGGGAAAGCGGGCAGTAAAACTTATATACCGCAGTAACAGCACTAACACCATAAGACTTATGGCATAAAATACGGAATAAGGCTTTTTACACACCTGCCTGTACGACCGCTCAAAGAACATGAGGACCAATAGAATAGCCATACAATAAAATGCAATAGAAATATACCTGAGCGTTTGGGCTGGCTTAAACTCATCCGGGTAAATTAACTCATAGCTATCGCCTTTAGTAATTTGCCCTGCAGGGCTAACACTTGGGGGAGGAAGGCTAATCTCTACTTCATCGGGTATATCAAAACTATGCTGAAAGCTGTTGCTCAGGTAATTATTCTGATAGGGAAAGTTGTGCTTTATAAGCCCCAAGACAAGAAAGGTTATAGGTCCCCTTTCGCGGTAAGCGCTTTGGTACCAGCCGCTTTTAAGGTTGACTATCTTATTCTTATAATCAGAATAGTAAAGGTTGTCTTCAACGGGGATGGAGTTGTCTGTCCAGTATACTAAAGAGTCATTCCTAAAGATAAAAAGGCCACACTGGCGCTTATCATACAGGTTGTCAAACTTATCTCCATACGCATCTACAAATGCCTTATATGTATACGTATCAAAATGAATATCAGCATCTTTAAGGATATCCTGCAATTGGGTATCCCTATGCTCTATGGCCTTTTTAAACTTGTAACTAACCGATGACTTATTTTCGGTAAAGAAATCCCACCCATCTATAACCCACGCGGCCAAGAAGAAGAATATGGCCAAAACTAAAAATCCTGCATTTGCTCGTAACCTGGCAATCAAAATAATTTTATTTGTGGGTTTTATACTGCAAATATAAGGCCATAAGCCTAATAAATAAGCAATATAAGCGCTTTTGGGATTAAATCAACATTGGATTGTTGATAGTCTAAATGCAACTAGCATTTTTATAATTCGCTTGGTAGTTGTATATTCGCCGCCTGATTTTAAAAACTTAAAAGAATTATGTCAATACTAGAAAGTATTCGCAACAGGGCAGGCATTTTTGTTGTACTATTTGTAGGCTTTGCATTGTTAGCCTTTATTTTAGGTGGAGCGCTTCAAAATGGCTCGTCGTTTTTTGGCGACAGCCGCAACTTTTTAGCCGAGATAAACGGCCGTAAGGTAAAGCAAACCGATTTTCAGATGGAAGTTGATAAGATTGAAAACGCAGTGTTGGCACAATCGGGTCAGTCTACCCTAGAGCAACAAATGCGTGACAATATTATTACTGAAGTTTGGAACCGCTATATATCTGATTATGTATACACTCCACAATATGAAAAGTTAGGTGTAGACGTAACCAAAAACGAATTAGGAGATATGCTTTGGGGTCGTAACATAAACGCCCAGATATTACAGGCACCTATTTTTCAGGATAGCACTACCCGTACGTTTAACCCAGCACTGGTTCACCAATATGTTGATAACCTGAACGAAGACGACGAGAAAAGCGCATTGGTTTATGACCAATGGGTTAATTTCGAAAAAAACCTAATATCAGACCGTAAACGTACCAAATACCTATCTGTTATTAGCAAAGGCTTTTATGTAACTACTGCTGAAGCTAAACGTAAATTTGACACACAAAACAAAAACGCGAACATTAAATACGTGTTTAAACGTTTTGACACTGTTGCTGACAGCACCGTTACCGTTAGTGAAGACGATATCAAAAAAGCATACGACGACAACAAGTTCCGTTTCCGTTTAAAAAACAACATCCGCAAGGTTGATGTAGTGGCTATAGATATTATTCCTTCCCAAAAAGATATTGAGAACACTAAAAAAACGATAGAAGCATTAGTACCTAAGTTTAAAGATGCAACTAACGATACTATTTTTGCTACGTCAAACTCTGACAATAAAGGCAATCCATTTACAACCATTATTAAAGGCCAAAACGCAACACCTTATGATTCTGCAGTAAACTCTGCCCTTAAAGGCACTGTTTTAGGCCCATATATGGAGAACAACGTTTACAAGATTATTAAAGTAAGCAGTAAAGGCGACTCTATGCAGGTTAAGGCCCGCCACATTTTGTTTGATAAAAACATACCAACTGAAACTGCTAAGCTAAAAGCTGACAGCGTAAGGAAAGCAATTAAATCAGGTGCTACTACTTTTGCCGAGATGGCTGCTAAATTTGGTACAGATGGTACGGCTCAGAGAGGTGGCGACCTAGGTTTCTTTAGCCGCACCCAAATGGTTAAACCTTTTGCCGATGCTGCCTTTAGCGGCGCTATTGGCGATATTCAGATTGTACAAACAGAATTTGGTGTACACTTATTAGAAGTACAACAAAAAGAATACCCTGTAATAATAGTTAGTATTGAAAAAGAGATTACCCCGGGTAAAGAAACTATTGATGCTGCTTACGTAAAAGCAACAGACTTTGCCGGTAATAACACTACAGCTGATGCATTTGATGCTGCCGCTAAAAAGCAAAACCTGCAAGTTCGCCCTGCCTTTATTAAAGATGGCGACAAAGAAGTATCTGGTTTAACAGGCTCTAAAGAACTTGTAGTATGGGCTAACGACAATGCTGAAAAAGGCAGTGTTTCTAAAGCTTTCCAAATAGGTGATAAATATGTTATTGGTTGCCTAAAAGAAATACGCAGCAAGGGCATTACCAATTTTGAAGATGTAAAGAAAGACTGCGAAACCCTAGCTAAACAAGCTAAGAAAGCAGACAAATTTGTAGCTGAATTAAATACAGCACTAAGTGGAAGCACTACTATTGACCAGGTAGCAACTAAAGCAAAAGCTACAGTAGAAGCAAGCGGTCTTCCTTACAACTCAGTATTCATTCAGGGAGCTGGCCGCGAACTTGCCCTTATAGGTGCAATTACTACCATGAAACCAGGTGCATTATCTAAGCCTATTGTTGGCCAGGGCGGTGTATTTGTAGTAGTTGTAGAAAGCGTTAACGAATTACAACCAGCAGCCAACGCAGACATGAAAGTACTTAAGAAACAATTCCTAAGCGACTACTCTTCTCGTGCATTTTCTGATGCTGTAAACGCATTAGAAAGCGATGCTAATATTGTTGACAAACGTTACCGTTTTTACTAGGCGATAAGTTATTATAATAAAAAGCCCCGCTAAAGGCGGGGCTTTTTATTATAATACAGATAACAATTTATGCCGTATAGCGTTATAAAGGCGTATTAATATCAAAACCCAATTTTGCGGCTACGGCCTTTAGCGCTATATTTGCCGTCATTTCAGCAGTGAACACATCAATTGTAATTATACCAACCTACAATGAAAAGGAGAATATTGAGCCTATTATACGGGCTGTATTCTCTCAAAAAACAGCATTTGATATTTTGATTGTAGACGATTCATCGCCTGACGGAACGGCTGATATTGTTAGGAGATTACAAAATGTGTTTAGCGAATGCCTGCACCTGGAAGTGCGTCATGGCAAACAAGGGTTAGGAACGGCTTATATACATGGTTTTAAGTGGGCATTAGCAAAAGGCTATGATTACATTTTTGAGATGGATGCCGATTTCTCTCATAACCCTGCCGATTTGGAACGTTTATTACTGGCTTGTACCGAACGTGGCGCGCAACTTTCAATAGGCTCTCGCTATGTTAAAGATGGTAAGGTTGAAAACTGGCCATTAGAGCGCAGGTTGATGTCGTACTTTGCATCTGTATATGTACGCATAGTATTAGGCATAAGCATTCGCGATACCACAGCTGGTTTTGTTTGCTACCATAAATCGGCCCTTGCTAAAATTGACTTAGATAACGTTAAGTTTTTGGGCTACGCTTTTCAGATAGAAATGAAATACCGCGCCATTAAAAAGCTTGTTCCTATAATAGAAGTCCCTATTACGTTTAAAGACAGGGTACTTGGCCACTCTAAAATGAGTGTAAAGATTTTCCAGGAAGCCTTTTGGGGCGTTATTAAAATGCGGTGGATTAAATAATTTCACCCCATCCCACCCGCCTTTGGCTTGAGCACTCCCCCTTTGCATGAGGAGAGCCATTAAAATTTTTCTTTTATTACTTCTGCATGTCAAACTGGTCGAACACAAGACCGCTTTGTAAATCGTAGGCTTTGGCTGTTAGCTTTTTGCCGGAAATTTCGAATTGTATAAAGTGGCCCCTGTGGTACTGCTTTGCCGCTAAGTTGCAACCATCGGGTGTAAAATTAGGCTGTAAAACACCGCCGGCGCCGGCTGTGATAGAGATAAAACCGTTTGGAAGGTCAGGATACTGTTGAATGTTGTTACGGAATTGTTCTAATACATTACCATTAGCATCAAAAGGGTGCAAACGTTCGTAGGTATGGGCGTGGCCGTTTAAAACAAGATCTACATTGTATTGAGCAAAGATGGGATATAGCGTCATTACATTAGCCCCGTCGCCTTTATAGGTGCAATTGCGGCCGGGGTGGTGCAGGCTTACAACAATAAAATCGTACAAGCCCTGCGCCTGTTGCAAATCGTTAATCAACCATGCCTTTTGCTCTGCAAAGTTGTAGAAGTCGCCATCTTTAGAATCGAGGGTGATAAAATGAGTATTCTGATAATTGTAGCTGTAGTAATGTTCGTTGTTTGGCAGTTTCCACTCCTTACAAAAGTTCTCATCGGGGTTTACTCCCCAATCGTGGTTACCTAGTGCAGGGTAAAACGGGATATTAGAAAAAGCATAGGCAAACGGACCAAACAGGTATTCATCGTACTTGCTGCTTTCGCCCGAAGGATATACAATATCGCCAAGTGCTGTAATAAAATCAGGGTGTCTTGGCAACGCCAATATTTGGGTGGCAGTTACCTGCGGAAAACCATCATCATAAGGGTTGCGCCCCATATCGCCAAAGGCTAAAAAGCTAAAACCCACAGTACTATCAGTGCGCTGTGCATCAATAAAATTCATTTCGCTATTGTCAAGCATAACATTATCATTGTATACAGTATACTTGTAGCGCTGGCCTTGTTGTAAGCCGGTAAGGGTAACTGTATGGGTAAAAGTACCATCGGGGTTTTTAACCGTTTTGCCCATCTTATCAGCATACACCTGGTTGATTCCGTACATTATATGGCAATTGTCTGTCTGCACATTGGTTTTCCAGATAACAGATGCACTATCGGCCCAGACGTTTTGCACATAAGGGCGGCGAATCATTTTTAGTTTAGAAGAGTCTTTAACACACGCGCTAAGCGATGTAACAATAAGAATAGGAAGTAACCTGAAAATCATAGTACTAAAATATACTGCAAGATACTAATTTGTCTTACTTTATCCTTTAAATATAGTTGAAGGGTATATTATCTCTGCAAGATATAAGCCCTCAGCAGGAGAAGAATCTCCAGCCTCTGAGCGCTCCAGACTGGCAATAGCCTGTTTAAACTCTGCCATAGACATTTTACCCCTGCCAACATTTAGCAAGGTTCCTACTATAGCCCTAACCATGTTACGAAGAAAGCGGTTGGCGGTAATAGTAAATACCAATACATCGCCCTTTACCTCCCACTCAGCCTGCGTAACATCGCACAGTGTAGTTTTAACATCAGTATGGGCTTTGCTGAATGCTTTAAAGTCTTTAACAGAAAGTAATAATGCCGCAGCTTTATTCATTAGCTCTAAATCTAAGTTGCCGGTATAATAGTACGCAACCCCTTGGGTAAAGGGGCTTTTATGGCGGACAATTTTATATTCGTACATCCTTTTAATCGCGTCAAAACGGGCATGAGCATCAGCATTAACCTCAGCAATACTTTTAATGGCTACAGCATGAGGAAGCAGCTTATTAAGCTTATAGACCATATCGGCAGAATTGGCTATAGCTGTTTCTAAATCAAAATGAGCATAATAATCAGAAGCATGCACACCTGTATCGGTACGGCCACAGCCCACTACTTCGGTTTCAGCCCTAAGTATTGTGGATAAAGCCTTTTCAACCTCGGCCTGTACTGTAGGCGCATTAGGCTGTACCTGCCAACCATTATAATTGTTACCGTTGTATGCTAAACGAATAAAGTAGCGTGGCATAAGCCACAAATATAAGGCTATTTAACTATGGACAAAGGAGCTACCCAACCAGAATAACCTTTTATATCAAGTTTAATGACCCCTGCCAGCACATCGGCCTTTAGGCGCTATGGAAATGGTTTGCATCCTCATTTAGACAGATAGTCATTTTAACACGCAGACCTTTTTGTAATATGGGCTTTAGCTTAATGCAGCGCACCTTGTCAATTTTGTTTTGAATAACATCTTTGCCCATATGTTTAAACATAAAAGTCCATACT
Source organism: Chitinophaga pinensis (assembly GCA_945869825.1). Taxonomy (GTDB): domain Bacteria; phylum Bacteroidota; class Bacteroidia; order CAMBQF01; family CAMBQF01; genus CAMBQF01. The sequence continues at coordinate 11,062 of CAMBQF010000022.1, read as the reverse complement.
TTTTCGTCAAAAAAAGTAACGATAGTAATAGCATCGCCTACTTTATACTTAGTATAGTCTACTGTGTGCGCATAATAGCCTTCCTGTAGAATATCTTGGAATTCTGGTTTAGCAACAAGAACAGAATCATAGGTTTTAGCATTATCAGAACCGCTACGCTTTACTTTTATCTGGATTTTTATGATTAAAAATATAATCCTGATTAATTACTTAACCACCTTAATTTATCCTACGAATAAACAACAACGGTTTAAGGCTTGGTAATTATATATTATTTGTAACGGTCTTTAACCTCTTAAAATAAATTAAAAAAACCGGTTGTGTTATCACCGCCAACAATATGAAACGTGTAACGCCTACCTATGATCTTTGCATCAGGGGTTATCTCAAGCTGCGAATTCATTGTAAAAACTTTTAACCAAAATGAGACGTTAAAACTATAAATTTGTAGGTAACTAATGCCATGATAGTTAAAAAGTTAATTATATCAAGCCTTGTAGTATTCTGTTTGTTGGCAAGCAACAGTTTAAAAGCGCAAGACAGGTCGTACGAATTGAAAAACTCGCTGATTAGTTTTGGTGCTGGGTTTGGCTGGGTATCCAGCTTTTACAGCGATAACAGCCAATGGCCCGCCCTATCAGTATCTTATGAAAAAGGGTTGTTAGGATTTAATAAAGTAGGCTTGCTTAGTTTAGGTGTTACAGGAGCATACCACCATGCTTACTACCAGTACCCTAATAACGGTTATAATGTTGCCTGGAATAATACAGTGTTGGCATTTAGGGTTGCGCTGCACCCAACTTTTTTAATGACCCAGCATTTTAATTGCTACATAGGAATGAACGCAGGGGCCAGGTATGAATTTTTTAAGGATGAATACTATGACCAATCGCCTACGATTTTTGAGGCAGACCCATATAAGCGCTATGGTGGTTTTAGCCCATTGGTAGCCGGTTTTGTGGGTATGCGGTGGTACCCTGGAGAACGTTTAGGCTTTTTTGTAGAAGGAGGCTATGGTATGAGTTATGTTACAATTGGTATAAACTGGAAGTTTGGTGAACGAAATATAAAAGCCGACCCCGATATTATTAAAAGAGGAGTAAGAAGGCCACGGTATTAACACCTAAAAGGCATATATTTACAATACCATGAGGTTATTATTTATTTTAACAGGACTTTTAGCTGCATTAGTAATTCGGGCACAAATACCTGATATATCTCCAGCTGCACAACAAGTTGAATTTAATAAGCTGGTGTATACCGAGGGGTTATTGTTTTCATCAACCCAGCAGGCCAATGTAACTACTGGCACAGGTAGCAACTATGATGTGAAATACCATAGGTTGGAAATAACAGTAGACCCTGCGGTTAGGGCTATACAAAAAGGCTCTGTTACCACTTATTTTACTGCAACATCAGCAGTCAACAGCGTAGCTTTTGATTTGATTGATGCTTTGTTTGTAGATTCTGTAAAACATAATGGGGTGCTTATTTCTCACCTGCACTTTAATGATATTGTAACCATTACCCTACCATCAAGCATTGCTATTGGGCAAACAGACAGTGTATCCATTTTTTACCATGGGGTGCCTGGTAATTCAGGTTTTGGATCGTTTACTACAGATTGGCAAAATGATAGTATACCGGTTATGACTACCCTATCTGAGCCCTACGGTGCGCGAGATTGGTGGCCCTGCAAACAAACACTGAATGATAAAATTGATTCGATAGATGTATATGTTACCTGTCCTGAAAAATATGAGGTGGGCTCTAACGGGTTATTAATTAGCAGCATAGATAACGGGCTAACTAAAACCTACCGCTGGAAACACCGTTACCCAATTGTTACATACCTTATAGCCTTTGCCTGTAGCGATTACTCTATCTATTCAGACTTTGCCTATTTGCATGGAGATACGATAGAAATATTAAACTATGTATACCCCCAAAACCTAGCAGTAGCGCAGCAGCAAACCCCGCAAACCGTAAGGTTTATGCACTTATTCGATTCGCTTTTTACGCCCTACCCGTTTGGTAGCGAGAAGTATGGCCATGCGCAATGGAGCTGGGGCGGCGGTATGGAACACCAAACTATGAGCTTTATGGGCAGTTTTGGGTTTGAGCTGGTATCGCATGAGCTGGCACACCAATGGTTTGGCAACAGGATTACTTGCGGATCTTGGCAGGATATATGGTTAAATGAGGGGTTTGCTACCTATTGCACTGGCATATCGTATGAATTTACTGAACCACAATATTGGCTGCCATGGAAAAAACTATCTCATGACAATATAATAGCGGCCACCGACGGATCTGTATTTTGTAGTGACACAACTACCAGCAACAGGATATTTAATGGAAGACTTAGCTACCGAAAAGCAGCTTTTTTACTACACATGATACGTTTACGTATTGGCGATGATAACTTTTTTACCGCTATAAAGCATTACTTAAACGACCCTTTAATAGCCTATAAATTTGCCTTGACGGAGAACCTGAAATACCATTTTGAAGAGCAAAGTGGCATAGACCTAACTGAGTTTTTTGATGACTGGTATTATGGGCAGGGACATCCACTGTATACACTTAAATGGGGCCAGTTTCCATCAAGCCGTTTGATAATAGAACTAAACCAACAGCCTACACACCCCTCGGTTGACTTTTTTGAAGGGCCATTACCTGTTAGGTTGAAGAGCGCTACAAACGACACTACTATAATACTTGAACATACTTACAACGGGCAAATATTTGACCTTCAACCTGGCTTCCCTGTTGATTCTGTAATTGTAGATCCCGAAATATTGGTTGTTCAGCAAAATACGGTTATTAAAACCGATATAGATTCTGACGACGGGATAGTAGTATACCCAAACCCAATAAAGAACACTGCTGAAGTAAAGTTTGATAGCCCTTTGTATACTGCGGTGCGCTTTGAGTTATATGATATATCTGGAAAACTACTGGAAGGCAGAGATATTCAAAACGCAGAGTTTGGGTCGTTTAATATTGATATGACACCTTACCGCAACGGGGTATATTTTATTACAGTATGGTCTAACTACGGTAAAGACAGCAGTAGCCTAAAGAAAGCAATCAGGAAGAAGATAGTGAAGGTGTAATGGTTAGTTGACAATGGTCAATGTCAATTATATAACCAATCACCTGACAATTGCTACTCTTTGTTCTTACTGTCCATAATGATAGTAACCGGGCCATTATTAATTAAGGCTACTTTCATATCTGCGCCAAACTCACCGGTACGTATTGGGCGGCTTATAATATCCCTTAATTCTTTACAAAACATTTCGTACATAAGCCTTGCCATTTCAGGCTTTGCAGCTTTTATAAACGATGGGCGGCTTCCCTTTACTGTAGAGGCAAACAGGGTAAACTGGCTTATTACCATTACCTCTCCATCAATATCCTGCACAGACAGGTTCATCAACCCTTTATCATCGCCAAAAATACGCATGTGGCCTATCTTTTTAGATAGCCAAACAGCATCGGCAAGGGTATCCTCCGGCTCTACACCTAACAACACTACCAACCCGTTTTTAATCTTCGACTTTACAGTTCCGTCTATTGTAACAGATGCCTCTGTAACCCGCTGAATTACTGCCCGCATAACTAACTAATATAAATTCTGTTTTTGTTCTTTTAAATCGGCTAAAATAGCCAGGTAATTGGTGTATCGTTCCGCTTCAATATCGCCATCTTCCGCAGCCTGCAACACCGCGCAGCCCGGCTCGCCATCGTGCACACAATTGGTGTACTTACAATAGCCCTGATATTTGTAAATATCAGGAAAGTACGATGAAAGCTCTTCAGGCTCCATTTCAACTAAACCCAGTTCTTTAATACCCGGTGTATCAATAATAGCCCCACCACCTTTCATTTCAAACATTTCGGCAAAGGTGGTAGTATGCTTTCCCTTATCGTGTGCTACTGAAATAATGCCTGTACGCAGCCTAAGTTCAGGGTCGATAGTATTTATAAGTGTTGACTTGCCCGTACCTGAATGGCCTGTAAATAAGGTTACCTTCCCCTTTAACTTTTCTAATAATACATCAAGGCCTTTGCCTGTAGCGGCCGATACTTCAAAGCACTCATACCCTGCTTTGGTATACAGGTTGATGAACCAATCCTGCAACGCACGGGTATCTTCAGTTAGCAAATCAACCTTATTAAAAACGATGAAAGGAGGAATGGAATACGCCTCTGCTGTTACCAAAAAACGGTCGATAAAGCCGGTTGAAGTGCGTGGAGATGCAACTGTTGCCACTACCAGCGCCTGATCCATATTAGAGGCAATAATATGGAACTGCTTTGATAGGTTAATAGATTTGCGGATGATGTAGTTCTTCCGCTCGTGCAAGCCTACTATCCACGATGTGTTCTCATCTGCATCAACCTCCACCTCTACCCTATCGCCAACAGCAACGGGGTTGGTTGTTTTAATATCCTTTAAACGGAACTTGCCACGCACCTTACACTCAACAATGTTTCCACTGTCTAAGCGCACGGTACTAAAACTCCCGGTCGATTTTATTACAAGTCCTTCTTCCATTTATTGTCTGAACAAGATAAGTGCATCTTGATATACCTCTACAAATATAGGGCTAAGGCTTATAAACTATATTTGAAAATTCTGACAATCATTTTAATCTGTTATAATATGCAGTTCACACATTAGCGTATATTTGTGGCAATGTCAATACAGGTTAGCAATATCACCAAATTATACGGCGCGCAAAAGGCCTTAGATAATGTTTCATTTAATGCCGAAAAAGGCCAGATAGTGGGCTTTTTAGGCCCTAATGGTGCGGGTAAAAGCACTATGATGAAAATCATTACCTGCTACATTAGTCCCGACCAGGGGAGTGTAAAAGTATGCGGGTTTGATACGTTTGAAAACTCTTTAGATGTACGCCGCAAAATTGGCTACCTACCCGAAAACAACCCTTTGTACCTTGAAATGTACATTAAAGAGTACCTTGACTTTATTTGCGGCATTTACAAAATAAAGAACAAAAAAAACCGAGTGGCCGAAATGATAGAACGTACAGGGCTGGGCCTTGAGCAGGCAAAAAAAATTGGCGCACTTAGTAAAGGTTACCGCCAGCGTGTTGGGTTAGCCCAAGCCATGATACACGACCCAGAAGTGCTGATACTGGACGAACCAACCAGCGGTTTAGACCCTAACCAATTGGTCGATATCCGTCAACTTATAAAAGAACTGGGCAGGGAGAAAACCGTTATGCTGTCTACCCATATTATGCAGGAGGTAGAAGCTATGTGCGACAAGGTTATCATCATTAACAAAGGCAAAATAGTAGCCGATGATAAGGTTGATTCCCTAAACCAATACCGCGTAGGCAATGCCGCCATTGTGGTTGAGTTTGATAAGACCCCTAACACGGCTGAACTTAAAAAACTACCTGGTGTAACTAAGCTGGAAGAATTGGGCAACAATAAGTACCGCATATCTTCTAAAGGTAATGCAGATGTACGTTCTGAGTTATTTAAATACGCGGTAGACAAACAGCTAACTGTACTAACCCTCAATAAAGAGGAAGCTAGTATTGAGGACGTTTTCCGCCAGTTAACCAAAGGCAAATAAACCCTATTGTATAGTATCAGTAACCAATACTGTTCCGCTTATGGGGCAGTAAGTGGTTTTCTCTGTAAGTACAGTGCCATTAAGTTTTATACGCCCCGTAACAGCCGTAGGGCTACCTGATGAGTTTTGGGCCGCCAGCAAAACTATGCCGCCTTGCTTTGCCTCAATAGTCTGCTTCCACAAGCTGTTTTTATCCTGCAAACTTACCTGGTTGCCATCAGCATCGTAATACACAACAAAGCAATTAGGGCACTCAATAGAATATTCTATTGTACGAGGCTGGTTTGCTGAATCATCCTTTTTGCAAGCTCCAAATAGAAACACAGCCGCTACGGGCAATACCATGTAAAGTTTTTTCATAGGTTCTTTTTAGCAAGTTAAAAAAAATCTGCCCATAAAAAAAGGCCCTTTATAAAAGAGCCTTTTTAGTTATCTAATATCTAAATACTATTCTTCTTTGTGTTTGTGCGGGTTGTTAAGCTTGCTATTTTTTATGCTGTATAAAAAGTAAAACGCAAGCCCTGAAACCATCCATATAAATGACATAATTAAGGTTTGGCCTGGCTCTGAAGCTATCATTAAGCCACAAACCAATATGCCTAGTATTGGCACCAATGGAACTAGCGGGGTTTTAAACGCCCTTGGAATCTCAGGGCTTTTGTAACGTAAAATAATTACGCCTAGGCAAACCAAAATAAAGGCAAACAAGGTACCTACTGATGTTAAATCGCCAGCTACGCTACCTGGAATAAATGCACCAAATATGCCTACACCAATCATTAAAACCAGGTTTGCTTTATAAGGGGTACGGTATTTAGGATGAAGGTCAGAAAGCATTTTAGGTAGCAACCCATCGTGCGACATTGAAAAGAACACACGGCTTTGGCCCATAAGCATTACTAACATTACTGATGAGAAACCGGCCAAAATAGCAATGGTAACAGCGGTGCCTAACCATTCGTAACCATGCATATACTGCTGTATTGCGTATGACACTGATGCTTCTTTACCCTTTACAGGATCAATAAAATCAGTAAAAGGAGCAACCCCAGTTAACACGTGAGCAAACAGTATATATAATATAGTACATACGGCTAACGAGCCAAGTATACCAATAGGCATATCGCGTTTGGGGTTTTTAGCTTCCTGCGCTGCAGTAGAAACAGCATCAAAACCAATAAAAGCAAAAAACACAATTGCTGCGCCTTGCATTACTCCTCCAAAACCATGGTGAAAGAATTCGGAATAGTCCCAAAATTTACCTCCACCCATATCTATAGAAGGCTGGGTTGCTGGTATCATATATGGTGCATGGTTTAAAGGGTTTATAAAACCCCAGCCAATAGCGATAAAAACCAATACAATAGCCACCTTAATAAATACTATGATAGCATTTACAATGGCCGACTCGCTAGTACCTTTTATTAATAGCAGGCTTAGCACTACTATAATAAACAAGGCAGGAAGGTTAATTAACCCGTGAGTGCCATCAGCGGCCACCTCAAACGGGCTATGACAGAGGTTGTAAGGTATTGCCCCCCCGAGCAAGTTATTTAAGTATTCGCTCCAAGCAATAGAAACAGTTGCAGCACCCAGTGCATACTCCAATATCAATGCCCAGCCTATAATCCAGGCAACAATTTCGCCCATTGTAGTATAGGCATAGGTATAAGCGCTACCTGCAATAGGTATCATCGATGCAAACTCAGCGTAGCACAAGCCCGCAAAGGCACAGCCTACCGCCGCAATAATAAATGAAATAGTAACAGCCGAACCAGCATGTCCGCCAGCCGCCGCTGCTGTACGTACAAATAAGCCAGCGCCAATAATAGCCCCTATGCCTAATGCCAACAAAGACCAAGCGCCCAATGTCCTCTTAAGGCCTTTCTCGTCTCCTGTTGCTTCAGCCATTAGTTTTGCCAATGGTTTTACAGTAAATAGTTTATTTTTTGCCATATCGTTTTTTAAGTGGGCACTAAAATAGTATTATTAACCAAACGTTGCTACAATATGATATTAACAAAAAAGCCACCCATGGTTCGAGTGGCTTTTTAAAAATAGCGTTTATTAGCTATTTAGTTTTTCATGCCATCAAGCAAGTCTTTCATTTCCTTGTACTTGCCGTCGTTTTCAACTTTGCCGTAAAGGTCTTTAAGTGCTTTTATGTATATAACTTCTTTAGGGTCAGTTAAACGGGCTCTTTCAATAAACTCAATAGCCAACAGGTATTGCTTAGTGCCTTTATCTTTCTCAATATCAGCCTCTTTAAACATGCGTTTGTCTACAAAAGCATTCGATTTATCTAAGAAGATGTTACCACGGTTTACATACACTACGCCTAAGTTAAACAAGGCATCGCCATAGTCAGCCTTAAGCTCAATAGCTTTTTTAAAGTTCTCTTCAGCTTTAGTATACTGCTTGTTTGCTGTAGCGGTATCTGCTTTATCAGTAGCGGCCTTGGCCAGATTGCTATATACAGTGCCTGCTGCAAAGTATAGCGTTGGGTTTTTAGGGTCGGCGGCAATAGCGTCTTTCAGGTTCTTCTCAGCGCCTACGTTATCGTTTTTAATGAGGTAGTAATTAAGCTCATCAATAATAAGGTTAACATCGCTCGGATATTTAGCACGGCCTTCCTGCAACGTTTTCATAGATGTGGCAGTATCTCCCTTCTCAGCATAAATACGCGACAGGTCTAAATAATTGGCCGCACCACCAATACCGGCTGCACTTAGCTTGTTAATGTAAAAAACCGCCTTATCGTAATTTTTACCGTTTTTAGAAGCTAACAAAGCATTACGTACCGCAAGGGTATCAAAGGTTTTGCCCTCTTCTGCCAGTTTAATACATTTTTCAAATTGTATAAGGGCCGATGTATAATCTTTATTAGTAAAATCGGTTACTCCTTTGTTTAGCACCTGGGCCGAACAAAAACGGTATTGCATTTTAGCAATATTGGCAAATTCATATTTAGGGTCCAGCAATAAACACTTTTGGTAAGAAAATGCAGCATCATAATAAGGGTCAGGAGCCAAACCGGCATGTGTTGGGTTTTTGCTTTGGCCAATTTCAAAGTAGATATTGCCGCGGTAATACCATGTTTTTGGTTTGTTCATGGTACTCTCGTCGGTAGTAGCAGGCTCAATGCTCTCTTTGGCTTTACCTAAAGCCTCAGGCTCGCCCTGCCTATCACGTTTGTAGTTTTCTAAATAGTTATAAGCCGAAACAACCTTCGCGTTTTGGCCAAAACTTACTGCCGCTGTTAAGGCTACGGCTGCCAGAGTGATTCTAAGTTTCATTTGTGTTCTGTTAAATCAGCGTTCAAAATTAATGCTTTGTATCAATTATACACACTACATTTTAAACTGTTTATCGCATTATTTCAAATTACGTGCCTAAAATTAGAGTGCCTGAGTTTAATTTTTCCATAAAACCATTCTAAAAAAATCCCCCAAAACCGATAGTTATCGGGTTTGGGGGATTTATATTCTTTATCTCTTTATCTGTTCATTGAAGATTATTCTTCAGTTTCCGGCTCGGCATCATCGCCTTCCTCGCCCTCAACATCAGCATCATCATCCAATTCAGGTTCATCAATTTCCACATCGTCAACTACCGGCCCTTCTAATACTTCGCCGTCAATTACTACGTGTTCTTCTTCAGGGTCGCTTTCCACTTGGGTAACGGCTGCTATAGCATCTTTACTACCAAGCTTAATCAGGCGCACACCTTGGGTAGCACGTCCCATTACGCGCATATCGGCTACTGCCAGGCGAATGATGATACCGTTGCGGGTAATAATCATTAAGTCGTCCTCATTGGTTACCTCTTTCAGGGCAATAAGCGCACCTGTTTTATCGGTTACACTAATGGTTTTAACACCCTTGCCACCACGGTTAGTAATACGGTAGTCCTCAAGGTCCGATCTTTTACCGTAACCGTTTTCAGACACCACCAATACGCTGTGTGTTGGGTCGCTAATACAAATCATACCTACAACCTCATCATTTTCGTGTGCAAGGCTTACACCGCGAACACCCGATGCGTTGCGACCCATTGGGCGTGCTTTAGCTTCGGGGAAACGGATACACTTGCCCGAACGTAGCGCCATTAAGATGTCTGCTTTACCATCTGTCAAGCGGGCCTCTAATAAGGTCTCGCCATCACGAACGGTAATTGCGTTTATGCCATTTTGACGTGGACGGCTATACGCTTCCAGTTTGGTTTTCTTAATCGTACCTTTATTAGTACACATTACAATAAACTTACCGGCTTCTTCCAGGTTGGTTACATTTATAAAGGCACGTATTTTATCGTTTGGCCCTATTTGTATTAGGTTTTGTATAGCGCGGCCTTTAGAGTCTTTAGAACCTTCAGGTATTTCGTACACCTTCATCCAGAAACATTTACCCTGCTCTGTAAAGAACAGCATATAGTTATGGGTGGATGCAATAAAGATTTGTTCTACAAAGTCCTCATCGCGGGTACGGGCACCTTTGCTGCCTTTGCCACCGCGAGCCTGTTGGCGGTATTCGGTAGCGGCAGTGCGTTTAATGTAGCCCATGTGCGATATAGTAATTACAACATCCTCATCAGCTATCATATCTTCCATACGGAAGTTGCCACCTTCATATATAATATTGGTACGGCGCTCATCACCGTATTTCTCCATCACCTCGCGCAATTCGTCTTTAATAATACCGTAGCGCATCGCTTCGTCAGATAAAATCAAACGCAGGTTAGCTATCAGCTTCATCAACTCATCGTACTCTTCCTTAATCTTATCACGCTCCATGCCGGTAAGCGTAGATAAACGCAGGGCAAGAACCGCTTTAGCCTGTATCTCGCTCAACTGGAAGCTGGCCATTAAGCCATCCTTCGCAACCTCGGGCGTAGCAGAGCTACGTATTAGGGCAATCACCTCATCAAGGTGGTCCAGGGCTATTAGGTAACCTTCCAGCACGTGGGCACGCTTTTCAGCCTGCTCCAGCTCATATTGTGTGCGGCGCACAACCACCTCGTGGCGGTGCTTCACAAAGTTTACAATAAGGTCTTTCAGGTTCAATACCGTAGGGCGGCCATCTACCAGTGCAATATTATTTACACTGAATGATGTTTGAAGCTCGGTATGCTTGTATAAATTATTAAGTACAACGTTGGTAATAGCATCGCGGCGGAGCTCATAAACAACACGGTAACCGTCGCGGTCAGACTCGTCGCGGATATCGGTAATGCCTTCTATTTTCTTATCATTAATTAACGCTGCCGTTTTTTTAATCATTTCGGCTTTGTTAATCTGGTATGGCATTTCGTTTACAATAATACGCTCACGGCCATTCTCAAACTGCTCAATCTGTGTTTTAGCACGCAAAACAATACGGCCACGGCCGGTTTCAAATGCCTGTTTTACACCATCATAACCATATATGGTACCACCTGTGGGGA